>CAYSHC010000107.1:0-12264 GCA_964430855.1 uncultured Vicinamibacteraceae bacterium
TGTCGCCGTTGGTCTCGGTGAGTGCCTTCTTGCACTCCATCATGCCGGCGCCGGTGCGGTCACGGAGGGTCTTGACGAGTTCTGCGGTGATGGTGGCCATGGGTCGTGATGGGAAATGAGGAACTGGGGGAGGCGAGGGCGGGAGGAACCCGTCACCCTCGCCACACACACGAAACGCCGGCCGGGACGAGCCCTGACCGGCGTTGGCGCCGCGGGGCCGGAATCAGACCGACGCGGGCGTGGCCGATTCCGGCTGCGACGGCGACGTCGAGGGCGACGCGGTGGCCGTCGGCGTGGCGCGCAGCGGGCGCTGCTGGGCGCGCAGCGGCTCGCGCGGCTCGCCGCCGCCCTCATCGATCGGCTGCTCGGGCTGCGCGGCCTCGCGCATGCCGCGGCCGGCGATCACGGCGTCGGCGATGCGCGACGCGAACAGGCGGATGGCCCGGAGCGCGTCGTCGTTGCCCGGGATGGCGTAGTCCACCTGGTCGGGGTCGCAGTTGGTGTCGACGATGCCGATAATCGGAATCTTGAGCTTGCGCGCCTCGTCCACGGCGATCTGCTCGTGACGCGTGTCGACGATGAAGACGGCGTCGGGCAGGCGATCCATGTGGCGGATGCCGTCGAGGTTCTTCTGGAGGCGGCGCTTCTCCTTGTCGAGGCGGGCGATCTCCTTCTTCGACAGGATCTCGTACCGGCCGTCGGTCTCCATCGCCTCGAGGTCACGCAGGCGCGTGAGGCTCTTCTGGATGGTCGCGAAGTTGGTGAGCAGCCCTCCGAGCCAGCGCTGGTTGATGTAGTACATCCCGCAGCGGGTGGCTTCCTCCGCGATTGCGTCCTGGGCCTGCCGCTTGGTGCCGACGAAGAGCAGGGTGCGACCCTCGGCGGCCAGCTGCATCACGAACTGCTCGGCCTCGCGGAACAGGCGCGCGGTCTTGCCGAGGTCGATGATGTAGATCCCATTGCGCTCGCCGAAGATGTAGGGCTTCATCTTCGGATTCCAGCGCCTGGTTTGATGGCCGAAGTGCACACCGGCCTCCAGCAGGTCTTTGACAGCAATCGGGGTCAAGAAGGTTCCTCCACCATGGTCGTCGTGGGCGTCGAGCTGCGCCCGGACTTCGCTCGATTAACGCTTGCTGAACTGGAAGCGCTTGCGGGCGCCTGCCAGGCCGTACTTCTTCCGTTCCTTGGCGCGCTGGTCGCGGGTCAGCAGCCCGGCCTTCTTCAGCGCGCCGCGCAGCTCGCCGTTGTACAGGCAGAGCGCGCGCGCGATGCCGAGGCGCAGGGCACCGGCCTGGCCCGAGATGCCGCCACCCGACGTGGTGGCGTAGACGTCGAACTTGTCCAGCGTCTCGGTGAGGACGAGCGGCTGCCGCACCTGCAGACGGAGCGATTCGGTGTTGACCGCCTCGTTGAACGCCCGCTGGTTGATGGTGATGTTGCCGGTGCCGGGGCGCAGGAACACGCGTGCGGTGGACGACTTGCGACGGCCCGTGCCGTAGTACTGGATGACTGACACGATTACTGCACCTCGAGGGGCTGGGGCTTCTGGGCCGCGTGCGGGTGATCCTCTCGCTCGTACACGTTCAGCTTGCGGTACATCTGGTCGCCGAGCTTGGTCTTCGGCAGCATCCCGCGCACGGCTTCCTCGACGAGGCGGGCCGGACGCCGCTGGCGCAGGTCCTTGGCGCGCACCTCGCGCAGGCCGCCCTCATAGCCGCTGTGATAGCGGTACAACTTCTGGGTTTCCTTGTTGCCGGTCAGCACGGCCTTGGCGGCGTTGACCACGATCACGTGGTCGCCCATGTCGAGGAACGGCGTGTAGGCGGGCTTGTGCTTGCCCTGCAGCACCGACGCCGCGAGGCTGGCCACGCGACCGAGCGACTTGCCAGCCGCGTCGATGACGTGCCACCGACGCTCGACGGCCGTGGCGCTCGGAATGAACGTGCTCATGATGACTCGTAGGCTCCTTGCCGACAGACGGCAAAAGGAGATGCTACGCTCATCGAGCGCAAGAGTCAATCGGGAAGAGCGGGCGCGGACCGCTCGTGGCCCGACGGCCTGCCGCGGTGCCGCCCACCGGGTCGCCGCGCTCCCGCAGACGGCTCAACGCCGGCCGCTCAGCGTCGAGGGGTGCCGCCACTCCTGCCGTCCTCCGGTGGCATGACCGAGCGGCATGACCGCACCGGCTCGGCCTCGCCTCGGACCCTCAACCCCCGAAGAGGTGCGCGGCCGAGGGGCCGTGCGAGCGCGTGGCGCGATGTCCGGCGAGCGGCACGCGGGCAGCCGCCGCCACCTCTCTATATAGATGGGCCCCCCGCGAATCTATATAGATGGGCCCCCCGCGGCCACCCGCGACCGGGCCGGGGAACCTCGAGCCCGGGCGCAGCCAGGCGCGACGCGGAACCCCCGTCCCTCCGCCCTTTGGCGCCCGGCGCCTCCTTCGCCTTGAAGATCTTTACTCGTCCCTCTGCGGTACGCACCTCCGCATTCCCGGTCTTCCGACACCCCTGTCGACAAATCTGCCAGCTCGACCACGGCCCTGGATTGAGGCTCGTGCGAACCCTGCCGATATTGCTCATGAGCCCGTTGCACTTCTGGCTGGCATTGCCCTTGCTCTACGGTCGGGCTGGTTACGAAGCTGCGCCCCGGGCGCCGCCGCGGCGCACGCGGCGAACACGAATCTGTCATCGGGTGAGGCGTGCCGTGCTGTTCAGGAAACAGAAACCTGTCGTCGGGCTCGACATCGGGTCCTCCGCCATCAAGGCCGTCGAGCTGAAGCCGGCCGGCAAGCAGCACAAGGTCGTGTCCTTCGGCGTCGAGCCGCTGCCCTCCGACGCCATCGTCGACGGCGCCATCATCGACGGCGCCGCCGTCGCGGACGCCATCCGCCGGCTCTTCGAATCGCGCCAGATCAAGACGCGCGAGGTGGCCGCGTCCCTGTCGGGCAACAGCGTGATCGTCAAGAAGATCACGCTGCCCGCGATGACCGACGCGGAGCTGGCCGCCTCCATTGCGTGGGAGGCCGAGCAGTACATCCCGTTCGACATCCAGGACGTGCAGCTCGATTACCAGGTGCTGAGCCGGCCCGAGAAGGGCGCCGAGGCCGGCACGATGGACGTGCTGCTCGTGGCGGCCAAGAAGGAGACGATCGCCGACTACACCGGCGTCATCGCCCAGGCCGGACGCATTCCCGCCATCGTCGACGTCGACGCGTTCGCGCTCCAGAACGCCTACGAAGCCAACTACGACGCCCGCGAGGCCACCGTCGTCCTGCTGAACGTCGGCGCGAGCGCCACCACGGTCAACATCGTTCGCGGCGACCAGTCGCTGTTCACCCGCGACGTGCCCGTGGGCGGCAACGCCTACACCGAGGCGCTCCAGAAGGACTTCCAGATCCCGCAGGAGAGCGCCGACCTGCTCAAGCGCGGCATCCCGGTCGACGGCCTCGACCCCATGCAGGCCCAGCCGACGCTGCAGATGGTGACCGAGTCGCTGCTGCTCGAGGTGCAGAAGACCCTCGACTTCTTCCGCGGCACGTCGGGCAACGACCAGATCGACAGGCTCCTGCTGACCGGCGGCTGCGCCCAGGTGGACGGCCTGGCCGCGGCGCTGCACGAGCGGCTCGGCATCCCTGTCGAGCCCTTCGAGCCGTTCAGGACGATCCGCTTCGAGCCCGAGAAGTTCGGCCTGCCGTCGGTGGCCGACGCGATGGCCACGTCGGCCGTCGCCGTGGGCCTCGCCCTGCGCCGGGTAGGTGACCGATGATTCGCATCAACCTTCTGAGAGTCGAGACGGCCCCGGCCGGCCCTTCCGCCTTCCAGGGCCTCGCCGCCAACCGCCTGCACATCGCCGGCGGCCTCATCGTGGTCGGCGCGCTGGCCGGCATCGGGTGGTGGTACGCGTCCACGCAGGCGCGGATTGCCGCCGCCGGCGTTGCCATCCAGCAGGCCCAGGCCGAGCGCCAGCGCCTCACGGCCGTCCTCGAGCAGATCGAGCAGTTCGAGGCGCAGCGGACGCAGCTGCAGCAGCGCGTGGCCCTCATCGAGCAGCTGCGCACGGGCCAGCACTCGCCGGTGACGCTGCTCGATCAGGTCAGCCGCAGCCTGCCGGAGCGGCTGTGGCTCACCGGGCTCCGCCAGGTGGGCGCCACGGTGACGATCGACGGCCGCACCACCACCCTCACGTCGCTGTCGGACTTCATCGGAAATCTCGAGAACTCGGGCGCCTTCACCCGCCCGGTCGAGATCGTCACCAGCGAGGTCCAGCAGTCAGGCGGCGTCGACATCGTGCACTTCCAGGTGAAGGCCAACTTCCCGCTGGGTGATCCGCAGGCCCAGGCCGAGACGGCCCAGGCCGCGCCCGGCAAGAGGAGCCGGTCATGAAGCTCGGGCTCGATTCGACCCCCTGGTGGGGCCAGTTGCTGCTGTACGTCCTGCTCGGCGCGGGCGCCGTCGCCGGCTATTACTACCTCTATCACCAGGACCTCGAGGCGCAGCTCGCGCGGCAGGAGCAGCAGCTCCAGACGCTCCGCGCCGAGGTGGCCCGCGCGCAGGCGCAGGAGCGGCGCCTGCCCGAGTTCCGCGCGGAGGTGGCCGACCTCGAGAGCCGGCTCCAGGCGCTCAAGGCCGTCCTGCCCGAGCAGAAGGACGTCGGCGAGCTGCTGCGCCGCATCCAGACACTCGCCACCCAGTCCAGCCTGACGATCCGCGGCTTCAAGCCGCAGGCCGTGGCCGTGAAGCAGCAGCACGCCGAGTGGCCCATCTCGCTGACGCTCGAGGGCGGCTATCACGACCTCGGCACGTTCTTCGACAAGGTCAGCCGGCTGCCGCGCATCATCAACATCACCGGCATCGACATCAAGGCGACCGACCAGCGCAACGCCGACGCCTCGCTGGCGACCATTGCCGCCGACTGCACGGTGACCACCTTTGTCCTCTCGGACCCTGCGGCCGCGCCCCCCACCGGCCGCCGCGGCGCGGCGCGACCGGGCGCTGCCGGCGCCCGTCCGCCCGCCGCCGCTCGCTGAGGAAGCCATGCGTATCACCGTCATCGTGTCCGCACTGACCATCGTCTGGGGCCTGGCGGCCGCCGTGCCGGCCGGCGCCCAGCAGGCGCCTGGCGCCACCGCCACGCCCGAGTCGACGTCCGCCCGTGCCGTGGAGCGCGCCGCGTCCGTGCCGGCGGGCCGTCGCGACCCGTTTGTCAGCCTCGCGCTGTCGGGCACCTCGCTGCCGACGGGCGACCGGCCGTCGGGCGTCCGCGGCCTCCTGATCTCCGAGCTCACCCTGCGCGGGATCGTGCAGGCGCACGACCGCCTGCTCGCGACCGTGCAGGGACCCGACAAGCGCGCCTACACCGTGGCCGGCGGCGACGAGCTGCTCGACGGCACGGTGAAGGCAATCACGGCCGACGCCGTGGTGTTCCTGCAGCGGGTGGACGACCCGCTGTCACCCATCAAGCAGCGCGAGATTCGCAAGACGCTTCGCACAACCGAGGAGAACCGATGATGCGCCCGCGTACGCCGCTCCTTGCCGCGGGTCTCTGGACGCTGGCCGCCGTGGTCCCGATGGGGCTTGCGGCAGCCACCGGCCCGATGCCCGTGCGCACGGCGCGTTTGCTGGTCCAGGACGGACCGTTCGCACAGGCTGCCCTGCACGACGACGGCACGGGTGCCGCCGGCGCGCAGGAGGCCGGGCGCGCGACCGCCCTCACCGAGATCACCGTCGCCGAGGAGCAGGGGGACGTGCTCGTCCGGCTCGCCGGCAACGGCCGCCTGACCGCCTCGAGCGTGCAGGTGCCCGACGGCGCGCCGCCGCGCCTCGCCCTCGACTTCACCGGCGTCGAGATGAAGACGCCGCCGCGGATCGTCGTGGACAAGGGCCTGGTGCGGCGCGTGCGCGTCGCGCGGTTCTCGGCCACGCCGCTCGTGACGCGCGTGGTGCTCGACCTGCGTGGCACCTTCCTCTACAAGGTGCGGCCCGCCGACGACCAGCGGGGGCTCGTCGTGACCATCGGCGATCCGCAGCAGCGGGCGCGCCGAGACGACGAGGCCGTCTCGCGGACGTTCGCGCCCGTGAGCGGGACGCCCGCGGCGGCGGCAACGACCGCCGACGCGTCGGCGCAGCGGTCGAGCCCGGCGCCCGAGCCGCGCACGCCCGCGCCGTCACCGGCGCCACCGCCGGCCACCGCCACGCCGTCGCCCGCGCCCGCGCCGGCAACGGCCACGGCCGCGGATGCCGCCGCACAGACGCCGCGGGTCGCCCCCGGCACCGTGCCGGCCGCCGCCGGCAGGGAAGGCGCCGGCACCCCCGCGCCGCAGGTCGCGCGCGTGTCGGCCGACGAGCTCGCGCAGGCCGCCTGTGACACGGCAATCTCGACCTACCCGATCAGCATGGACTTCGACGGCGTCGACCTGAAGGCCATCCTGCGCACGTTCTCGGAGGTGGCCGGCGTGAACCTGGTCATCGATCCGAGCGTCGACGGCACGGTCAACGTCAAGCTGAAGGACGTCCCGTGGAACCAGGCGCTGGCTGTCGTCCTGCGCACCAACGGGCTCGCCTGTGTCCCGGTCGGCTCCATCGTCCGCATCACCCCGCGCGGGACGCTCACGCAGGAGCTCAACGAGAGCACCAAGCTGCGGCAGGCGCAGGCCGACGAGGAGCGCAACCGGCTGCGCCAGACGCGCGTCGTCCAGCTGTCGTACGCGAAGGCGAAGGACGTGGCGCCGCTCGTCGAGAAGACCGCGCTCACGCCGGGCTTCGGCACGTGGCAGGTGGACGAGAAGACCAACCTGCTGATTCTCAACGACCTGCCCGACGCCATCGCCCAGGCCGAGTCGCTCATCACGCAGCTCGACGCCGCGCCGACCCAGGTCGAGATCGAGGCGCGCATGGTGCTGACGACGAGCGACTTCGCCAAGCGCCTCGGCGTGCGGCTGGCCGCCGGCGCGCGTGCGGTGCCGGAGCTGGGCAACACCACGAACATGGCGTTCCCGAACGCGATCCAGGCCATCGGCGGCACCGGTCCCGCGGCCACGCAGATGCCGCGCGACTCGATCAGCCTGCTGATGGACGCCATCAACGGCTCGATCAGCCTGGACGTCGCCCTGGCGGCCATCGAGCGCGAGGAGAACGTGAAGATCATCCTGCGCCCGCGCGTGGTCACGCAGAACAACACGACGGCCGTCATCACGCGTGGTGAAGAGATTCCTTACACGACGGTGGCCGCGCCGCCGGCCGGCGGGGGCGAGGGCGTGCAGATCCTCCAGCCCATCCCGCAGGTGCAGTTCAAGAACGCGGCTTTGACGCTGTCGGTCACGCCGCAGATCACCGCGGCCGACACGGTCATCCTCGACGTCGACGTCGACAACGGCTCGCCGGGCACGCCGCAGCCGAACGGCAACATCTCCATCAACACGCAGCGCGTGCAGACGCGCGTGCTGGTGGCCGACGGCGGGACGACGATCATCGGCGGCATCTCGGAGTCCATCGAGCGCCGGACCGAGGAGCGCACGCCGCTCCTGCACCGGATCCCGCTGCTCGGCAACCTCTTCAAACAGCACGACGACGCGTCGGCGACCGACGAGCTGCTCGTCTTCATCACGCCGCGCATCCTCAGGAACGGGGGACCGGTCAAATGACACGCATGATGCACTTCTCGCGCAGGCGCCGCGGCTGGGCGGGCCTGCTGGGCGCCGCTGCGCTCGCTGCCGTCACCGGCGCGGGCTGCAGCGAGACGGTCCGCACCGGGCAGTCGCCGGCCTACATCATCATCGACCGCATCGAGGGGTCGTCCGGCGCCAGCAACTCCGAGCCGTTCACGGGCGTGCTGCGCTCCGACGTCGTCACCAAGGGCAGCGTCTACGAGGACAACGGCCGGGCCGCCCTCCGCCTGGCGCTCAAGGACGTCACCAACCCGACCGGGCCGACGACGAACAACCACATCACCATCAACAGGTATCGCGTCGAGTTCCGCCGCACCGACGGCCGCAACACGCCGGGCGTGGACGTGCCGTACCCGTTCGAGGGCGCCGTGGCCGTCACGGTGACCGACCAGACGGTGCAGGCCGTGTTCTCGCTCGTCCGCGTGCAGGCCAAGCTCGAGCCGCCGCTCATCACGCTCCGCGGCATGGGCGGCTCGCTCGTCATCTCGACCATCGCCGACGTGACGTTCTTCGGCAAGGACCAGACGGGGCGCGACGTCACCGCGACCGGCTCGATCGGCGTCAACTTCGCCGACTGGGCGGATCCCAACTAGCCAGGTGCAGCCATGATGACCGCACGACGCATCTCAGTCCTCTCGTTCGCGCTGATGGGCGCGTGGGCGATGGCGGCCTGCACGAGCAAGCCGGACATGCCGCGCGCCACCGGTCCCTCGGAGCTCGGCCTCTCGCTCCAGGTGCAGGCGACGCCGGACGTCCTCTCCACCGACGGCCTCTCCACGTCGCAGATCGTGGTGAACGCCCGGGGCCCGCAGGGCGAGCCCCGCGCCGGCGTGCCGCTGCGCGCCGACATCTTCGTGGGCAACGCGATCGTCGACCTCGGCAAGCTGTCGGCCAAGTCGAGCACGACCGGGCCCGATGGCCGCGCCACCTTTGTCTACACCGCGCCGCCCGGCGGGTTTGCCAACAACCCCGACTTCGGCAACGTGGTGCACGTCGGCGTCACGCCGCTGAGCGGCGACTACACCAATGCCGTGCCGCGCACCGTCGCCATCCGCCTCGTCCCCCTCGGGGCCATCGTCTTCCCGGGGCAGCCGATTGCCGACTTCACCTGGCGGCCGACCGAGCCGTACGAGAACGAGGAAGTGACGCTCGACGCCGGGATGTCGCGCGACTGCCCGCTCACGGCGCAGGCGCCCACCGACTGCTTCGACAGCCCGTCGCTGCAGTACGAGTGGAACCTCGACGACAGGAACATCACGCTGCGGGGACGCGTGATCAAGTACACGTTCCCGCGCCGTGGCGACTATTTCGTGAAGCTCACGGTGACCAACGCGCTCGGCAACAAGGTGTCGGTCACCAAGCAGATCGACGTGCTGCAGCGGTTCTGACGCGTCGATCTCCGGGGGCCAGGCATGTCCACAGCGAATCCCCTCGATGAACTGAGGCGCCGCCTCGGCAACGGGCCGGCGCCGGCAGCCTTCGCGGCGCTCGCCGAAGAGCACCGGCGGTCGGGCCGGCTGGCCGAGGCCGTGAGCGTGTGCCGCGAGGGCCTCGAGCGCTACCCGACCTACGTGTCGGCACGCGTGACACTCGGGCGGGCGCTGCTCGACCTCGGGGACACCGCGGGCGCCATCGGCGAGCTCGAGCAGGCCGTCGAGCAGGCGCCGGACAATCTGGCGGCCGCCAGGGCGCTCGACGCGGCACGGGCCGCCCTCGAACGGGAACGCGGCGCGGGGCCGCTGGCCGCGCCGTCCGACGGCGACGCCGAGGTCGAGGGCGGAGAACCGGCACCAGCCGGCGCCTTCGGCAGCGCACCGTTCAGCGAGAACGCCATGGCCACCCCGGAGGCCGCGGACGTCGAGCGCGCCGACCCTGTCGAGCCGGACCCGCCGTCGCTGGCCTGGCTGCGGGCAGACCCCGTGGACACGCCATGGGAACTGGACGCGGCGCCCGCCGCGGCGCCCGGCGCCGCGCCCGCCGACGAAGGGCCGGCTGACGAGGCGACGACTGCCGCGGCAATGCCGTGGGACGAGACGATCTGCGCGCCGCTGGCCCCGGACGCCCCGGTGGCCTCTTCCCCGGAGACGATCGCCCCCGACGAGACGACGCCGCTCGTCGACGGCGGCGAGCCGGAACGTGGGGCCGCGGCGGCGACACCGCAAGCCGTCGAGGACGCGATCGCGCACGGCATCGAGGGAGCCATCGACGCAGCTGGCGGGGAACCTGTCGACGACGTCGTCGAGCCCGCCGCTGACGAGCTCGTCGAGGAAGCTCCTGTAGCGGTCGAGGCGGCGCCGGCCGATGCCGTCGCCGACCCGGATCCGCTGACCGCGTGGACCGGGCTGGCCGACGCGCCCGCCCGCACCGACACCGGCGAGTGGGACGCCTGGGTAGGGGCCTCGCTCGACGAGGTCTTCGAGCAGCGTGCCGGCGATGGACTGCACGCACCCTCGGAGGACGACGCCGAGGTCGCGCCGGCAACTGGCGTGCCCGTGGCCACTGCGCTCGCGACGGACGCCGCGAGTGGCGCCGTCGCCGCTGACCTCGCCGCCGACACCGAGGGGGGCCCCGGCGAACGCGCGGAGGCCGTCGCGCCCGGCGCGCTCGAGGCCGCCGACGCCGTCGCGCCGTCGCTGCGGACGCTCGAGGCGCTGCTGGTGTCGATCCGTGAGCGCCGGGCCGCCCTGGCGCAACGCCGCCCTGGCGTAGACTAGGGCGGCGTGCCCGCCGACCCTGTCGACGTCTTTCCGTTCGCCGCACGACTCGACCGAGCGGCCGAGCGTCTCGCGACCAGGGGCCTCGACGCGCTCCTCGTCACGCGGCTGACGAACCTCCTCTATCTCTGCGGTCTCGACGCCTCGTCAGCGGCAGGGCTCCTCACCGCCGAGGGCCGGCTGCACGTCTTCACCGATGCCCGCTATCGCGCAGCGCTCGAGCGCGAGCGTGCCGTCGTCGGCGAGGCGCGCCTCGAGGCGCACATCCTCGACGGCGCGTCCTGGGCCGGCCCCGTGGTCGCGACGCTGGCCGGCGTCGGCGGCCGCACGCTCGGCGTCGAGGACGACTACCTGACGCTCGGCCACGCCCGCCGGCTCGAGGAGGCTGCCCGGCAGGCCGGACACGCGTTGACCCTCGCCCCGGCGGGCGGCACGATCGAGGCGCTGCGGCTCGTCAAGGACGAGGTGGAGCTGGCGATCCTCCGCGAGGCGGGAGCCCGGCTATCGGAAGTGGCGCGCGCCATCCTGGACGAGGGCGTCGTGGCGGTGGGGCGCCGCGAAGACGAGGTGGCGGCCGACGTCGACGCCCGTGTCCGGCGGGCCGGGTTCTCGCGGCCGGCCTTCGAGACGATTGTCGGCAGCGGCCCCAACAGCGCCTTGCCGCACGCCCGGCCCGGCAGCCGCAGGCTCGAGCCCGGCGACCCGGTCGTACTGGACTTTGGGGGCGTCTTCCGTCGATACTGCGTGGACTTGACGCGAACCCTCTGTCTCGGGAGCGCGTCGCCGGCCCTCGAACGCATGCACACAGCCGTGGCGGAGGCGCACCAGGCAGCCCTGGCGGCTGTCGCACCGGGTATCGCCCCGACGGCCGTGGACGCCGCGGCGCGCCGCGTGCTGACCGCCGCCGGCCTGGGAGAAGCCTTCGGGCACGGGACGGGCCACGGCCTCGGGCTCGACGTCCACGAAGCCCCGAGGCTCGGCCGACCCCGGGCAGACGAACCCGACGAGCCGCTCCTGGCGGCCGGGGTCGTGTGCACAATCGAGCCAGGGGCCTACGTCGTCGGCACCGGTGGCATCCGGATCGAAGACGACGTCGCCGTCACGGCGACGGGCGCCGAGCTCCTGACGGACGTGCCGTCCGCGTGGCCATCCGCGTATTGACCATGACTCTCGACGAAATCAAGCACATCCTCGATCTGGTGCGCGAGCACGATCTCTCGGAGTTCGAGCTCGAGCAGGACGGCGTGAAGCTGCGCGTCCGCAAGCGCGGCGCCGAAGCGCCCACGCTGACGGTGAGCGACGTCCGCGGGGCGGCGCCGGGCAGTGGCGTGCAGGCGGCCGCCGCCGGGGCGCCCGCCGCAGCCGCCGGCGACGAGGCCGATGCCAACAACCCTGACGAGACGGAGGGCGTCGAGCTCGCCGTCGTGAGGTCGCCCATCGTCGGCACGTTCTACCGGACCCCGGAGCCCAACGCGCCGCCCTTCGTGAACGTGGGCGACCGCGTGCGCAAGAACCAGGTGCTCTGCATCATCGAGGCGATGAAGCTGATGAACGAGATCGTCTCGGAATACGACGGCGAAATCGTCGAGATCTTCGTCGAGTCGGGGCAGCCGGTCCAGTATGGCGACCGTCTGTTCGCGATCAGGGCGAGCTAGCGACCGGTGTTCAAGAAGATCCTGATAGCCAACCGCGGCGAGATCGCGCTGCGCGTCATCTGCGCATGCCGCGAGCTCGGCATCAAGACCGTCGCCGTCTGGTCGGAAGCCGACGAACACAGCCTGCACGTGCGCTTCGCCGACGAGGCCGTGTGCATCGGCCCGGCGCGCAGCGCCGAGAGCTACCTCAACGTGCCGGCGATCATCAGCGCCGCCGAGATCACCGGCGCCG
>CAYSHC010000108.1:0-11993 GCA_964430855.1 uncultured Vicinamibacteraceae bacterium
CCCGGCAGGCCGATCACGCGCTTGATGAAGTCGCGCTCCGGGTCCTCGGGCGACTTGAACACCACCACCTCGCCGCGGTGCACCTCGCGAATCGGCAGGATCGCCCGCTCGACCCCGGCCGGCGCGAACAGGAACTTGTTCACCACCAGGTTGTCGCCGATGAGCAGATTGTTCTCCATCGAGCCGGTCGGGATCTTGAACGCCTGGAAGCACCAGGTGCGCACGAACAGCGCGAGGATGACCGCGATGACGATCGACTCGAAGTACTCGCGCGCGGTCGACTTGGCCGGCGCGGTCATGATTCGGTGCCCACCTTCAGCACCGCAAGGAACGCTTCCTGCGGGATCTCGACACGGCCGACGCGCTTCATCCGCTTCTTGCCTTCCTTCTGCTTCTCGAGCAGCTTCCGCTTGCGCGTGATGTCGCCGCCATAGCACTTCGCGAGCACGTTCTTGCGGATGGCCTTGACGGTCTCGCGCGCGATGATACGCCCGCCGATGGCCGCCTGGATGGCCACCTCGAACATCTGGCGCGGAATCAGCTCGCGCATCTTCGCGGCAAGCTGCCGGCCCCGCTGGTAGGCCATGTCGCGGTGGACGATGATCGACAGCGCGTCCACCGGCTCGCCGTTGACGAGGATGTCGAGCTTGACGAGCGGCGACTCCCAGTAGCCGCTGACGTGGTAGTCGAGCGACGCGTACCCGCGCGACACGGTCTTCAGCCTGTCGTAGAAGTCGAGCACCACCTCGTTGAACGGCAGCTCGTACTTCACCACCACGCGGTCGGACGCCATGTACTCGATGTTCTTCTGGACGCCGCGCTTCTCCTGGCACAGCTGGAGGATGGCGCCGACGTACTCGGCCGGCGTGATGATCGTGGCCTCGATGACCGGCTCCTCGAACTTCGCGATGCGGCCCGCGTCGGGGAGCTTCGAAGGGTTGTCCACCTCGTGCCACTCGCCGTCGGTCGTCATCACCCGGTACAGCACGCCCGGGGCCGTCGTCACGAGGTCGACGTCGAACTCGCGCTCGAGGCGCTCCTGCACGATCTCCATGTGCAGCAGCCCGAGGAAGCCGCAGCGGAAGCCGAAGCCGAGCGCCGCCGACGTCTCGGGCTCGAACGCGAAGGCCGAGTCGTTCAACCGCAGCTTCTCGAGCGCGTCACGCAGCTCGGGGTACTGATGCCCTTCCACCGGGTACAGGCCGGCGAAGACCATCGGCTTGAGCTCGCGGAAGCCCGGGAACGGCTCCGCGGTGGGACGCGCGGCCTCGGTGATCGTGTCGCCAAGCTTCGCGTCGCTGATGCGCTTGATGTTCGCGATGACGAAGCCGACCTCGCCGACGCCGAGGCGCTCGACCGGGATGGGCTTGGGCGAGAAGATGCCGACCTGCTCGACGTCGTACTCCTGGTTGGCAATCATGAACCGCACCCGCATGCCGGGCCGGATCTCGCCGTCGATCACGCGGATCTGCACGATGACGCCGCGGTAGGTGTCGAACCACGAGTCGTAGATCAGCGCCTTCAGCGGCGCGTCCGGATCGCCCGAGGGCGGCGGCACGCGACGCACGATCGCCTCGAGGATCTCGCGGACGCCAAGCCCTTCCTTCGCGCTCGCGAGGATCGCGTCGTCGCCGTCAAGGCCGATGATCTCCTCGATCTGCCGCTTCGCCTCGTCGGGCTGGGCGCCCGGCAGGTCGATCTTGTTGATGACCGGGATGATCTCGAGGTTGTTGCCCACCGCCAGGTAGGCGTTGGCGAGCGTCTGCGCCTGCACGCCCTGAGACGCGTCCACCAGCAGCAGCGCGCCCTCGCACGCCGCGAGCGACCGCGTCACCTCGTACGAGAAGTCGACGTGTCCGGGCGTGTCGATCAGGTTGAGGATGTAGGTCTCGCCGTCGTCGGCGGTGTAGTTCAGCCGGACGGAGTGCGCCTTGATGGTGATCCCGCGCTCGCGCTCGAGGTCCATGCTGTCGAGGACCTGGGCCTCCATCTCGCGGGCCTGGAGCGCCCCGGTGACCTCGAGGAAACGGTCCGCCAGCGTCGACTTGCCGTGGTCGATGTGCGCGATGATCGAGAAGTTACGGACGCGGCGGGCTTCCATGCAGCAACTGCCGATTATACGACGCCGCGTCCCGGCCCCCCGGCAGGGGGCGCCGTGGCGGTCGGTCCCGGTCCGCCGGCCGTGCGCGTCAGTGCATCAGGCGCCGCACGCGCGTGAGCAGCATCAGCGGGTTGAACGGCTTGACCACGTAGTCTTCCGCGCCGAGCGCGAGGGCCTTGCGCACGTCGTCTTCCTGCCGGTTGGCCGAGACGACGATGACGCGCGGGCGCGGCGGGGGCCGCCGGGCCAGTGCCGCCAGCACGCCGAGCCCGTCGAGGTTGGGCATCGACAGATCCAGCACGAGCACCTCCGGCACCTCCTCGGCGAGGCGCTCGAGCGCCTCGCGCCCGTCGGCCGCGGTCCGGCAGTGCAGGCCGTCGCGCGAGAGCGGGCGGACGGCCAGCAGGCGCGTGCCCTCGTCATCGTCGGCCACGAGCACGCTCCGGCGGCGCAGCGTCACTGTCGGCCCGCCTTCACGGGCCTCCGCCGGCGGCGCCGGTGCGAGCGCGGCGTGAGCCGTGAGGCGGCCGTCGGCTTCCTGCAGGAGGGCGGGCAGGGTCCGCGCGTTCGGGCGGTCCGCCACGGCGATACCCCACGAGACGGGCAGCCCCGCGGCGTCGAGCCGGCTGACGACGTCCGACACATGCCGCTCGGCGGTCCTGCCGATGAGGCCCGGCAGGAACAGGATGCGCAGGTCGTCGCGGTAGCGCGCAAGCAGGTCGTCGCGGCGCAGTTCCCCGGTGAGCCACGACGCCACGCGCATCCCGACGTCGGCCGGCGTGCGCAGCAGGACCAGCGCGCCGGTGGTCTGCTGCAGCAGGTCGGCGGTCCTCGTCACGAACTCCCCGTAGGTCAGCTCGCCGCGCGCCAGCTTGGGTTCCTGGTGGCCGGCCAGCGCCTCCGCGCGCCGGGTGGCGACGGTCGTCAGCCGCAGGCTGAGGTCCGCGAGGTCAACCGGCTTCTCGATGTAGTCGTCGGCGCCGAGGAGCAGGCCGGCCAGGCGGTCGTCAGGCGAGATCGCCGAGGTCACGAAGACGACGGCCACCGACGTCAGCGCGGGATCGGCCTTCACGTGGCGGCAGATCGTGTAGCCGTCCATGCCGGGCAGCTGCTGGTCGAGGAGCAGGATCGTCGGCCTGATGCGGCGGACGGCCTCGAGCACCTCGTCGCCACGGCTGATGGCCGTCACCACATGCCCGGCCGCCTCGAGCACCCGCGTCATCATCAGCTGCTGCATCTCGTCGTCCTCCGCGAGGACGATGGTGAACGACGCCGGCGGCGGCGTCTCGGGCTCGTCAGGGACGGCCCAGTCGGGCGCGGCTTCCTCGTCGTGGCCATAGGCGGCCTGGAGCCGCTCGATCATGTCGGCGGGCGGGGCACCCTGGGCGCCGTCGCGTCCGAGCGCGGTCTCGATCTCGCGCGCCACCTGGCTGAGGGCGGTGAACCCGACGACACCGGCGGCGCCAGCAAGGCGGCGCGTGGCGCTCGCGAGGTCGGCACGCGTCCGGGCGTCCTCCGCGGCGCACATGGCGTCGAGCTCCAGGATGCGGCGCGGCCACGTCTGGACGAACCGCTGTCGCGCCTGAAGCAGCTCGGCCCGCTTCGAGGCGTCGGGAGAGGCCGCTTGTGCGCTCACGGTGTTCCCTGTGCTGTGCGTGTCCTGTGTCGTCGACCTGCCGGAGGCGTCGCGTCAGCGCTCATCGCGCGGGACGAACTTCTGCGGATACGGCGGACCGACGTACTCGGCGCGCGGCCGGATCAGCCGGTTGTTGGCCAGTTGCTCGAGCACGTGGGCCGTCCAGCCGGCCACGCGGCTCACCGCGAAGATCGGCGTATACAGGTCCACGGGAATGCCCATCGCGTGGTAGGCCGACGCCGAGTAGAAGTCCACGTTCGGGTACAGCCCCTTCTCGGCGTGCACGACGGCTTCGATGCGCTGCGACAGCTGGAACCAGCGCGGATGCCCCGCCCGTTCGCCGAGTTCCTTCGACAGCCGGCGCAGGTGGGTCGCCCGTGGATCCTCGGTGCGGTACACGCGATGGCCGAACCCGGGAATCTTCTCCTTGCGCGCCAGCTTCGCGCGCACCACCTCCTCGGCGCGCTCGTCGGAGGCGTCCTCGCCGATCGCGAGCAGCATCCGCATCACGTCGGCGTTGGCGCCGCCGTGCAGCGGCCCCTTCAGTGTCCCGATGCCCGAGACCACGGCGGAGTGGACGTCGCTCACCGTGGCGGCCGTCACGCGGGCGGCGAAGGTCGAGGCGTTGAGCTCGTGGTCCGCGTGCAGGATCAGGCCGACGTCGAACGCGCGGACCGACAGCGCATCCGGACGCTGGCCGGTGAGCATGTAGAGGAAGTTGGCGGCGTGGCCCAGCGCGGGGTCCGGCGTGATGACGCCCCCGCCGGCGACCATCCGGCCGTACGTGGCCACGAGCGTGCCCATCTGCGCCGTCAGCCTGACAGCCTTCCTGTAAGTGGCCTGCGGGCTGTCGTCGGCGGCGTCGGGATCGTAGTGGGACAGCGCCGACACCAGCGTGCGCAGCACGTCCATGCCGTTGGACGGCGGCAGGCTGCGCATGAGCCGCAGCACGCCCTCCGGCAGCGTCCGCGCGGCGGCAAGCTGCGACTGCAGGTCGCCGAGCTCGGCCCGCGTCGGCAGGCGGCGGTGCCACAGCAGGTAGCACACCTCCTCGAAGGTGGCCGAGCGGGCCAGGTCGTGGATGTCGTACCCGCAATAGGCCAGCACGCCCCGCTCGCCGTCGAGGTAGCACAGCGCGGAGGAGGTGGCGACGACGTCCTGAAGGCCGGCAGGTGCTGCAGCCATGGTCCTTCGCTACTCCCCGGCGGTCTGCGTGCTCAGCACCGCCTCGTCGCCGCTGAACTGCTGCACGAACGACATCAGGCCCGTGTAGAGGAAGCCGACCTGGAAGAGCACGAGGAACGGCAGCGTGCCGTAGATCCCGTTGGCGAGGGCGTAGAACACGGTGGCGGTGAAGTAGAGCCCGACGGCGACCTCGACGGCGGGCTGCCAGAGCATCACCTGGTGGTACTTCTTGCTGATCCAGTCGTCGCCGCTGCGTTCGACGCCGTGCTTGGGCGTGCGGACGAACTCGGTCTGGCGCCCGGCCAGCGCCTCGAGCACGGCGCGGGTGTTGTTGATCGACAGGCCGATGCCGACGGCCATCAGCAGCGGCAGGTACTTGACGCGGCTCTTCCAGTCGTCAGGGTGCAGCCGCTTCTGACAGAAGCCGTAGAAGTTGACCATCGAGAACGTCGCCGCGAAGAACAGCGGGACGTCGATGAGCATCATCTCGGTCCACCCCATGTTGTAGCGCACGTACATGGACGGGAACATCAGCGCGCACAGGGCGATCATCAGCAGGTAGTTGAAGTTCGCCGTCAGGTGGAAGAAGGCCTCGGCCTTGACCCGCAGGGGCAGGTCGGCGGCGAGGATCTGCGGCAGCAGCTTGAGGCATGTCTGGATGGATCCCTTCGCCCAGCGGTGCTGCTGCGACTTGAAGCTGTTCATCTCGACGGGCAGCTCGGCCGGGGCGACGAGGTCCTCCATGAAGACGAAGCGCCAGCCGGCCAGCTGGGCCCGGTAGGACAGGTCGAGATCCTCGGTCAGCGTGTCGTGCTGCCAGCCGCCGGCCGAGTCGATGGCCTCGCGGCGCCAGATGCCCGCCGTGCCGTTGAAGTTGAAGAAGCAGCCCGCGCGGTTCCGGCTGCCGTGCTCGAGGACGAAGTGGCCGTCGAGCAGCATGGCCTGGATGCGCGTCAGCGTCGAGTAGTCGCCGTTGATGTGCCCCCACCGCGCCTGGACCATGCCGACGCCCGGGTCGTTGAACTGCGGCAGCGTCCGCCGCAGGAAGTCGGGCGAGGGAATGAAGTCGGCGTCGAAGATCGCGATGAACTGGCCCCTGGCCACGCGCATCCCCGCCTCGAGCGCGCCCGCCTTGAAGCCGCTGCGGTCGGTGCGGTGCATGTGCGTGATGTCGAACCCCTGCAGCTGCCAGCGGCGCACGGCCAGCGCGGCGACGTCACGCGTCTCGTCGGTCGAGTCGTCGAGGACCTGGATCTCGAGCAGCTCGCGCGGGTAATCAATCCGGCACACGGCATCGACCAGGCGGTCGACGACGTACATCTCGTTGAAGATGGGCAGCTGGATGGTGACGACCGGGAGCGGATCGGGCGGCGGCAGCTGTCCCGGGACGTGCCCGGCATAGCGCTTGTACCAGTAGACGAGGACGTACCGGTGCCATCCGTAGAACGCCAGGATGCTCAGGACGAAGAAGTAGGCCGCGAGAATCGCCAGTTCCGGAAGCGTCATGGAGTATGTCGTACCGCGCGTCTCTGCGCCATTGTTGCGCGAATTGCGCAGTGTAGCCCCGGCTGAGGCAACGGGTCAATCACAGCAGACCGTAAGCGCTTCGTAAAGTGCCTGTTACGAGGTATACTAGATGGTTGCCTCTGCTGTCGTCCGCCGCGACAGGGGCCATAGTGACACCCTTCGGCCCAGGACCATGGACACGGCATCGCTCCGCGCGCTCGAGTTCGACCAGATCGCGGCCGTCGTGCGCAGCCACGCGGTGACGCCGCTGGGCGCCGCCCGGCTCGCCGATCTGGAACCCAGTGGCGACCGCCGCGAGGTCGAGGCCATGCTCGACCTGACCGGCGAGGCGGTGCTGCTGCTCCAGGACCACCCGGGCCTGCCGCTGCGCGCCGGCGAGGACCTCGAGCCGACGCTCGACGCCCTCACGGTGGAAGGACGTCCGCTGGAGCCGTTGCGGCTGCTCGCCCTGGCCGACTTCCTGGAGTCGGTCGAACGCTCGCGGCAGCTCATCGAGCAGACGCTCGGGGCCCGCGGCCCGCACCTCGTCGCCCTGGTCGGCGGGGCGGCGGGGTTCGGCCGCGAGACGACCGAGATTCGTCAGAAGATCAGCGGGCACGGTGAGGTCGTCGATGGCGCCAGCCCGGCGCTGGCCCGCATCCGCGACAAGCTGCGCCGTCAGCGCCAGCGCCTGCGGAGCACGCTGGAGTCGTACCTGCGGGGTCGCGACACGGCCCGCTACCTCCAGGATCTCCTGGTCACCGAGCGCAACGGGCGCTACGTGCTCGTGGTGAAGAGCGAGCACCGCAACGCCATCCCGGGGCTGATCCACGGCGCCTCGGCCAGCGGCGCGAGCCTGTACCTCGAGCCGCTGAGCACCGTCGAGATCAACAACGAGGTCGTCGCGCTCGAGGAGGAGGAAGCCGAGGAGGTCCGCCGCATCCTGCTGGCGCTGACGGACCAGTTCCGGGCCCGCGCCGCGGACTTCGAGCGTACGCTCGACGTGGCCGCGGAGCTCGACGTCGTCCAGGCGAAGGCGCGCACGTCGCTGGCACTCCGCGGCCTCCGCCCGAAGGCCGCCGCCGACGGGCGGGTCGAGCTGCTCGGGGCGCGACATCCGCTGCTCATCCCGGCCATCGCGCGTCGGCTGCCCGACGCCGACGAGCGCGTGGCGCGCGACGCCGAGCCGGTGCCGGTGGATATCCGGGTGCTGCCGCCGTCGACGGCGCTGGTCGTGACGGGACCAAACACGGGCGGCAAGACCGTCGCCATCAAGACGGCGGGCCTGCTGGCGGCCATGGTGCAGGCGGGGCTGTTCATCCCGGTCGAGCACGGGTCGGCGCTGCCCACGTTCCGCTCGATCTTCGCCGACATCGGCGACGAGCAGTCGATCGGGGCGAACCTGAGCACCTTCTCCGGGCACATCGCGCACATCGTCGCGATGGACCGCGAGCTGTCGCTGCCCGCGCTCGTCCTGCTCGACGAGGTGGGCAACGGCACCGATCCGGTCGAGGGCGGCGCGCTGGGGGTGGCCATCATCGACCACTTCCGCCGGCGCGGCGCCACGGTCATCGCGACGACGCACTTCGAGACGATCAAGTCGTACGCGACCAGCACCGACGGGGTGACGTGCGCGGCGTTCGGCTTCGAGCCGCGCACCTTCGCGCCGACCTACCGGCTGCTGTACGGCTCGCCCGGCGCGAGCCTGGCCTTCGAGATGGCCGCGCGGCTCGGCTTGCCGGCGTCGGTGCTCGAGGCGGCGGCGAGGTGGCGCAACGAAAAGGACGCCCAGCTCGTTGATCAATTGGCGCGCATGGACAGCGACATGCAGGCGCTGGACCACGAGAAGCGGCTGGCGCGCCGGGCACGCGCTCAGGCCGAGGAGGCCGAACGCCAGTTGCGGGCGCGCGAGGAAGCGCTGCGCGAACGCGAGGCGCAGTTCGGTCGGAAGCTGGAGCAGCGGCTCAACGAGCAGCTCCGGGCGGCGCGGGCCGAGGTCGACAGGATCGTGGACGAGCTCAAGCGCCAGGCTGCGGCACTGGCCAGGCAGCAGCGGCACGCCACGCCCATCACGACGGGCGACACGGGGCTGCTGCGCACGTCGGCCCGCGAGGCGCTGGACCGGGTGGCCGACACGGTCCGCGCCGGCGCCGCGCCGGGTGGCCCCGAGCCCCCCGCATCGACGCCCGTGGCCGCGGGCCCGATCAGGGAGGGCGACCGCGTCGAGGTGGGTCCGCTCCGGCTCCCGGGCATCGTCAGGAGCCTCGGCGGGCGCGATGCCGAGATCGACGTCAACGGCAAGCGGATGCGCGCGCGGGTGGCCGAGCTCCGGAAGGTCGGCGGCCCGGTACAGCCCCCGAAGCCGTCGGTCACCGTCGTGGCGGCTTCGGCCGGCGGCGGGCTGGAGCCCTCGTCGGGCGATTTGAACGTGATCGGCTGCACGGTGGACGAGGCGCTCGAGCGGACAGACAGGTTCCTCGATGCGGCGCTGGTCCAGGAGCGGACGTCGGTGCGCGTGATCCACGGGCACGGCACCGGGCGCCTCCGCGAGGCGCTGCACGGCTACCTGCGGCGCCACCCGATGGTCGTGCGGCATGCGCCCGCGCCGCACGAGCAGGGCGGCAGCGCCGTGACCGTGGTGGAGCTCAAGGAGTAACGTGCTCTACCCGCGCGAGGTCATCGACCAGGTGCGGCAGGCTGCCGACATCGTGCAGGTCGTGCAGGAGTACGTGCCCCTGCGCAAGGCCGGCAGTTCGTACAAGGGCCTGTGCCCGTTCCATGGAGAGCGGACGCCCTCGTTCACGGTGAATCGTGACAAGGGCTTCTTCCACTGCTTCGGCTGCGGCCAGGGAGGTGACGTCTTCAAGTTCGTCGAGCTGCAGGAAGGCGTCGGCTTCCAGGACGCCGTGCGGCGCGTGGCCGCGAAGTTCGGCCTGTCGCTGCCCGAGCCTGCGACGACCGAGGAGGCCCGGCGCGACGACGCGGAGCGCGAGGCGCTGCTGGCCATGCACGAGGCGGCTGCGGCGTTCTTCGCCGAGCACCTCGCGGCGCCGAGGGGCCAGGCGGCGCGCGAGATGCTGGCCCGCCGCGGGCTGGCGCCCGCGACGATCGACCGCCTCGGGATGGGGCTGACGCCACCGGCCCGGGACGGGCTGGTCCGGCTGCTCCGCGGCCGCGGCTACTCCACGGCCCAGATCCTGCGGAGCGGCCTGGGCGTCGAGCGGGAGCGGGTCGGGCTCGTGGACCGGTTCCAGCGCCGGCTCATGATTCCCATCTGCCGCGAGGGCGGCTCGGTGGTGGCCTTCGGCGGGCGGGCGCTCCAAGCGGACCAGGTGCCCAAGTACCTGAACTCGTCGGAGACCCCGCTCTACACCAAGGGCCGGGTGCTGTACGGGCTGCACCTCAGCAAGCATGCCATCCGCAAGGCGGGGGTGGCGGTGCTCGTCGAGGGGTACTTCGACCTCGCCCAGGCGCTCCAGGCGGGCATCGAGCACGTCGTCGCGACCAGCGGGACGGCGCTGACCGTGGCGCAGGCCCAGCTCCTGCGGCGGTTCGCGTCGAAGGTCGTGCTGAGCTTCGACGGCGACAGGGCGGGCCAGGGCGCGGCGGCCAAGTCGGGCGATCTGCTCGTCTCGGAAGGATTTCACGTGTCGGTGGCCCTGTTGCCGGAAGGCGAGGATCCCGATACGTACCTCCAGCGGCATGGGGGGGACGCCTACCGGGAGCAGCTCGATCAGGCCAAACCCTACCTGGATTTCGTCCTGGATCAGGGGGCGGCGGCACACGACCTGCAGGATTCACACGGCAGGCTGTCCTTCCTGAACGACATGCTGGTGGTCGCGGCGCGCATTCCGGACGCGGCGGCCCGCGACCAGTTCGCCGATCGCATCGCCTTCCGGGCGCGCATCGGCGAGGACACGGTGCGCCAGGCGATTCGCAAGGCGGCCGTCACACGGCAGACGAGCGTCCCGACCGAGGTTCGGCGAGCCTCGGTCACAGGTGTCCTGCCCGCCGAACGCGAGCTCATCGTCGCGGTGCTGACGCACCCGGCCGCCGCCCGTGCGGCACTGCTCGGGCTCGAGGACGAGGTCTTCGAGGGGCTTCGGGCCGGACGCCTGCTGAAGCTGGCGAGAGATCTCGACATCGCCGACCCCGAGGAACTGCCAGCGGCGTTTCTCGGGCGTCTAAACGAGGAGGAACGCCGCTGGGTGACCGCCCAGGCGGCACTGGGCGCCGCGGCGCCCGCCGAGGCCTGTGCCCGCACATTGCGGATGCTGCGCCTCGACCGTGAACGGGCCCGGATTGATCGCGAGATCGACCACTTGCACGAGACCAGGGGCACCGCCGACAAGGCGCGCGTGCTCGCGCTCTGGGCCAGGAAAAAAGAACTCATACAGCAGATTGAGGCGCTGAAGTGATAATTGACGACCGGCAGCCCACACGCACGGGCCGGGGAGGCCACAGCGACGTGTCCATCGAAGACAAGTACGACGAAGTCCGCCATCTGATCGCGATCGGCAAGGAGAAGGGTTACCTCCTGTACGACGAGGTCAGCGAGGTGCTGCCCGCCGACATCACGTCGTCGGCCGAGGAGCTGGACGATCTGTTCAGCACGTTCGGCAACGCGGGCATCGAGGTGGTGGAGTCGGAGCAGAAGTACCGGGAGGACAAGCTGCTCGACAGGACCGAGTCGGGCGAGGAGCCCGAGCTCGACCTGACGCCCGGTGCGCTCGACAAGACCAACGACCCGGTGCGCATGTACCTGCGCGAGATGGGCACCGTGCCCCTGCTCACCCGCGAGGGTGAGGTGGCCATCGCCAAGCGGATCGAGCGCGGCAAGCTCGCGGTGATCAAGTCGATCTCGCGCATGCCGACCGTCGCCAAGAAGATCCTGGAGATGGGCGAGCAGCTCAAGTCGGGCCAGCGGACGGTGCGCGAACTCGTCATCTTCACCGACGAGGAGGTGACCGAGGACCGCCTGGAGGAGCGCGCCAAGGAGGTGCTCCGCCAGATTGACCAGGTCAAGAAGGCCATCACCGCCTACAAGGCGGCCGAGACCCGCGCCGCCTCGGTGAAGAAGGGCAAGACGAAGAAGGAGTATGCCGCCTGGCGGCGCGCGCGCTGGAACATGCTGCGCAAGCGCGTGATGATCTCCAAGCTGATCCGGCAGATCGAGTTCACCGAGAACGTCAAGCGCCGGATGATCGACGAGATCAAGGAGCAGGTGGAGGGCGTGCGCCGGCTCCAGCGCGAGGCCGACCAGATCGAGCGGCAGCTCAACCCGCCGGCCAAGGGGCGCAAGCCGAAGCTGAAGGAAGAGGAGCGCAAGGCCCTCCTCAAGAAGCAGAAGGAGCTGCGTGAGCGCGTGAAGCAGCTCAGCGCGGAGCTCGAGGAGACGCCGGAACGGCTCTGGCACACCCTCGAGACGATCTACCGCGGCGAGATGCAGGCCGAGCAGGCGAAGAAGGAGCTCGTCGAGGCAAACCTGCGCCTCGTCGTCTCGATCGCGAAGAAGTACACCAACCGCGGCCTCCAGTTCCTCGACCTGATCCAGGAGGGGAACAT
>CAYSHC010000109.1:0-11556 GCA_964430855.1 uncultured Vicinamibacteraceae bacterium
ACTGCTCGCTGATCGACTCCTTGTCGAGGATGCGGATGACGGCGTCCTCGCCGTGCACGCTCGGCATGATCGAGACGCGGAAGTCGATCGTCTTGCCGCGCATACGCAGCTTGAAGCGGCCGTCCTGCGGCACGCGCTTCTCGGCGATGTCGAGCTCGGCCATCACCTTGATGCGCGAGATGATGGGCCCGGCAAACTGCTTGGCGATCGGGCGCATCGCGGGCTGCAGCACGCCGTCGATGCGGTACTTCACCACCACCGCCGCGTCCTGCGTCTCGATGTGGATGTCGCTGGCGCGGCGCTGGAGCGCGGTGAAGATCGTCGAGTCGACCAGCCGGATGATCGGGCTGATGTCGCTGGTGAGCTTCTCGACCGAGAGCGACTCCTCCCCGCTCTCGTCCTCCTTGAGCAGCTGGAGCTGGAAGCTCTCGGTGGCCTCCTCGAGGACGCGCTGGCTGCTCTCGCTCTTCTTGAGCATCCCCTGGATCGCGCTGGCGGGCCCGACGGTGACCTTCAGCCGCATCCCGAGCAGCTGCTGGAGCTCGTCGATCATCATCAGGTCCGTGGGGTCGGACACGACGATCACCAGCACGTCGCCGTCGCGCCGGTACGGGATGAACCCGTAGCGCAGCATCAGGTCGGCGGGGATCGACCGGAACAGCTCGTTGTCGAGATGGAAGTGGCTCATCTCGACGTACTCGAGCCGGTAGCGCTCGGCGAGCCGGCGTGCCTCCTCCGCCTCGCGCCGCGTGTCGTCGACGACGCCCTCGGCCGTCGGCAGGTCCGGCATGGGGAGGTCGGCGGGGGGCAGGTTGCTGGGACGGGTCGGCGTGCTCACGGCGCAGGCTCTCCGGGGCCGTCAGCCGAGGGCCGACGACAGCTGGAAGACGGGCAGGTACAGCGCGATGAGCAGTCCCGCGATGATCGCGCCCATGACGACGAGCAGCAGCGGCTCGATGAGGAGCAGGAAGCGCGCGAGCTTCGTCTCGATGTCCTCGTCGTAGAAATCGGCAATCGCATTGAGCATGTCCTGCAGCGCGCCGGTGGCCTCGCCCACCTCCACCATCTTGACGGCGACGTCCGGGAACTCGCCCTTGTCGGCCATCGCCGCCGACAGCGCCTGCCCCTCACGCACCTGGCGCGCGATGTCGTCCATCTGCGCGGCGATGTGGCGGTTCGAGATCGACCGGCGCGACACGTCGAGGGCCGTCACCAGCGGGATGCCGCCGCCGAGCAGCGTGGCGAGCGTGCGGCTCAACTGCGACGTCGCGAACTGGCGGGCCAGCGTGCCGAGCAGCGGCAGTTTCAACGTCAGACGATCGAGAGCGCGCCGCTGGCTGGGCTGCCGTGCAAACCAGCGCCCGATGAGGACGGTGCCGGCCAGCAGCGCCCCGAGCACCAGCAGGTGCTCGCGGACGCCCGACGAGACGGCCACGATGAGCCGCGTGGCCCAGGGCAGCTCGGCGCCGAAGTTCCCGTAGAAGTCGCTGAACGCCGGCACCACCTTGATGACGATGATGGCCACCACCGCCAGCGACAGCGTGACCAGCACCGCCGGGTAGACCAGCGCCGAGATGATCTTGCGCCGCACGGCCGACAGCACCTGCACGTAGGCCACGTAGCGCCGCAGCACCTGCTCGAGGCTGCCGCTGCGCTCGCCTGCCATCAGCGACGCCGTATAGATCGGGGAGAAGTGCCGCGCGTGCGCCTCGAAGGCGTCCGACAGCGCCATGCCCGAGCGGACCTGCTCGTACACGTCGTCGAGCACGGCCTTGAAGGTGGCGTTCGGGATGTTCCGCCGCAGAATCTCGAGCGACTGGACGAGCGGCATCCCGGCCTTGAGGAGCGTCGCGAGTTCCTGGTTGAAGACGAGGAACTCGTGCAGCTTGATCCGTCCCCCCCGACGGCGCGTCAGCCCCGACAGCCCGCCCCAGCCGGCCGGCTTCGCCTCGAGCAGGTAGAGCCCGCGCTCCTCGAGGTCGCGCCGGAGCGCGGCTTCGCTCTCGGCGACATAGGTCGCCTCGGTGATCTCCCCGGAGGCGCTGGCGAGACGGCAGCGGAACTCCATGGCTCGTCAGGACGCGCCGGCCAGCCGGAGCACGCGCGCGACGTAGGCGCGCGTCTCGGGATAGGGCGGAATGCCGCCGTAGCGCTCCACCGTCGCGGCGCCGGCGTTGTAGGCGGCCAGGGCGAGGCGCAGTTCGAAGCGATCCAGCAGGTGCCGCAGGTAGCGGACGCCGGCGTCGATGTTGGCGGCCGCGTCCATCGGGTTCCGTACGCGCAACTCACGGGCGGTGGCGGGCATGAGCTGCATCATCCCGAGAGCGCCGCGCGGCGATCGGGCGCGCGGCTGGTAGCCGGACTCGACGGCAATCACCGCATGAATGAGCTTCGGATCGACGTCGTACTGTCGCGCCGCCCTGGCGATGACCGCGTCGTACGCGCGGGCGGCGGTGCCCAGCCCCCCTGGCGTCGGTGGGTCGCCTGGCGCGGGGGACGGCGACCCGGTTGCAGCGAATGGACGGCTCGAGCCAGGGGGACGGCTCGGGTCGGACGGACGGCTCGGAGAGCCGTCCCTACCGTGGCCGTCCCTACCGTGGCCGTCCCTGGCGTGGCCGTCCACGTAGGGCACCTCGTCGGGCGCGATGCGCACGATCAGGCTCGCCGCACACGTCATCGTCCCGCCGCCGCGAAGCGTCAGCGTGACGCTGTCGCCCGTCACCTCGACGGCGCGCACCGACAGCGTGCGGCCGCTCGACAGCGTGACCAGCTCGGCCTGGCCCGCCGCGGGCACCGCCAGCACCGCCGCCGCGCCGACGGCCACGGCGAAGGGACGGAGAATCATGGGCGGCAGTCTACCACCCGCTCTGACGTCCCTGGCGGGCGTCAGGCCCTGGGCTCGACGAAGACGTGGAAGACGCGGACACCGAGCTCGCGGCTGTCATTCGAGTTGGCCGCCGGGGTCTGCGCCGGGACAAACGGCTTGTCCACCTCCAGCGTGATCTCCACGTTCTCGGACGTCCCGAACTGCGCGGCGGTGATCGGGACCCGGCGAATCACCTCCTCGTTGGCCGTCAGCGTGTAGGTGTCGAGCACCGTGTCGCCGATCTTCACGGTCAGCGTCTGGCCGGGTACAAGGTCCGGACGCCCGTCGAAGTGGAGGTAGAGCGTGGCGTCGCTGTTCGGGTTCCGGAGCGCCAGCGTGGCGGTGCCCTTCGTCCACTGCCACTCCACGGCCGCGTTGTCGGGCGACACCTCGGCGCCGTGCCAGCCGTCCTTGAACTGCACGAAGACGTTCTCGGCCGCCGGCAGGAGCTCGATGGACCCCACCGTGTAGGCGCGCTGGCCATCGCTCTGCCCCGCGAGCGGCAGGCGCTCGCCGGTCTCGGGGTCGTACAGGCCGACGCGGATGGAGGTCTGGCCCATGTACGGGTAGACCGGGATGAACATCGTGTGCGTGTACTCGATGGTCTCTCCCGCGCGCCACTCGGTCGTGGGCTTGACGGGCGCGTGGTCGTCAGTCCACATCAGCTCGCCGTCCGAGTCCACGAAATGCACGAGCACCCGGTAGTCCTTGTCGAAGGCCGGCGCGTTGGTCGCCACCGTGAATCGATAGGTGAGGTCGACCGGGCTGCCGAGCGCCGCGCGCGACCGGCTGGCCGAGAACGCGGGCGTGGCGACGGGTGGCGCGTTGTCCTCCTTCGGGCCGCACGCGGCCACCGAGGTCAGCGCCAGGCCGAGTGCGAGGCAGGCGGCGAATGGCTTCACGTCGTACATCTCCTGAAACGATCGAGGGCTCCGGGGGTCACCGTGGACCGCCGGCAAACGCGTGATGGTAGTCCGGTTGTCGCCCCCGGGGCAACATGCTAGAGTCACCGCGCACGCATGTCGGACGCCCTTGGACTCATCGAAACCCGCGGCCTGATCGGCGCGATCGAAGCTGCCGACGCGATGGTGAAGACCGCCAACGTGCAGCTGACGGCGAGGGAGTACATCGGCGCCGGCTACGTGACGGTGATGGCCCGCGGCGACGTCGGCGCCATCAAGGCGGCGACCGATGCCGGGGCGGCCGCGGCGCGGCGCGTCGGCGAGCTGGTCTCCGTCCACGTGATCCCGCGGCCCCACGCCGAGGTCGAGCGGATCCTGCCGCGCACGGTCGCGGCCCCGCCGTCGCAGCCGTAACCACGGCGCCGCCGGCGTCGATCCTGCGCATGGCCGAGCCCACACGCCCACCGAACGATCGCGACCTCGCCTCGATGGCCGAGGCGCGCACGCTGGCGCGACAGGCGCGCGCCGCGCAGGCCGCGCTCGCGGAGCTCTCCCAGTCGGCCATCGACGCGATCGTCGACGCCATGGCCGCCGCCATCAGGCCCCACCTCGAGTCGCTCGCGCGCGAGGCGGTCGACGAGACGGGCTTCGGCGTCGTCGCCGACAAGGTCCAGAAGAACCGCTTCGCCGCCGAGCAGGTGCACGCCTTCATCAGGCCGATGACGACGGTCGGCGTGCTGCGGCGCGACGAGACGCGCAAGGTCATCGAGATTGCCGAGCCTTTCGGCGTCGTCGCGGCCATCGTGCCGTCCACCAACCCGACATCGACGGCGATCTACAAGATCCTCATCGCCCTCAAGGCGCGCTGCCCCATCGTGATCAGCCCGCACCCGTCCGCGGCGCGCTGCATCAGCCGCGTCGCGGAGATCATGTCGGGCGCCGCGACCGCCGCCGGGGCTCCCGCCCATAGCGTCGGCTGGATGACGACGGTGACGCTCGAAGGCACGCAGGAGCTCATGCGGCAGCGTGAGGTCGCGGTCATCCTGGCGACGGGCGGCCTCGGGCTCGTACGCGCCGCCTACTCGGCCGGCAAGCCTGCGTACGGCGTCGGCCCGGGCAACGCGCCCTGCTACGTGCACACCTCCGCCGACGTCGCGAAGGCCGCGTCCGACATCGTGCTCGGCAAGACGTTCGACAACGGCCTGCTCTGCTCGTCGCCCAACTCCGTGGTCGCCGATCGGGCCATCGACGCCGCGCTCCGGGACGCGCTGCGCCAGCAGGGCGCCGTCTTCCTCTCGCCGGATGCCGCGGCGCGGCTGGCAGGCGTGCTGGTGACGCCGCAGCGGCTCCCCAACCCCTCGCTGGTCGGCCGCCCGGCGACGGCCATCGCCGCCGCGGCGGGCCTCGACGTGCCGCCGGGAACGCGCGTCCTCGTCGCCGAGCTCCAGGGCGTGGGGCGCGACCACCCGCTGTCGATCGAGAAGCTCTGCCCCGTCCTTTCCTATTACGTCGTGGCCGACTGGCGCGAGGGGTGCGAGCGCAGCAAGGACATCCTGCGGTACGGCGGCATGGGCCACACGATGTCCGTGCACGCGACCGACGAGGAGGTCATTCTCCAGTTCGGGCTGCACAAGCCGGCGTTCCGCGTGGTGGTCAACACCCCCACCACGCACGGGTCCATCGGCCTGACCACCGGGCTCGACCCGGCGATGACGCTGGGGTGCGGCGGGTTCGGCGGCAACATCACGTCGGACAACATCACGCCCATGCATCTCGTCAACGTGAAGCGCCTGGCGTACGAGCTCCGGCCTGCGCAGGGGCGCGCCACCGAGGCACCCGCGCCAGCCGCGGCCGGCCGGGCCGGGGCCGCCCCATCGGATGCGGACGCGGCCGCGACCGCCAGTCGCCCGGCGGTGCCGGCCGGCGGCGCCCCGCTTGACGCCGCGACGCTGGCGGCGCGCATCGACGCCTTCCTGGCCAGCCGGGGCCTGCGTCCGGACTCGACGTTGCGCGTCGGCACCTCAGGAACGGCCGGCGCCGGGGCCGCGACGCCCCCGGCTCCCGCAGGCACCCATGCGACCACACCGCCGGCCGCGACGTCGGACCCCGAGCCCGCGGTCGATTTCGTGTGCGAAGACGACGTTCGGCAGGCCTTGAAGGCAGGAAAACGTCTCCGTCTGGCCCCCCGCGCCATCGTCACGCCGGCCGCCCGCGAACTGGGCGAAGCTCATCAAGTCTTTGTCCTTGATGAGCTTGGCGCGCCTTGACCATCCGGACTCCCGGATGCTACGCTCCGGCGTCTTTTTCGAGACGCCTATGCGACGAACGGTTGGACTGCCAGGCGCAGTCTTGTTAGTCGTTGCCGCTGCGGCCTGCAGCGGCAACCCGCGTCCCCAGGTCGCCGCAGCGCCTCCGGTGGACAACGCCCCTCCACCCGCCGCCGAAGCAGCGGCGCCTCAAGCCCCCCAGGTTCCTGTCGATCCGGTCGCCGAGCTCATCGCCGAGTCCGATCGCCTGTTCACGCTGGGCAAGCACGAGCTCGAACTCGGCCACCTGACGCAGGCCCGTGAGGCGTTCGACCGCGCCGTGGACGTCCTGCTGGAGGCGCCCGGCGGCGCCCGGCAGGACGAGCGGCTGCGCGTCCATTTCGATCGCCTCGTGGACCGCATCGCGGCACAGGAAGCGCTGGCGCTCCAGACGGGTGACGGCTTCACCGAGAAGCCCTCGGAGCCGGCCGTGATCGACGAGCTCCTCGAGGTGGCGACCTTCGCGCCCGACACGCCGCCCGACAAGGACGTCGAGGCCGCCGTCCAGGCCGACCTGGCCAGCGCCGTTCCCGACATCCCCATCCCGCTCAACGACCGCGTGCTCCACTACGTCGAGCTGTTTCAGGGACGGCTGCGCGACCACCTCCAGGCCGGCCTCGACAGGTCGACCCGCTATCTGCCGATGATTCAGCAGGTGTTCCGCGAGGAAGGCGTTCCGCTCGACCTCGCCTGGGTGCCGCTCATCGAGAGCGCCTTCAAGCCGACGGCCCTGTCACGGGCCAGCGCGCGCGGCATGTGGCAGTTCATGCGCGGCACCGCGGGCGACATGGGCCTCAAGCAGGACTGGTACATCGACGAGCGCGCCGACCCGGAGAAGGCCACGGTCGGGGCCGCCCGGTACCTCAAGCAGCTGTACGCCATGTTCGAGGACTGGCACCTCGCCCTCGCCTCGTACAACGGCGGTCCCGGGCGCGTGCAGCGGGCGATGAAGGCCTCGGGCAAGCGTGACTTCTGGAGCCTGTCGGCCAGCTCGCGCTACCTGCCGCGCGAGACGCGCGAGTACGTGCCGATGATCCTGGCGGCGACGATTATTGCCAGGAACCCGGCCATGTACGGCTTCGAGGTGCAGCAGGCCGAGCCGCTCGCCTACGACAAGGTGCCGGTGCCGACGGCCATCGACCTGCGCCGTGTCGCCGAGTGGACGGGCACGTCAATCGACGAGATCCAGGCGCTCAACCCCGAGCTGCGCCGCTGGACGACGCCGGTCCGCTACCCGGACTACGAGGTGAAGGTGCCGGTCGGCACGGGGGAGCTGCTCCAGGCGCGGCTGCGCGACGCGAGCCAGCTCGAACTGGCCGCGCTGCGCTGGTACACGGTCCGGCGCGGCGAGTCGCTCGCCTCCATCGCCAAGAAGCTGGGCGTCTCGCGGGTCGACCTCGCCCAGGCGAATGGCCTGTCCACGCGGTCGACCGTCCGCGTCGGGCAGCAGCTGATCATCCCGCGGGCGCCGAGCGCGCCCATCCTGGCCTCTGCCGGGACGCCGAAGGCGGGAACCTCCGCGCGCGCCGCGGGCGCCGGGGCGACCACGGCGAGCACGCGCGCGTCTGACGACAGCCCCATCGTCTACCGCGTGAAGCGGGGCGACACGCTCACCCGCATCGCGTCGATGCACGACGTCACCGTGGCGGAGCTCAAGGCGTGGAACCGCCTGCGGTCCGACCGCCTCGCGGTGGGCGACCGCCTGACGATACACGTCGACAGCGCCACCCGCGCCGCGCAGTAGCGCGCGCCCGCCTCGACCACCGCACGGACCGCGGCCTCCGGGTCGCGGTCCTGCTGTTTTTGCCAGCGCTCGGGCGGGGCGCCTCGCAATTCCTGCCCATGCGAGGCCCGGAACCCCCGCGTGTACGGACGCACGGCGACAGGCTCCGCTGGCGCGCGCCGTGCACTCCCCTGCTGCATGCTGGCGGCGATGCACTCGAGCACCCTGCTGGGGATCGACGCGGAGCTCGTCCGCGTCGAGGCGGATGTCTCGTACGGCCTGCCCGGGTTCACGCTCGTCGGCCTGCCCGACGTGTCGGTGCGCGAGAGCCGCGACCGCGTGCGCAGCGCGATTCGCAACTCGGGCCTGGAGTTCCCGCCCCACCGCATCACGGTGAACCTTGCGCCCGCCGACCTCCGCAAGGCCGGGACGAGCTTCGACCTGCCGATCGCGCTCGCCATCCTTGCCGCGGCCGGGAACGGGGCGCCGGCGGCTGCCTCGCAGGCACTCGTCCTTGGCGAGCTGTCGCTCGACGGCCAGGTGCTGCCGGCCCGCGGCGTGCTGCCGGCGGCGCTCGGGGCGCGGCGGCACGGCCTGAGGCACGTGCTCGTGCCCTCCGCCAACGCCGCCGAAGCCGGCGTCGTCCCGGACGTCGCGGTGCTGCGGGCCGACACGCTGCGCGAGGCCGTCGCGGCGCTCGCGAACCCCGGCGCGGCGCGCGCGACGCCAACGGCATCTTCCGGAAGGTCCGTGACCCACGACGAGCCGGATCTCGCCGACGTGCGGGGCCAGCCCCTCGCGCGCCGTGCGATCGAGATTGCGGCCGCCGGGCACCACAACCTGCTGCTCACCGGGCCGCCGGGCACCGGCAAGACCATGCTCGCGCGGCGGCTGCCGGGCGTCCTGCCCGCCTGGACGTTCGACGCCGCCCTAGAGGCGACGGCCATCCACTCGGCGGCCGGTCTCATCCGCCCCGGCGAGGGGCTGCTCGCCGCACGGCCCTTCCGCGCGCCGCATCACACCGTATCCACGGCGGCGCTGGTCGGCGGCGGTCCGCAGCCGCGGCCCGGCGAGGTGAGCCTCGCGCACCACGGGGTCCTGTTCCTCGACGAGGCGCCGGAGTTCCATCGGCAGACGCTCGACGTGCTCCGGCAGCCGCTCGAGGACGGGGTCGTGCGCCTGGCGCGCGTCCAGCGCACCGTGACCTTCCCGGCCCGGTTCCTGTTTGTCGCGGCCATGAACCCCTGTCCGTGCGGCCTGCGCGGACACCCGGTGCGCCCCTGCCGCTGTCGTCCCGGCGATGTCGAGCGGTACGCGGGTCGCCTGTCGGGGCCCGTGCGCGACCGCGTGGACCTGGCCGTCGACGTGCCGCCGGTGGACGTGTCGGCGCTCGCGTCGGCAGGGCGTGGCGAGTCGTCGGCCGTCGTCCGGGGCCGGGTGGAGGCCGCTCGGGCACGGCAGCTCGACCGGCAGGGCGTGCCGAACGCCTGGCTGGCGGGCCCGGAACTGCGGACGATCGGTGATCCCGCCGAGATCCAGGTGCTGCTCAGCCGCGCCGTCGCGCGATTCGGCCTCAGTGCACGCTCGATTGATCGTGTACTTCGGGTCGCGCGCACGGTCGCCGACCTTGCCGGACGGGCGGACGTCACGCACAGTGACGTCGCGGAAGCTCTGCAGCTGCGGGTACCCCTGCCCGGAAGCCTGTGCTAGACTCGCCTGTCGTTCGGAGCCCGTTCGGTTTCGTCCCGACGAACGTTTTCGCCGCGCGCCGCGACCCTTCCTCTCCTCTGGCAGGGTTGCGGGCACGTCATCCAATGGCCGCCAAGCGCTACACCATCCTCGTCGCCGACCGGCGTACCGGTGTTGTCCGCCGGTTCACGCTGTCGCTCCGCCCCGCGATCATCGTCGCGACGATCCTCGCCGCGATCCCGTCGCTCGTGGCGATGGGCGCGGTGATGAAGGCCCGCTGGCAGGCCGAGGTCTGGGAGCAGCAGCGCGCCTCGCTGCTGCTCGAGAACGAGAGCATGCGCGTGGCCACCGGTGCGCTGGCCGAGCAGGTCGACACGCTCCAGACGGCCATCGACGACCTCGATGCGTTCCGTCCGAGCGAGACCGAGGCGGCGGCGATGGCGCGCCTGCCGAAGCGCGTGCGTCAGAGGGCCCTGGGCGGCGCCGAGGTGTCGCCCGCGTTGCTCGAGCGCCTGAACGGCCCGTCGGCCACGCCGGACGGCATGGGCGTGTTGCGACAGATTCTGGGCACGCTGGCGTCGCAGCTGGAGTCGGCCAGGCCGCAACTGGCGCGGCAGGCAGCGCTCGCCCGCGCCACCCCTGCCATCTGGCCGGCGTTCGGCGGCCTCAGCTCCGGCTATGGCGTACGGCGCGACCCGTTCACCTCCGCGCCGGCCAGCCACCTCGGCCTCGATATCTCGGCCGATCATGGCCAGCCCGTCTACGCGACCGCCGACGGCGTGGTCACCGAAGCGGAGCGGCATCACGACTACGGCAACCTCGTCACCGTGAGCCACGGCTACGGCATCGAGACGCGGTATGCACACCTCTCGGGCTTCGCGGTGCGGCCGGGCCGTACCGTGCGCCGTGGTGACGTGCTTGGCTACGTGGGCTCCACGGGCCGTTCCACCAGCGCGCACCTCCACTACGAGGTGTGGATCGACGGGCGCCCCACCAACCCGCTGGGCTTCCTCGTCAGCCGCGCGGCGGACTGAGTCGGCGGGTGCATCCCGCACGTCCCCTGCCGGCTCCTGCTTGCCTCACTCCGATGCGTTCCCTACAATCGGAAGATTGCGGGGCTCCCGGCGGAGTCCTCCTCAGGTAGCCGCTTTTGATCCTCGATACCCTTCTTGCCAAGGTCATCGGCACGCAGAACGACCGCGAGCTGAAGCGCATCATGCCGCTCGTGGCGCAGATCAACGCGCACGAGCCTGCCATGCAGGCGCTCAGCGACGAGCAGCTGCGGACCAAGACCGGCGAGTTCCGTCAGCGGCTCGCCAACGGTGAACCGCTCGACGACCTGCTGCCCGAAGCCTTTGCCGTGGTACGCGAGGCGGGACGCCGCGTGGTGCACATGCGGCACTACGACGTGCAGCTCATCGGCGGCATCGTGCTGCACCGCGGGCGCATCGCCGAGATGAAGACCGGCGAGGGCAAGACGCTGGTCGCCACGCTGCCCGCCTACCTCAACGCGCTCACCGGCAAGGGCGTGCACGTCGTCACCGTCAACGACTACCTGGCGCGGCGCGACTCCGAGTGGATGGGACGCATCTACCGGTTCCTCGGGCTCAGCGTCGGCGTCATCTCGCACGACCTGCGCGACGACGAGCGCAAGCGCAACTACGCCTGCGACATCACCTACGGCACCAACAACGAGTTCGGCTTCGATTACCTGCGCGACAACATGAAGTTCGACCTCGCGCAGATGGTGCAGCGCGGGCACCACTTCGCGATCGTCGACGAGGTCGACAGCATTCTCATCGACGAGGCCCGCACGCCGCTCATCATCTCGGGCCCCGCCGAGGAGTCGACCGAGCTGTACTACGAGGTCGACAGGATCATTCCGAAGCTGAAGCCGGGCGCGGTGATCCAGGGCAACGTGAAGGCCGAGGAGCGCGAGGCGCTCGAGGCGACCGGCGACTTCATCGTCGACGAGAAGCACAAGACGGCGACGCTGACCGAGAGCGGCATGGCCAGGGCCGAGGAGCTGCTGGCGCACCGGCTCCAGCCCGGCGGGCTCTACGACCCGGT
>CAYSHC010000110.1:0-11154 GCA_964430855.1 uncultured Vicinamibacteraceae bacterium
GTCCCACGCGGCCTGCGCGCCCGCGAGCAGGTCCTCGGGCACGTGCGCGCGTTCGACGTCCTTGAGCGCCGCGCGGTGCTTGCGCATCACGCGCAGGAACGGCTCGCGGTTCTTCGCGTAGCCCTCGAACGGGCCGCAGTGATCCCGCGCCACGCGCGCCGACTGCGCGTAGGCCTCGCCGGTCATCAGCGCCGTGATCGCCGCGGCGTAGCTGCGGCCGGCGTCGCTGTCGTACGGCAGGCCGCGCGACATCAGCAGCGCGCCCAGGTTCGCGTAGCCCAGGCCGAGCGGGCGATACGCGTGGCTGTTGCGCTCGATCGCCTTGGTCGGGTAGCTCGCGTCGTCGACGATGATCTCCTGCGCTGTGATGAGCACGCGGCAGGCGGCCCGGAAGGCCTCGACGTCGAACTCGCCGCGCTCGTCGAGGAACTTCATCAGGTTCAGCGACGCGAGGTTGCACGCCGAGTCGTCGAGGAACATGTACTCCGAGCACGGGTTGCTCGCGTTGATGCGGGCCGTGTTGGGGCACGTGTGCCAGTCGTTGACCGTCGTGTCGAACTGCATGCCCGGGTCGCCGCAGATGTGCGTCGCCTCGGCAATCTGGCGCATCAGGTCGCTGGCGCGATAGGTGTCCATCGGCGTGCCGTCCACCACGGCGCGGGTCGTCCACTCCTTGTCGTCGAGCACCGCGCGCATGAACTCATCGGTCACGCGGACGCTGTTGTTGCTGTTCTGGAAGAACACCGAGGCGTAGGCCGGGCCCGTGAACGAGCCGTCGTAGCCCGCATCGATGAGCGCCCAGGCCTTCTTCTCCTCCTCGACCTTGCAGTTGATGAACTCGACGATGTCGGGGTGGTCGGCGTTGAGGATGACCATCTTCGCGGCGCGCCGGGTCTTGCCGCCCGACTTGATGACGCCCGCGAAGGCGTCGAAGCCCTTCATGAACGACACCGGCCCCGAGGCCGTCCCGCCGCCGGCGAGCAGCTCGCGCGACGAGCGGATCGGCGACAGGTTCGAGCCCGTGCCGGAGCCGTACTTGAACAGCATCCCCTCGGTGTGCGCCAGCTTGAGGATGGCGTCCATGGTGTCCTGCACCGAGTTGATGAAGCAGGCCGAGACCTGCGGGTGGGGCTCGATGCCGCAGTTGAACCAGACCGGGCTGTTGAAGGCCGCCTTCTGGTAGAGGAGCAGGTGCTTCAGGTCGTCGCTGAACGCCTGGAGGTCGTCCTCGCTCGCGAAGTACCCCCGCGCGCGCGCCCAGCCGGTGATGGTGTTCACCACGCGGCCGATGAGCTGCCTGACGCTGCGCTCGCGCTCCGGCGTCCCGAGCGTGCCCCGGAAGTACTTCGAGACGACGATGTTGGTCGCCTGCTGCGACCAGAACTTCGGGATCTCGACGTCGCGCTGCTCGAAGACGATGGTGCCCTTCTCGCTGCCGATGACCGCCGTGCGAAGCTCCCACTCCACCTCGTCGAAGGGATCGACTCCCTCCACCGAGAAGTAGCGCGTGTACTCGAGCCCCGGAGCGGCGGCCGTCTCGTCGGCGACCCCCGATCCGGCGACTGGCACTGCCGTCGCTGGCGTGGCGGCGGCGGTGGACTCACCCGCCTGCGCTGACCCTCGCTGCATTACTCTCCTCCTCCGCGTCGGAATGGAACCACCCCCGTTCGACCCCGACCTCACTCTGATTCGTTACCCGCGTGACGACGATTTTGACGAGGCGCCGCTCAGCACGCCCCCTTGCGAGCGTGTCGGACGCCTGTGCCCCCGGGAATGGGCCCTCGTCGTTTTCGGAGCCCCACTATGCGCCGGTGGGGACGGGTTGTCAAGCGACAATTCTACCATATATAGGGCCGTCACCTCCAGTGGACACCTACATATGGGCATCCAGCCCAAAGCCCGGCAACTGCCTCACACCACGCGAGTTAGCGCGATGCGGGCGGCCGGCGCCTGCGAAGCGCTAGCGGCTGAGGCCCCTGGCGAGGGTTTCGGCCTTGTCGGCCAGGTAGGACGCGAACACGAAGTTGCGCTCGAGCAGCGCCTGCTCGGACTGCTCCACGAACCGGCGGGCCGTCTCGTGCTGCGTCCGCGCTTCACGCGACAGCGTGGCGGGGTTGACCTGCGCGAGCAGCTCGGTGGCGCGCCGCAGGACATCGCGGACACGCTTGCCGGCCTGGCCCTCGTCGGCCGTCTGCGGCGTCCGCAGGACGGGCGCGGGGGGCGCCGCCGGTTCGGCCGGCGTGGGGGCAGCCGGCGCGTCGTTGCCGTCGGTGGCCGTGTCGGATGCGGCCTGCCCGGTGCGCGCCCCGGCGTCCGGCCTGGCGGCCGGCCGCGCCTGGCGTACGGGGCGCTCCTCCTCCTGCGGCGCGGCCGTGGTGGTCTCGACCGGCGCCACGGGCTCCGGCGGGACGGAGATGACGCGCGGGGGCGCCGGCGGCACGTTCAGGACGACCGGCGCGGACGCGACGACCGCGGCCGACCGCGAGCATCCGGCCGCGCCCAGCAGACAGGCACAGCCCAGTACCAGGAACCTCAGCGACATGGACATCTCGGATCCTTTGGACGAGCCCGACTCCGGTCAGGCTCTGGGCAGGCAGAGCCTGAAGCTGGCGCCCCGCCCCGGCGAGGACTCGACCTCGACGGTGCCGTCGTGCAGCTGAGCGGTACGGTACACCATCGACAGGCCGAGGCCGCTGCCCCGCTCGCGGGTCGTGAAATAGAGATCGAACACCCGCGAGAGGTGCTCGGGCGCGATCCCGCCCCCCGTGTCGGTGACGCCAAGCTCCACCTGCGTCTCGTTGAGCGGCCGCGCCGTGAACGTGAGCCGCCCGCCATCGGGCATCGCCTCGATCGCGTTGAGCGCGAGGTTGAGCATCGCCTGGCGCAGCATCGGGCGGTCCGCCTGCACCGAGTAGGCGCCGTCCACCGCCACGGCCACCTCGATGGCCGCCTGCTCTGCCTGCGGACGCACGACGTCGGCCACGTCGTCGATGAGCGCCGACACGTCGACCGGCTCGAGCTGCAGTTCCTCGGGCCGGCTGAAGCGCAAAAAGCCCTGCACGACCTGGTCGAGGCGCTGGATCTCGTCACCGATGATCGACACGTGCGTCATCAGCGCCGGGATCGCGGAGCGCTCGGGCACGCCCCCACCGTCCCCCTGGCCGGCCGCCACGGGCTGCGAGAGGCCCATCCGCAGCTTCTGCCGCAGCAGCTCGAGGTGGATGGTCATCGCGTTGAGCGGGTTCTTCACCTCGTGCGCGACGCCGGCAAGCAGCCGGTTGAGCGAGGCGAGCTTGCGCGAGTAGCGCAGCGTGTTCTGCACCTGCGACAGCGCGCCGACGTTGCGGGCCACGAGCATCACGCCGACGAAGCCGCGCGCCTGGTCGTCGATCGGATGGGCCATCCACTGCTGCTGGTTGTGCTCGTCACCGCCGGGCGTCCGCTCGGCGAGGATGGGGCCGGCCGACTCGCGTGTCTCGAAGGCCTGCTCGGCGAGGAACCGTGCCGCATGCCCTTCGGGCAGCGCCTCGGTGATCGTCGCGCCCATCGTGAGCGACGGCATCAGCGCCTTCATGACGGCGTTGACAAACACCACCTCGCGTTCAGGCGAGACGATCACGACGGCGTCCTCGAGCCGCTCGACCACGGACTCGGCCCGTCGCGCCTGCTCCACCAGCTGGCCGCGGATGGACGACACCGACTGGCTCAGGGCGTTGAACGACGAGCCGATGTCCTTGAACTCGTCGTCGCGCAGCTCGAGCCGCACGTCCTGCTCGCCCTTGCCAAGGCGCGCGATGCCGCTCTGCAGCACGTGGATCGGCCGGAGCAGCCGGCGCGCGAGCATCCACGACAGCCCCGTCGCCAGCACAATCGCCACGCCGGCCACGGCCACGATCGGCGCCAGGGCCGACGAGATCTGCTCCCAGATCAGCACCGTCGACACGCCGATCCTGATCGACCCGAATTCCTCGTCGCCGAGCAGCAGCGGCTGCGCCACCTCGTAGTTGCGCTGTTCCCACACGCCGACGAGCTGCGCGATGGGCCCGCTGTCGATCAGCTGCCGCAGGGGCGGCTGCGGCGGCACGATCGTGCCCTCGAGCGTCGGCGAACTGTGCACCAGCGCGACGTTGCGGACGTCGGTGATGGTCGCGTACGACACCGTCTGCGCGAACCCGATGGCCGACTGGAGGATGGCGCGGAGCCCTTCGTCCATCTGGAGGTCGGCCGCCGCCGTCTCGCGGCTCTTCACCAGCCGGAAGGCGCGCTGGAACATCGAGTTGGTCAGCATCTCGCCGCGCAGCTCGCTCTCGGCCAGCAGCGTGCGCGCCTGTCCGGCGACGTGCATGATGGCCATCGTGAGCACCGAACAGGCCACGATGAACGTGACACCCAGTACCTGGCGCGTCTGGAAACTGAGGCGCATCGCCCTGTATCCCTAGTCGCCCTGGCTCCGGGCCTTCATGCGATTGAGCTTGTTGTGCAGCGTCTTGAGGCTGATGCCGAGCAGCTCCGCGGCACGCGTCTTGTTGTGCCCCGTATGCTCGAGCGTGACCTCGATGAGGCGCATCTCGGCGTCGTCGACCGTCGTGCCCGGCGTCAGCGTGATGCCGACGGTGGCCTGCGCGGGTCTCGAGGACGCCGTCAGCTCCGACGGCAGGTGCTCCTCCTCGATGAACTCGCCCGGCGCCAGGATCGTCGCCCGCTCGATCACGTTGCGCAGCTCGCGGATGTTGCCGGGCCAGTGATAGGCGGCCAGCCGCTGGAGGGCGGCCGGGCTGACGGCCTTCACGCGCCGGCCGTTGCGGCTGGCGAACTCGTGGATGAACGCCTGCGCGAGCAGCGGGATGTCTTCCTGCCTGTCGCGCAGGGGCGGCAGCTCGATGGAGAAGACGTTGAGCCGGTAGTACAGATCCTCGCGCAGCTTGCCCTTCTGCACCGCGTCGAGCGGATTGACGTTGGTGGCCGCGATGATGCGCACGTCCACCTGCTGCTCGGTGCGGCCGCCCAGCCGGCGGAACGTCCGCTCCTGGAGGACGCGCAGCAGCTTCACCTGCGTCACGGGCACCATCTCGGCGATCTCGTCGAGGAACAGCGTCCCGCGGTGGGCGAGCTCGAAGCAGCCGAGGCGCCGCTCGATGGCGCCGGTGAACGCGCCCTTCTCGTGGCCGAAGATCTCGCTCTCGAGGAGCGTCTCCGGGATCGCGGCGCAGTTGATGGCGATGTACGGCTGCTGCGCCCGCTCGGAGAGCTGGTGGATCGTCTGCGCGACGAGCTCCTTCCCCGTTCCCGACTCGCCCCAGATCAGCACCGACGCGTTTGTCGGCGCCGCCTGCTCGATGGTGCGATACAGCTTCCGCACCGCCGGCGTGTTGCCGATGATGCGGCCGAAGCTGCCCTGGTCGCGCAGCTGCCGCCGCAGCACGTGCACCTCGCGACGCGTCGCCTGCCGCTCCACCGCCTTCGCGAGCAGGATCTCCAGCCGGCTCGGGTCCACCGGCTTGGTCAGGTAGTCGTAGGCGCCTTCCTTGATGGCCTGGACGGCCGTCTCGACCGTTCCCTGTGCCGTGAGGATGACGACGCACAGGTCGGAGAGCTGGTCCTGGAGCGCGCGCAGCAGCCCCAGTCCGTCCATTCGCGGCATCACGAGGTCGGTCAGGACGATGCCGGGGCGGAAGGTGGTGATCTTGCCCAGCGCTTCCTCGCCGTCTGCCGCGGCGTCCGCGACGTAGCCCCAGGCGCGGATGAGCTCTGTCAGCCCCAGGCGCGCAGCGCGATCATCCTCGACGATCAGGATGCGCTCGCCCTGGGCTCCGGATTCTGCCGGAACACCGGGTTCGCTGGACTCGCTCGCACTCGACACTGGCGTTCTCCCGGGCCGCGGCCACGACACGGCCGCGCTCGCATGCCTCGTGGCAACAGCGTAACATTTACGCAGTGGCTGAGCCTGAGGCGATCGTCGAGCCCGCGGAGGTGGCGGCCGGGCCCGTGCGCGTGATGCCCACGCCGCCGGCGTGGGTGTCGATCCTCGAGGTCATCCTCTGCTCGGGCTTCCCCTCGCAGCTCGCGCTGTCGCTCCTCCTCGTGCTCGCCGGCCTGAGCGCCACGGCGGGCGACCGGTTGTCCTTCCCGTTCGTCGTCGCGCTGTCGACGCTCGACACCGTGGTCATCCTCGGGCTCGTGGCGCTCTTCCTGAAGGCACGCGGCGAGTCGCTCAGGGCGACGCTGCTCGGCGCGCGGCCGGTGCGGCCCGAGGTGTGGCGCGGCCTCGCGCTGGTCCCGCTGGTCTTCGCGCTGGTCATGGTCGGCGCGCTGGTGATCGAGCGCCTCGCCCCGCACCTGCGCAACGTCGAGAGCAACCCGCTCCAGGCCATGCTCGACTCCCCGACGCGCCTGGCCGTCTTCGCCGTCGTCGTCGTCGTGGCGGGCGGCGTGCGCGAAGAGATCCAGCGCGCGTTCATCCTCCATCGCTTCGAGCGCGACCTCGGGGGCGTGTGGGTGGGACTGCTCCTGTTCAGCGTCGCCTTCGGCCTGGGCCACACGATGCAGGGCTACGACGCCGCCATCCTGACCGGCGTGCTGGGGCTGGTGTGGGGCCTGGTCTTCCTGGCCCGCCGCAGCGTCGTGGCGCCCATCGTGTCGCACGCCCTGTTCAACCTGGGCGAGCTCGGCATCTTCTACTACGCCTCGCGCGCCGGGCTGATCGGCACCTGAGTCCGCGCGAGGACGCGCGCGCCGCGCCCTCAGGGCGCCGGCACGACGTGGACGGCAGCGCGTCGGCGCAGACCGTCGACCCAGTCGGCGACGAGCCGCGCCCGGCGCTCGCGGGCCAGTGCGGCACGCGCCGCGGCGAGCGCCCCGTCCGGCACGGGCACGCCGGCGCCCTCGGCGCGTGCGCGCTCGACCACCTCCACTTCCGTGGGCTGGGCCGCGGCCCCGAAGCGCTGCTCCAGGTAGGTCTCGATCCGGAGGTCGTCGGCCACGCGGCGGCGAATGCCGGCCGGAGGTACGCCGAATGCCGCCAGCGCCTCCAGCCAGGCGTCCACCGGCTGTCCGCCGGCGCGTTCCGCGAGGCGCCGCTCGACGGCATCGGCCGGCGGGTCGGCCACCGCGAACCTGTCCACCTCGAGGCGCACGAGCTCACGCTTCACGAGCTGCTCGACGGGCGGCGGCACGTCGGGGGCGGGCGGCTCGATCGAGCCGAGGCGCAACGCGAGCTCGACGTCGCTCTGCATGAGCGCGCGCTGTTCGACGACGGCGACCAGACGATCGACTGGCAGGGGCTGCGCGCCGGCCCCGACCGACGCCACCAGCAGCGCCGCCGCCAGCAGGGCGCGGCGCGCCACGGCGGGCCGCCAGGAACCGGACGGATATACTTGTGCGGCCATCCCGCGGCCGTCGCGTCTCATGAAGCTCACCGTCGTCATTCCGGTCTACAACGAGGTCCACACGCTGCTCACGCTGGTGGACCGCGTGCAGCGCGTGCCCGTCGACAAGGACATCGTGCTGGTGGACGACTGCTCCACCGACGGCGCGCGTGAGCTGCTCCAGCGCACGACCTTCCCCGGCAACGTCACGGTGCTCTACCACGACCGCAACCAGGGGAAGGGCGCCGCGCTGCGCACCGGCTTCGCTGCCGCCACCGGCGACCTGGTCATCGTGCAGGATGCGGACCTCGAGTACGATCCCGACGAATATCCTAAGCTGATGCGCCCGATCCTCGACGGGCGCGCCGACGTTGTCTTCGGGTCGCGCTTCGCCGGCGGCGAGTCGCACCGCGTGCTGTACTTCTGGCACGCCGTCGGTAACCGGTTCCTGACGCTTTGCTCCAACGCGTTCACGAACCTGAACCTCACCGACATGGAGACGTGCTACAAGCTGTTCCGCCGCGAGGTGCTCCAGCGGATCACCGTCGAGGAGAACCGGTTCGGCTTCGAGCCGGAAATCACGGCCAAGATCGCCAGGCTGCGCGTGCGCATCTACGAGGTCGGCATCTCCTACGCGGGCCGGACGTACGAGGAAGGCAAGAAGATCGGCTGGAAGGATGGCGTCCGCGCCATCTGGTGCATCTTCAAGTACAACGTCCTGCGCTAGGTCCGCCCTCCTCTGTCCTCACCCTCGTCCGCTTCTCCTAGAACGCCTGCCCCACCGAGATGTGCAGCGCCGTGCGCCCTTCGCGGACGCCGTTGATGAACGTGCGGCGCGACATCTTGAACCCGAGATCCACGCGGATGGGACCGATCGGCGATCGGTAGCGCAGGCCGAATCCGGTCGTGCCGCGCAGCTCGCCGAGATCGAGGTCCGACACGCGCAGGAACACGTTCCCCACGTCGACGAAGGCCGCCGCGCCGAGGCTGCGCCAGACGGGGAACCGCACCTCGCCGTTGAAGACGACGACGGCGTTGCCGCCGCTCGGGACGCCGTTGCGGTCGAGCGTCTCCGGCGCGCCGAGACGGTCGAGCGTGAAGCCGCGGACCGTCGAGTCGCCACCCGCGAAGAACCGCTCGCTGGCCGGCAGGTCGCGCACGACGTCGATGATCGGCGTGCCGTCCGGATCGACGAGCGGCTGGCCGTCGTCGCCGAGGCGCGGGACGTCGCGCGGCAGCCCGCGGGCGACGCCGAGGCGCGCGCCGCCGGCGAGGACGAACGGCGAGGCGCCGAGCTGCCTGTAGAGGAAGCCCTGCATGTAGGTCTTGTTGAAGCCGACCTCCGACCCGATGCTGCGGCCGGCGAACTCGCCGTCGATGCTCGCAAAAGCGCCGCGCTTCGGGTCGAGCGGGTCGTCGCGCGTGTCGAGCACGACCGACGTCGAGACCGACGACAGCCGCACCTGCGGGAACAGCCTGTCCACGCTGAGCTGGTCTTCGGGCGCCACGCGCGCGTTGTACAGCTCCGTGCGGCCGAAGCCGTATCGCGCGATGACCGTGACGTCGTTGCCGATCAGCCGCGACATCTCGGCGCGCGCCGCCTGCCGCCTGAAGTTGAAGCTCGATCGGATCGCCTGCTCGACGAAGGCCGACACGTCGAGATTGACCGCGTCAAACAGCGCCCGCGGCTCGCGCCAGGTGCCGAGCACGCGGTACTCGCTGAGCGACAGCCCCGTGCCGTCGCGGTCGGCGTCGCCGGGAAAGTCGCGCGGGCGCAGCGATCCCCGCAGGAACAGGTTCACTGAGCGGTTCTTGCCCAGGAAGTTGCGCCGGCCGATCTCGAGGAATCCGCGCGGCGCCACCTCGAAGCGTGTCTCGACGGACCCCGCAGGCGCTCCCGGCGTGGCCGACGCCGTGCGCAGCCGCTGCCCGCCCTCGAGCCCGGCACCATAGCCGATGGTGGTGACGGGCGCCTCTTCCACCGTGACCACGACGTCGTGGCGCCCGCCGTCCGACGTCGCGATGTCGGTGATGCGGACGCTGCGGAACAGCCCGAGTGCGCTGAGGCGGCGCTGCGACTCGAAGACGCGGTCGAGGCCGTACGGCTCGCCCTGCTCGAGAGCCAGCTCCCGGCGGATCGTCTCGTCGTCCACACGCACGTTGCCGACGATGATGACCCTGTCGACGAGGGTCTGCGTCCCCTCGGTGACCCGGTAGGTGACGCTGACGCCGCGGCGATCGTCGGTGGCGGCCAGGTCGGCCTCGACCTGGGCCTCGCGGTAGCCGGCATCGAGGTAGCGCCGCAGCAGGGCCTCGCGATCGGCCACGACGGCGGCGGCGGAGAACAGCGCCCCTTCGCGCACCGAGAGGGTGCCCCGCAGCTCGTCAACCGGCAGCGACTCGACGCCCGTCAGCTCGACACCCGCGACCCGCGTTTCGGGCCCTTCGTCCACGCGCAGCCGCACCTCGACGGTGCCGACGCTGTCGGGACGCAGCGAGGGCTCGCTGACGTCCACCAGCGCGGTCTCGACACGCGCCGCCGGATAGCCGCGGGCCTGGTAGGCGCGGACGATGGCCGCGACGCTCTGGTCGACGAGCGTCGGCGAGAAGGTCTGGCCGGCATGCAGGCGCAGCAGCGCGCGGAGTTCGGCCTCGCCAAGCGCGCGGTGGCCGCCGATGACGACGTTGCCGGTCTCGTACCGCCTGCCGGCGCGCACGTTGAAGACGATGTCGAGGCCGTCGGGCGTGGCCCGCCGCTCGTAGCTGACCTCGGCACGCCAGCGGCCGCGCTCGCGCAGCCAGGCCTCGAGTCGCGAACGCGAGTCCTCGAGCAGGTCCTCGTCGACGCTGCCCTCGACCTCGATGGGCACGAGCGCGCGCCGGACGTCCGCCGGGATGCGATCGCCGACAAACGACAGCACCACGCGCGGCCCGCGGGACACCTCGACGCGCAGGTCGATCGTCCGGGGCGCGCTGCCGGGCTCCGGCGTCGTCCTGACGACGGCCTCGAAGTAGCCCGCGGCGCGCTGCCTCGCCACGAAGGCCTGCTCGTGGGCCTGGAGGGCCACCCTGTCGTACGGCGCCCCGGGCTCGACGCCGAGCACCTCGTGCGGCGTGAACGCCGCCGCGTCCGGCCCGACGAGCGTGATGCGCCCGAGGCGCCACCGCGGGCCCGCGTGCCCCGAGAGCACCAGGCGCACCGTACCCTGTTCGTCCATGGGCACGAGCCTGACGTCGATCTGCGGCTGGAGGTACCCGTGCTCGCCGAGCAGCGTCTGCACCGCGTCGACGGCCTCCGACACCTGCGCCGCGTCGGGCGCGGCGCCGAGCCTGTCGCGCATCGCCCGCTCGAGCTCGCGGGCGCTCACGCCGAAGTCGCCGTCGATCCGGTAGCCTCCGATCCGCTGGAGCGGCGTCAGCACGAACCTGACGACAGGCCCGGAGGGGCCGGGCAGCTGCAGGACGTCGATCGTCGCGAAGCGTCGGAGGAGCGTCAGGTGCTGAATCGACGCGCGGACGGCGGCAGGATCGAGCGGTTCGCCGGCTCGCACCTCGACGAGGCGCGCGACGGACGGGTCGCGCAGGGGACGGCCGTCGAGCTCGAACTCCACGCGGGCCACCGGGGCCACCGGCGGCGCCGGCGCCGCCGGCTGCGCATGCGCCGTCCCCGCAACGGCGATCGCGGCGACGAGGAGGAGGGACCGGTACACGCGACGCATCAGAACACGTGCCGCACGCGCAGGTCGATGGCGTACGTGTCGTCCTCGTTCTGCGACACGATCCACGACAG
>CAYSHC010000111.1:0-11146 GCA_964430855.1 uncultured Vicinamibacteraceae bacterium
GCTGCCGCTGCCGATGATCCAGACCAACGTCATCGCACGCCTGATTGGCGACACGACGGTGGTGACGCCGGTACTCGAGCAGTCTCGTGTGGCGCAGGTCGAGGGCCGCACGTACTGGACCGCGACGGGCCCCGGGCTCAACGCCGGCGACGAGCTGGTGATCGCGCTCGAGGGCCTGCCACACCATCCCCGCTGGCCGCGCTACACGGCGCTGACGCTTGCCGGGCTCGTCATCCTCGGCGGCATCTGGTTCGTGGTCGCACGCCCTGTGGACCCGGAGCGCCGCGTCGCGGCGCTCGAGGCGCGGCGCCTGCGCCTCCTCTCGGAGATCCGCAGCCTCGACGCGGCGGACCCCGCGGACGCGCAGCGGCGCGCCACGCTGCTGCAGGAACTCGAGGGCGTGTACGTGCTGCTCGACGCCGAGCGGGAACGGTCGGCGCAAGGCGGCGCCGCGCGCCCGGCGTGAGGCCCCATGACGACGCTCTCCGTACGGCGCGTCGGCTGCGTCTTCGACCGGCGGCGGGTGCTTGCCGACGTCACCGTTGACGCGCGCGGCGGCGAGATCGTCGGCGTCCTCGGGCCGAACGGCGCGGGCAAGTCCACGCTGTTGCGGATCCTTGCCGGGCAGCTCGAGCCGAGCCGCGGCGCCGTCCAGTACCTCATCGACGGCGAGCGCCGGCCGCCCCGGCGCGCGCGCCAGGCGCTCGGCGTCCTCGAGCACGAGCCGCAGCTGTACGGCGAGCTGACCGCACGCGAGAACCTCCGCCTGTTCTCGACGATTGCCGGCATGGCCGACGTCGACGCACGCGTCTCGCGCGCGCTCGGCCAGGCACGCCTCGAGACGCGTGCCGACGAGCTCGTGGAGCGTTTCTCGCGGGGCATGCGGCAGCGCCTCGCATTCGAGCGGGCCCTGCTGCACGAGCCCGGCGTGCTGTTGCTCGACGTGCCGTTCACGGGGCTGGACGTCGAGAGCGTTGCGCACCTGGCCGGGCGGCTCCGTGCGCTTGCCGCGTCAGGCGCGCTCGTGATCCTGGCTACCCACGACCTCGACATCGTGTCGCCGCTGCTCGACCGCGCCTGGCTGCTGCGCGAAGGGCGGCTGCATGAAGTGCCCGCGGGGCAGGACCTCAGGCGCGCCTACGACGCCGGAGCGTCCGCCACGGCAGATGGTAAGGCAAAGCTTACGGACGCCGTGTCGACGACGGCGCCGGGCGCGGACGGGCAGGGAGTCGGGGAGGGCAGCGTGGCTGCGCCCATCGCGCCGCGCGGGGATGACGGCGACGACGTGGCCGCGATCCTGCGCGCGGCGGGCGCCGTCCTTGCGAAGGACGTGCGGGTCGAGTGGCGGCGGCGCGAAGGCGTGCTGACGACGCTGTTCTTCGCCGTGGCCTGCGTGCTGGTCTTCTCGTTCGGGCTGGTGGAGGACGGGCGTGCCGCGGAGAACGTCGGCCCGGCGGTGCTGTGGGTGTCGATGACGTTCGCGGGGACGCTGGCCATGGCACGGACGTTCGAGCGCGAGCGTGCGGCCGGCACCCTGGCCGCCGTGCTCCAGTCGCCGGCGCCGCGTGCCGGCGTGTACCTCGGGAAGTGGCTCGCGCTGCTGTGCCTGCTGCTCGCCGTCGACGTCGTGCTGCTGCCGCTGGTCGCCGTGTTCTTCCAGATGCCGCTCGTGCCGCGCGCCGACCGCGTGGTGCCGCTCGTCCTCGTCGGGACCGCCGGCTACGCGGCCGTCGGCACCCTGTTTGCGGCGATGCTCTCGCGGACGCGGACGCGCGACGTGCTGCTGCCGATCCTGCTGTATCCGATGACCGTGCCCGTGATGATCGGCGGCGTCCGCGGCACCGCCGCGGCGCTGGCCGAGCCGTACGTCCCCGGCCAGGTCGGCATGTGGCTGGCCCTCCTGCTATGCTTTGGCGCGGTGTTCGTCACGCTGTCGCTCTGGACGTTCGATGCCCTCATGACCGACGCCGCGCCGCGGGCGGCGCGAGGTGACTGACGTGCTGGCCCGCTGCGTGCCCTGGGCCATCGCGGCCGCCGGCGTCATGTTCGCCCTCGCGCCGTGGCTCATCGCCCAGGCGCCGTTCGAGGCGACGATGGGGCTGGTCCAGAAGATCTTCTACTTCCACGTCCCCGCGGCGCTGACGATGTTCCTGTCGACGTTCGTCTGCGGAATCGCCAGCATCCGCTATCTGCTGAGAGGCCGTGCGTCGAGCGATCGCATGGCGGAAGCCGCCGCGGAGCTGGTCGTGCTGCTCGGCATGATCGTGCTCGTCACCGGACCGCTCTGGGCGCGGAAGGCCTGGGGAGTGTGGTGGCAGTGGGACGCCCGGCTGACCTCGTCGCTCGTGCTGTGGTTGATGTTCGTCGGCTACACGCTGCTGCGCCGCTTCGGCGGGCCTGGCAGCGAACGGCTCGCGGCAGGCGTCGCGGTCTTCGGGATGGTGAACGTGCCGTTCGTCTACTGGTCGGTCAACGTCTGGCGGACGCTGCACCCGAAGACGACGGTCGTGCCGACGCTGGGGCCGGAGATGCGCCTCGTGTTCTGGTGGTGCATGGCGGCGTTCCTGTTCCTGTTTGTGGCGCTCCTCGGCACGCGCGTGCGGCTGGCCGAGCAGCAGGACGCGCTCGACGATCTCCTGGCCGATGAGGGGTGACGCGATGATGGCTGCAACGATCTCGCGCGCGAGACGTGCGCTGCCGGGCCGGGGGCGTGGCCTGAGGGCGGTGGCGCTGGGCGTGGCGGGTGTCCTTCTTTGCGGCGCGGCGCCGGCGACCGAGGGCGCGGGCCCCGTGGCGGCGCTGCTGCGCGGCGCGACCGTGCGCGCGATGGTGCCCGCGGTGCCGGCTGCCCTTGGCGTGCCGACCGCGTCGACCGTGCCGGGATGGCCGCGAGAGGTGTCGCCGGCGATGCAGGACACGGCGATGCAGGACTCGTCGGCGGCGCAGGACGAGTTCGTCCCGATCGACGAGCTGCCACCCGAGGAGCGGCTGCCGGCCGCGCCGTTCCTCGTGGCGGCCTACACCATCACGCTGGTGCTGCTCGCCGGGTACGTGTGGCTGCTGTGGCGACGGCTCGAGACCGTCAGGCGCGAGCTGCACGACGCGCGCGCGGCGGCGGGAGCGCGAGCGGACAGCCGGACGGAAGGGCCGTGACCGCCGGACACTTCATCTTCATCCCCGCCGTCCTGCTCGTCGGGATCATCATCGGCTGGATCCTGGGGAGCCGCGCCGCCGCTGACGCGGCCAACAGCCGCCGGCGGCGCCGCTAGGCCGGGCGTCGTGGGGCGCGGCGCCGTGTTGCCGGCTCGCTGGCCTGGCGCCGCTGCGGCGTCCCTGTGTCTCAGCGTCCCTCGCCGAGCCGCGTCGCCAGCAGCTCCGGCAGGTGGGCGGCGCGAATGCGGCGCTGGGCTTCGGCGATGTCGTACACCTGTCGATACAGCTCGACGACGTGCGCGCCGGTGTCCACGATCGCGTACGCCGCGCGCGGGTCGCCGTCGCGGGGCTGTCCCACCGAGCCAGGGTTGATCAGCCACTGGTCCTGCGGGCTGACCTGAAGCGTCGTCCGCTGCCAGCCCTCGCCGGACGTGAGCTGCGGGCGTCCCTCGCCGGAACCGTACGCGCCCTGGACGTGGGTGTGGCCGAAGAGGCAGAGCGGACGTCGTCCGCGTGCAGCCGCGTCGCGGATGTCGTCGATCCACACCAGGTACTGGTCCTCGTCCGAGGGCGCCCCGTGCCACACCTCGATGCCGTCGTCGACGAGGAGCGGCCCGGCGGGCAGGTCGCGCAGGTAGGCGAGCTGTGCCGGCGTGAGCTGCTTCGCGCTCCAGAGGGCGGCCTCGCGCGCGTGCGAGTTGAACGTGTCCACGGGCATGAGGCCGCACACGGCCTTGTCATGGTTGCCGCGCACGACCACGTGCGGCGCGAGCGCGCGGACACGGTCGATCACCGGGCCGGGGTCGGCGCCGTAGCCAACGAGGTCGCCGAGTACGAGCACGCGGTCGTACGTCGACGGCGGGCTGGCGGCAAGGACTGCCGTCAAGGCCGGGAGGTTGCCGTGGATGTCGCTGAGGACCAGGTAGCGCACGGGCTGGTGTCTGGCTTAACGTCGGCGGCGGACGAAATGAACGGTGTGCAGATTCTGCCACGTCTTCGTCGCGAGACCTGACCCCGGGCTCGGGCAAATCGAGACCTGACCCCAGACTACCAGCCCAGGCGGTCGAGCAGGCGTTCGACGAGCGCCTCCACGGACTCGCCGTCGCCGGCGAGGTGGATGTCCGCCTGCTGGTAGACCAGGCGCCGGTCGTAATACAGCTGCGTGAAGGCGTCGCGGCTGGCGGCCAGCGGGCGCCGGCCGTCAGAGGGCACCCGGTCGATGAGGCGCTCGAGCGGCACGTCGAGCCACACGGAGATGCCGTCGCGGCGGATGTCGGCGCGGTTGTCCGGGTGGACGAACGTCCCGCCGCCGGTGGCCACGACGAGGTGACGCTCTGGCAGCAGGCCGAGCAGCACCTCGCGCTCCACCCGGCGGAAGTACGGCTCGCCGCGCGTCGCGAAGATCTCGGTGACCGTCTGGCGCTCGCGCGACTCGATCTCGGCGTCGATGTCCACCACCCGCCATCCGAGCCGACGCCCGAGCGCCCGCGCCAGTGTTGTCTTGCCGGCGCCCATGAACCCGACGAGGTAGATCTTGTCGTCGCGGGAGGCCATCAGCGAGCGAGGGCCGTCAGCACGTCGAAGAAGCCGGGATAGGACACGTTCACCGCGTCGGCCCCGTGGATGACGCTCGCGTCGCTCGCGCCCAGCGCGGCCACGGCGAAGGCCATGGCGAGGCGGTGGTCGTCGCAGGCGTCCACCTCGCCGCCGAGCAGCCGCCGCGAGCCCCGCACGTGGAAGCCGTCCGGCAGTTCGTCGGCGTCGGCGCCGAGCGCCCGCAGGCCGTCCACGAGCGCCGTGATGCGGTCGCTCTCCTTGGCGCGCAGCTCACCGGCGCCGGTCACGCGCAGGTCGCCGCCGTGCGTCGCGAGGGCCGCCAGCACGGGCAGCTCGTCGATGACCAGCGGGACCTCGGCGGGCGAGAGCTCGATCGCCCGCAGCGTGCCGTGACGCACGCGGACACGCCCGACCGGCTCGTGCGCCGTCGGGTCGTCCACGGCGATGTCCACGTCGGCGCCCATCCGCCGCAGGACGTCGAAGATGGCCGTGCGCGACGGGTTCAAGCCGACGCCCGGCAGCTCGATGTAGGACCCGGGCAGCGCGGCGGCGGCGCAGGCCCAGAAGGCCGCCGACGACACGTCGCCCGGCACGGCGAACTGGCCGCCGGTGAGCCGCTGCGGGCCGGTGATGCTGGCCGTCGTGCCGTCCACCTCGACGTGCGCGCCGAACATCCGCAGGCCACGCTCCGTGTGGTCGCGCGTGAGGACGGCCTCGTGGACGCTCGTCCGTCCCTCCGTGTGGAGGCCGGCCAGCAGGATGGCGGTTTTCACCTGCGCGCTCGGCGTGGGCGTGTCGTAGTGCATCGGCGTCAGGCGGCCGCCGTGGATCGTCAGCGGCGCGTGTCCGTCGGTGGCCTCGATGCGCGCGCCCATGCGCGAGAGCGGCGTCACGATGCGCATCATCGGCCGGCGGCACAGCGACGAGTCGCCCGTCAGGACGCTCGTGAACGGGTGCGCCGCCAGCACGCCCGCCAGCAGGCGCATCGTCGTGCCGGAGTTGCCGCAGTCGAGCGGCGAGGTCGGGGCCTGGAGCCCGCCGACGCCGCGTCCGACGACCTGCACCACGGGGATGGTGGCCCCGGTCGCACGGTCGAGCGCGTCGCTGCGCGAGATGACGACACCGAGCTGCTGGAGACAGGAGAGCGTCGACTGGCAGTCCTGGCCTGGCGCGTAGTGCGTGATGCGCGACACGCCGTCGGCAAGCGCGGCGAAGATGGCGTAGCGGTGGGAGATCGACTTGTCGCCGGGCACGCGCACCACGCCCTGGAGGGCGGTGGCGGGCGTGACCGTGTGTGTCTGCGTGAACTCGGCAGGCATGTCCGCATCACTGTAGCATTCGGGGCGAAGCGTGTATCATCCTCGCCATCGAGACCGCATGAGCGATGCCCGGCACACCTTCCGACTGGATCTGCAGAGTCACCTGGACGTCCTCGATTACGTCCAGGTCGTGTGTGACGAGCTGTGTGCCGTGGCCCGGCTCGACGAGGACGCCGGCCACTGGGTGGGCGTCGCCGTCCGCGAGTCGGTGATCAACGCCATCAAGCACGGCAACCGCGAGGACACCGACAAGCAGGTCCACGTCGAGTTCGCGTTTGTCACCGAGGGCGGCACCAGGCACCTCGACATCAGCGTCCGCGACGAGGGCGAGGGCTTCGACCCCGACGAGATTGCCGATCCGCTCGCGCCCGAGAACCTCCTCAAGGCCAGCGGGCGCGGCATCTTCTTCATGCGCAGCTTCATGGACGACGTGTCGCTCAGCCGCCGCCCCGAGGGCGGCATGGAAGTGCGGATGCGCAAGCAGCTGCCGCCGGCAGGGTAGCGGCGTGGCACACGATCCCCGACTGCTCGCGCTTGCCATCGAGGCGGTCCTGGAGGCCGGGCGCCTTCAGCTGGCGCAGCTCGGCGGCCCCATCCGCGTGGACAAGAAGGGCGAGATCGACCTCGTGACCGAGGTGGACATCGCCGTCGAGCGCTACTTCCGGGCGCTCGTGGCCGAGCGGTTCCCCGGCCATCGCGTGCTCGGCGAGGAACTCCAGGAGAGCGACGCCGAGCGGAAGCCCGTGCCCGGGTACTGCTGGGTGTTCGACCCGGTGGACGGCACGACCAACTTCGCGCACGGCCTGCCCATTTTCTGCGCGTCGCTCGGCCTCGAGATCGACGGGCGCGTCGAGATTGGTGCCGTGTACGACCCGTCACGGCGGGAGCTGTTCACGGCGGAGCGCGGGCAGGGCGCCCGGCTCAACGGCGTGCCGCTGCGGGTGTCCGACACGTCGGCCGTGAGCGAGGCCCTGCTGGTCACCGGCTTCCCGTACGACATCCGGCAGAACGGCGAGGAGATCCTCGGGCTGTTCGGCCACTTCGTGCAGCGCAGCCGTGCGGTCCGCCGGCTCGGCTCTGCGGCGCTCGACCTCTGTTACGTGGCAGCCGGCAGGCTCGACGGCTACTGGGAGGCTACGCTCAAGCCGTGGGACACCTGTGCCGGCGCGCTCATCGTCGAGGAGGCCGGCGGGCGGGTGACCACCTGGGACGGCTCGCCGTACCAGTCGCGGCAGCTGTCGCTTGTCGCCTCGAACGGGCACATCCACCAGGAGATGCTCGACGAGATCGCCGCGTACCAGCGCGGGCGCTCAGGAAACGGGACGCCCTGACCTCCCTGCAGGACATTCGACCCGCCCCGCGAGCCGGTCTCGCCGGGCATACCCCTTGCAAGATTGGCCGGCAGAATGATGACGGTCGCGATCGTGCCACGCGCATGGGGCGTGTCGACACACCAGGTGACGATCGCGTTGGGAGTGGTCTCATGCTGCGACGGGCAATCGTAGGAGGAATGGCGGCCCTGCTGATGGGCGTGACGCCGGTGCTGGCGCAGGACTCGGTGGTCGGCGTCAACATCGGCGGCTATCTGGTCAAGGGCGAGGACGGGCGCTCGCGCGACGACGTGCTGGCGCAGAACCTGTCGTTCCTGCTGTTTGACATCGACGAGTTCGACGGCGCCACCGTGGGCGGCGACTATTACCTCAGCATCGGGTCGTTCATCGAGGTGGGCGGCGGCGTCGGGTTCTACCAGCGGACCGTCCCGAGCATCTATGCGGACTATGTGGACGAGGACGGCACGGAGATCGACCAGGACCTGAAGCTGCGGGTGATCCCGGTGACGGCGGCCGTGCGGTTCTTCCCGCTGAGCCGTGACGTGGGCTTCCAGCCGTACATCGGCGCCGGCGTGGCGTTCAACCGCTGGCGCTACAGCGAGACCGGCGAGTTCCTCGACTTCAGCGACGGCTCGATCTTCCGCGACAACTTCGTGGACGAGGGGACCAAGGCCGGCCCGCTGTTCCTGGGCGGCGTCAGGTTCCCGATCGGCTCCTCGGCGCTGATTGGCGGGGAGTACCGCCACACGCGCGCGAAGGTCGACCTCGACCCTGACCTGGGATTTGCCGGCGACACGCTCGACATCGGCGGCAACAGCTTCCTGTTCACCGTCCAGTTCAAGTTCTAGCGCGGGGTCAGGTCTCGATTTGGCCCCGTGTGGGGTCAGGTCTCGATTTCGTGGGCCTGGGGTCAGGTCTCGACGAGCCGGGGTGGCAGCGTCTGCCATCTCGGCTCGCCCTCGTTGGACACGACGGCTGCCGCGCGCCCGCCGGCAGTCTCCCGGTGGTGCCTGTCCTACCGACCCCGCCTGACGTACAGCGCAACACCACCGCCCTCGCAGGTCCTGTCGTAGGCAGCGAGGTACGACGGCTCTTCAGCCGCCCGCTGCGCGAACATGTCGCCGCCTTCCGCCCGCTCTTCCACCAGCACGAACCGCGCGTGCCGCTCCGGACGCGCGATGAACTCGAACCACAGTTCGCCGATGCCCTCGTGCACGAAGTGCCGCAGGACGAACCCGTCATGCGACAGCTCCTGCATGTAGTGTGCAAGGGCGCCCATGCTGACGAGGATCGGCTCGCCCCGCCACTCGCGCACGAGGCACGCGGTGACGTTGCGCCGCGCAGCCTGGTTGGCGCGGTCCCACTGCGCCTCGGCCACCATGGGGGAGGTCCGGTCGAGCGGACGCCGGTCCGCCGCGACGAGCGCCAGGACCGCCAGCACCAGCGGCCAGCGCAGGCGTCGCGGGACTGCGGCGACCAGCAGCCCGGTGCACGCCGCGGCGGGCGCAACGAGCGGCACCATGTAGCGGATACGGAACGGGTGGCCGCTGACGAACGCGTAGAAGGGCAGCGCGGCACATCCGGCGAGCGCGATGGCAAACCACCACGTCCGGCGCTCGTGATGACGCAGGCCCATCCAGAGGGCCGCCAGGGCGCCGGCGGCGCCCAGCCAGGCGGCCGGCCACCCGGCGATCCGTCCGACGCCCCATCCCACCTGCTGCAGCGCGATCAGGGGATGGCCGTGCGCCGGGTTGTCTGGGATGTAGAAGCCGCCCGTGACCAGCCACTCGCCGACCGTCGCCTTGCTCAGCACCAGGAACCCGACGAACGCCCCGAACGGCCAGAGCGCGATGGGGACCAGGCGCGCGACAGCGGATGGCAGATTCCGCCACGTTCGCGTGCCGAGACCTGACCCCAGCCTGCCATCTCCGAGACCTGACCCCACACTCGCAAATTCGAGACCTGACCCCAGCGACCCCGGCGCCCCCACCAGCGCCAGCAGGGCCACAAGCAGGGCGGCGGCGGTCACGGGCCACGCCTCATAGCGCGTCAGGCACGCCAGCGCCAGCACGAGCCCCGCCGGCCACCTCGCGCCTGTGCCGCCCTTCAGCACCCAGTCGGCCAGCAGCGCGACGCCGGCTATCGTCAGCCCGAGCAGCAGCGGCTCGGTCATCGGCGTCGCCTGCAGGTACAGCAGGTCCGGCTGCGGCACGAAGACGATGGCCGTCGCCACGGCGGCGGCCAGGACGCCCGTCGTGCGCTGCACGAGCCAGACCAGCATCACCGCGGCCATGACAAACGACGCGACAGAGATCGCCACGCCAGACGTCCCGTCGCGGTACCAGGCGTCGACCTGCACGGGCAGCGCGTTGAGCACGTGGGGCAGCGGCAGCCACACGGCCCCGATCTGCCGCCATCCGGGCGTGAGGCTGTCGAAAATGCGCCGCGCGACGACGAGGTGAGCCTTTGCGTCGTAGTGGCTGAGCGTCAGGTCGAGCGCCGCGTAGTACCACACGGCAGCGAGCCCGAGCGCGGCGGCAGCGATGGCGGTGGCGGCGAGAAGGGAACGAATGTGGTGGGATCGAGTCACTCGTGGTCTACTAGGGGGGCATAGTACCTCGTCCGCGTGTCCGCGCCCGCCGCCTCTCCCGCGCCTGCCGACGCCCCGCACGCGGCGCCAACCCCACTGCATGTCCCGCTTCGTCAACGCCGTCCACCAGTTCGCCCAGTCGCTCGGAGCCCCCGGCCTCGTGCTCGTGGCGTTTCTCGACTCGTCGTTCGTCTCGCTGCCGCAGGTGAACGACCTGCTCATCGTCTGGATGGTCACGCAGCGGCCTGACGCGTGGCTCCTGTACGCCACCGCGTCCACGGTCGGCTCCGTGCTGGGCTGCCTGGTGATGTACTTCCTCGCGCGCCGCGGGGGCGAGGCGCTGCTGCGCCGCTGGATGCGCGCCGACCGCGTCGAGAAGCGCATGGCCTCGTTCCGCCGGTGGGGCCTGCTCGCGGTGCTGGTGCCGGCGGTGCTGCCGCCGCCCGCGCCGTTCAAGGTGTTCGTCCTGCTGGCGGGCGTGGCGAAGGTGCCGCTGCTCAGTTTTACCGCGGCCATCGCCGTGGGGCGGGGCTTCCGCTACTACGGCGAGGCGCTGCTGGCCCGCTGGTACGGCGAGCAGGCCCTGACGTTCCTCGCCGAGCACGCGCGGCCGATCTCGCTGGGCCTGGCCGCGGCCATCGTCGTCGGCGCCATCGCCTGGGCGTACGTCAGGCGCCGGCGGTCTGCCGCCGCTGCGGTATAATCCCGGGTTTCGCGATGCCCCCCGAGATCTCGCTCGTCATCCCCATCTACAACGAAGCGCCGAACCTCGAGGCCCTGTACGCCGAGATCACGGCGGCGCTCGAGCCGTGGGGACGCCCCTACGAGGTCCTGCTCGTCGACGACGGGAGCACCGACGGCAGCGCGGAGATCCTGCGACGGCTCCAGGCGGCCGACCCGCGGCTGCGCATCATCCGCTTCCGGCGCAACTTCGGCCAGACGGCCGCCTTCTCGGCGGGCTTCGCGCACGCGCGCGGCCGGGTGATCGTCACCTCGGACGGCGACCTCCAGAACGACCCGAAGGACATCCCGATGCTCGTCGAGCGGCTCGAGCAGGGCGCCGACATCGTCTGCGGCTGGCGGCGGGATCGCAAGGACCGCTTCCTGACGCGCCGCGTGCCCTCGATGATCGCCAACGCGCTCATCTCGCGCGCCACCGGCGTGCAACTGCACGATTACGGATGCTCGCTGAAGGC
>CAYSHC010000112.1:0-11120 GCA_964430855.1 uncultured Vicinamibacteraceae bacterium
TTGGCAATCACTCGTCTGCGGGGCATATCTCAACTCGCGTCGTGTGGAACCGTTCCTGAGACCTACGACTTGGGCCGCTTGGCCCCGTACTTCGACCGACCCTGGCGCCGGTTGGCCACGCCCGTCGCATCCAGCGTGCCGCGCACGACGTGGTAGCGCACGCCCGGCAGGTCCTTGACACGGCCGCCGCGCACCAGCACGAGCGAGTGCTCCTGCAGGTTGTGCCCGACGCCGGGGATGTAGGTCGTGACCTCGATCTGGTTGGTCAGGCGGACACGCGCCACCTTGCGCAGCGCCGAGTTCGGCTTCTTCGGCGTCTGCGTGAACACGCGCACGCACACGCCGCGCTTCTGCGGACTGTTCTGCAGCGCCGGACTCTTGGTCTTGATGTCGATCTTCTCGCGACCCTTGCGAACGAGCTGGCTGATCGTCGGCACAGTGACTCCACCTGCACGCGCCGACGCTACGCGTCGACACGCCGTTCGGGGGCCGCGCCCATGCGCCGCCCCACCATGCTGTCCACGGCGACCTCGCGGTCGCCACGGCGGCACGGGCCTCGAGATCGCCTGGCGATCTGGCACCCGCACCCGGTTACCCTACGTCTTCGAAGCTGTCGCTCGCGGGAGCGTCCCGCTCTCCGCTCGATGTGCCCGCCAATCCCCGCCTGCCCGCCCGTCAGGGCAGCGGCGTCCACAGGATCCGGGCCGCACTTCGTGTGGTGCTCGCAGCCAGATAGGGTGTCCTGACTGCGACAGAACCTTGCGAGGATAGCACGACCCTTGCCAGGTGGCAAGGCCGCCCCGCCAGTATCATGACTTCCCGCAGCCGCCTCGTCCTGCCCGGCGGGCTGAAGCCGAACGCACAGGGTACCACAGGTCCGGTTCGATTGGCGCCCCCTGATGTCCCCTTGCCTCTACCGGGCCTCTACAGGCCCCGCGGTCGGATTCTCCAGGGGGGCTTCGTCGGGCGCCTCAGCGGCGCGGCGCCTCAGCGAGGTGACCGCGCGCGGCGGCGCCGGAGGAGCTTGATCCAGAGCCCCCCGAGCGCTACGAACGGCAGCAGGTAGACGAAGAGCAGCGCCAGCGGGGGCCGCAGGTCGTAGGTGGCCTCCACCTGGCTCTCGATCGTCCCCCGCCCGAGCGGGCCGTCCACCTCGACACGCACGGCATACGGGCCCTCGTGGTCCATGAGCAGAAGGGCGAACTGCCGGGTGACGCGGCCATCCACCGGCGCGGCGACAGCCGTCAGCGCCTCGGCGCCCTCCCTGTCGAGTGCCCGGATCGTCACGCGGACGCTGATGGCCTCTGGCGCCACCGCCTGCTCGTCGATGGACTCGAGCACCACCCAGAACTGGCCCTCCGGCGTGCCGTCATCGGTGGCGTCGGGGTCGGTCCAGATCGAGAGGGTGTAAGGCCCCGCCTGGCTGGCCGAGACGATGGGAAACGGCGGCCCGCTGTGCGCCGCGGACATTGCCGGCAGCCCGAGCAGGCACAGCGCCAGGATGGCCCGCGCGGCCAGGCAGCCGTCGCCCATCAGCCGGCCCACCCGGTCCCCCGCATCTCCATCGGCTGCGACAGCACCCACACGGCCGCGACCGCCAGCCCCACGGCGAGCAGCACCCAGCCGGCGGCGGCGGCGCCCGCCCGCGCCGGGTAGTCGCGCGCGGCGATGAGGCGCATCGACGCCCCCGATCCGATGGCCCCGAGCATGACCGCCCCGAGCTGCAGCGGGTAGACGAGCCCCGGGCGCATCCCCGGCCACCGCCAGTCGGGCGTCCCGAGCAGCGCCGTGCCGAGGGCGTCGGCGACGGCCCCCTGGGCGACGGGCACCACGGTGCCGATGCCGGTCAGCAAGTGGAAGCCGTAGTGCGCCAGCCAGATGCCGCAGCCGACCGGCACCAGGCCGTAGGCGAACGCCGTCGCGATACGTCCCGTGCTGAGGCGCGCATCGCCGGCGGCACGCCTCGTCGCGAACGCGGCGGCCAGCGCGCAGACTGCCGGCAGCGCCACGAGCCCGGCGACGAACACGACGCCCAGACGCACCGCGTCTGGAGCGCCGGGCAGGCGCCCGGCCAGCCACGCGTCAACCGCGTGCGCAGGCCCTGTCATCGCGAACGCGTTGAGCAGGGCGCCGTACGTGAACACGAGCGCGAGGACCGCCAGGTCCGGCCGTGACGACAGCCGCCCGATGACCGAGCGCCGGTTGTCGTCGGCCAGCTCGGCGCCGGGCACCCGCGCGGCGAGCGCGACGTTGTCGTGCGGACACGCGTGCACGCAGTCCAGGCAGAACGTGCAGTCGAGGTTGCCCTCCTTGGCGGGCACGAAGAGCCCCAGCTCGCACCCGCGCTGGCGCACGACGACGGCCGGTCCCGGGTCGCGCCGTCCCCTGACGCAGTCAGCCGTCCGGCACGTCGCGCACGTGCCCGCATCGCGTGCCCGAATCTCGAATGGCGACAGCGTGGAGGCGACGAAGTTGAACTGCCCCACCGGGCAGACGTAGGAGCAGAAGGCGGCGCCCCGGAACAGGCCGTCGACGAGGAGGGCGGCCCCGAAGTATCCGATGACGAGCCAGGCGGTCGCGGCCGGCAGCGCCCACAGGTCGAACAGCTCGTAGGCGAACAGGACGGCGGCCATGAGGCCGACGGCCATCCACTTGCCCGCAAGGCGGCGGGGCCACGCTCTCACCGGTGGCCGCACGCGGCGCACGAGGTTGCGCACCAGGACGAGCGGGCAGGCGGCGCAGAACAGGTTCCCGGCAAGCAGCAGCACGCCAATCAGCAGGCCGCGATAGTGCACCCACGTCAGCACCGTCGCCAGGTTGGTCGGCGCCAGCTGCGGGCCGAACAGCCCGTGGACCACGATGACGAGGGCGACGGCCGCGAGCACGCATTGCATCGCGGTCCGGAGGTGCCGCCAGCGGAGCACCGCGCCGACGACGGGCCAGCGCAGCAGGTCGGTGTCGGGTGCGGCACGCGCGGTGGGCAGGGCTGGGGAGGCCACGGCCATCTCCGGACGTCGGTCAGCCGCCCGGGCCGACCACGCGCACGTCGATGCGGTGCTCGACACGACGCCCGCCGGGCAGGTCGGCTCGCACGAGCAGAATCCAGTCGCCGCGCATGGTCAACGAGAAGCGCGCCGCGTACTCGCCCGGAGCCTGACGCTCGGCATCGGCCAGCACCGGAGCCATCCCGGGATGGTTCATGTGGCCTTCGACGGCCACGCGGGTCGCCTCGACCGGCTGGCGATCGGCCGTCCGCAGGACCAGATCGAGCTGCGCCGGCCCGACGCCGGGCGCCTCGGGGGTGAGCGCCCACTCGACGACGACGTCAGGCGCGTCTCCGGATCGCCCGCAGCCGGCAGCCGCTGGCAGCCCCGCCAGCCCGAGCAGCGCCGTCACGAGAGACGCCGCCAGCCCGCGGGCGATGCCCGCCGCACGTCGCGCGGTCACACCGGCGAGGGCGCGCGCCGATCCCACGCGCACGTGCAGGTCCGTGGCGCCTCCTCGTCGGCCGACGGGAACATGTGGTAGTACATCGCGACCACCATCGGGACGAACACGATGGTGTTGTAGAACAGGTGCAGCTCCACGCGCGGGACCCACACCTGTGCGAGGCTCACCGGCACCGGCGATCCGAACAGGTTCTGCCCGACGACGGCCTGCGCCTGCAGCAGGCCGTGCTCGATGTGGTGGAAGAACTGGATCCAGAACGCGATCATCCACCACGTCCTGTCGAGCGTGCCCGTGAACCCGAGCCGGAGCACCCACAGCCCCACCAGCATCACCAGCGCGTAGCCGTAGTGCAGCAGCTCCGACGTGATGAGCGACGGGAAGAAGACGCCCAGGGCGCCGCGTGCCTCGGGCACGGGCCAGCCCAGCACGTAGATCTGAATCGCCTGGAGCAGGTGCTCGGCCCAGTGCGCGAGCACGATCACCATGAACAGGCGGAGCCCGAGCTCGTGCTGGTCCGAGTTGAGCCGCTCCAGCCACGTGGCCCGTGGCGGTGCGCTCGCATGAAGTCTCTCAGCCGCGTACATCGTGTCCTCCGCGCGTGGGCGCCTGGCTCCTGCCGTGCCGTGCCTGCCTCGGCCGCCAGATCGCGACCAGGCCGACGATGCCTGCCGCCGCCGCGATGCCGAGCACCATGTGGCTGGCGATGGCCTTCTCCGGCGGCTGGTGCCGTGCCGTCCATTGCCAGCCCGCGCCGACGATGAGCAGGAGGACGGCGACAAACGCCGTGATGGTGAGCTTGATCGCGATCATGCTGGCTCTGCCGGGCGATCGTCTGCGCCAACGACCCTCGCAATCAATAGCCCTTTTGGGCTAGCCCCGCTCACCCGATGCCGCTACGGCCTGAACGTCGCCTCGTCGACGGCCGGGTTCACCTCGACCGACGTCACGGTGGCCCGCTGGACGACCTCGCCGTTCACCGTGGACACGCGGCTGTGGGGCAGGGTGAGCGGCCCCACGGGCCTGAAATCACCGAGGTCGGTGACCACGTCAGCCGGCGCGCCCGTCGGCGCGCGGCCGCGGCCGACCATCCGCAGGATCCGGCCCGTCGCCGGGTCGATGCCGAGCGTGACGGCGTCCTCGGCCGACGTGACCCGCACGAGCTGCACAGGCGTGCCGCCGACCTCGGCCTCGCCGATGACGGCCGCCTCGAACGTCGAACCGGAGCGCTTCTGGAGCAGCACGATGGGCGAGCGGCGCAGCTGCTGCTGAATCTGCTCCCGCTGCGCGTCGGGCATCGGGCGCGAGGCCCCGTCGGGCATGACGACCGCCGCTCCCTCCGGCCCGACGACCATCTGCATGCGCCCCATCGGCGTCGTTACCTCCTGGCGGATGCGGTCGGGCAGCGCGACCGTCGCCGTCGCGTCGAGTGCCATCTCGCCCTGCGGGCCGACCACCGTCACGGCCGCCACCTCGCGGTAGCCGGTCACGGCGTCCACGGCGGAGGCGCCTCCCATGGCCTCCACCGCCCTGTCGATGAGCGCCCGTCCTCCGGCCAGCGCTTCAGCACTTGGCGGCGCGGCTGCTGCCGGGCCCGTCTCCGCGGCAGGCGCCGGCGCCGCCGGGCCTGACGGCTCCGGGATCGTGATGTCGAGGGTGGTCACCTCGCCGAGCGACGACAGCGGCGCGTCACGCCCGTCCTCCGGCCCCACTACCAGGATCGCGAACCGGTCGGGATGGATGTACTTCTTCGCGACCTCCGCCACCTGTGCCTCGGTGACCGCCTCGATGCCCGCGCGGTAGCGCTCGAGCCAGTCGCGGGGCGCGTCGTAGTACTCGTAGGTCAGCTGCTGCGCGAGCACCTGCTGCGTGGTGGCCGCGTTGAAGATGAACGAGTTCAGGATCGACTGCTTGGCCCGGGCAATCTCGGCCGCTGTCGGCGGCTCGTCGACGATGCGTCTGGCTTCGTCCACGAGTGCCCGAATCGCCTCGATGGTCGTGGACGTCTTGGTGCTCGTCGCCATGACAAACGGCGCGATGCGCGTGAACTGGCTCCCGACGCTGCCACCCACCGAGTAGGCGAGGCCCTTCTCGGTCCGCACGGTGGAGAACAGCCGCGACGTGAAGCTGCCCGCCAGCACCTCGTTGAGGATCTGGACCGGATAGTAGTCGGGATGCGTGCTGAGCAGCGCGCCCTGGTGCCCGATGCGGATCGACGACTGCGCGACGTCGGCCTTGACGGCCTGGAAGATGCCGGCCGGCGACTGCGGCGCGGGCTCCGGGAACGTCACCGGCGCGTCCGGCCCGGCCGGCCAGTCGCCGAACACGCGCCTGATTGCGGCCAGCGCGTCGGCCTCGACGATGTCGCCGTGCACCCCGATGATGATCCGGTTCGGGTGGAAGTCGCGCGCGTGCCAGGCGACGAGGTCGTCGCGCGTGATCGAGGCAAGCGTGTCGTAGGTGACGGTGCGCGCGAAGGGCGAGTCGGCGCCGTAGATCAGCTTCCGGAACTCGCGTGCGGCAATCGCGCCGGGGTCGTCGTTCTGCCTGGCAATGCCGGCCTCGATGCCGCGCCTGGCCACCTGGAGCCGTCCCTCGTCGAACCGGGGCCGGCGCAGGACGTCGGCAAACACCTGGAGCACTTCGTCGAAGTCCTCCCTGAGGACGTTCATGCTCGCCGTTCCCGAGTCGTCGCCGATGCCGGTCTCGATCGACGCGGCGCGATCCTCGAGGAACCTGTCGAGCTCGTCCGGCGCGAGCGCCTGCGTGCCGCCCGCACGGAGGACGTTGCCCGTGAGCGACGCCAGGCCCGTCTTGTCCGGCGGCTCGAGCAGCGACCCGGTCCGGATTCGCGCCGTCACCGACACCAGCGGCAGGTCGTGGTTCTCCATGACGAGCACGACCATCCCGTTGTCGAGCACCGTGCGCGACGGCTTCGGCAGCGAGAAGTCGGGCAGCGGCGGGTAGGTGAGCTGGTCGACGCTCGTCGCCTGCGCGAAAGCAGGTCCGGGCGCAAGGAGGGCGGCGGCGACGGCCACGGTGACCAGGCCCGGGACCAGCACGCGCGACAGCAGCCGGGCCATCACTTCGTGCCTCCCTGCGCCGGCGGCGCCTCGTTCTCGAGGCGCGCGACGATCCGATTGTCCGGACGGAACACCTCGGCGGCCACGCGCCTGATGTCGGCCTTGGTCACTGCGGCCATCCTGTCGACGTAGCGGAAGAGCTCGCGCCAGTCGCCCGCCAGCGTGTGGTAGGTGACCAGCTGCGACGCGAGGCCGGCATCGCCGGTCAGCGAGCGGATGAGGTCGGCCTTCGCGCGCGTCTTGAAGCGCTCGAGCTCCGCGTCGGTGACGTCCTCGTCGATCAGGCGCTGCAGCTCGGCGCGCAGGGCGTCGCGGACCTGGTCGTTGGTGACGCCCCGCGCCGGCACGGCGATCGCGAGGAAGAGGTGCGGGTACTTCACGCCGGGCAGCCCGCCGCCCACCTGCGCCTGCACCGCCAGCTTCTTCTCCTCGACGAGGCTGCGGTACAGCCGCGAGGTGCGGCCGCGGCCGAGGATGTCGGCCAGCGCGTCGTACGCGGGCTCGTCGGCGTGCGTCGCCTCGGGCTTGTGGTAGGCCTCGATGTAGAACGGCTGCGCCCTGTCGCGCAGCACCACCGTGCGCTCGACCTGCTGCCGCGGCTCGATCGTGCGCAGCGGCGCCGGCTTGTCGCCTGCCGGCAGGCGGCCGAAATAGCGCTCGAGCACGGGGATGATCTCGGCCGCCTTCACGTTGCCGACGATGGCGGTCACCATGTTCGACGGCGTGTACCACTTCTCGAAGAACGCCTGCGCGTCGGTGATCGTGAAGCGCTCGAGGTCGCTCATGTAGCCCACGACGGGCTGCTTGTACGGGTGGGCGTGGAAGGCCGTCCCGAGCAGCTGCTCGACCAGCCTGCCGATCGGCTGGCTCTCGGTGCGCTGGCGGCGCTCCTCCATCACCACGTCCCGTTCCTTGTAGAACTCGCGGAAGACCGGGTGCAGGAAGCGCTCCGACTCGAGGTAGGCGAACAGCTCGAACTTGTTGGTCGGCAGCGAGTAGTAGTAGGTCGTCGCATCGGCGCTCGTGCTGGCGTTCAGGCCGACGCCGCCCTCCCTCGACACCGCCTCGTCGAACGCATTGGGCACGACAAAGGCCTGGGCCTTCGCCTGGAGGGCCTCGAACTCCTTCCGCAGGCGTGCGACCTCCTCGGGGTCCGGCTGCTTCGCCGAGCGCGCGCGCTCATAGGCCTGGTAGGCCGCCTCCATCGCCTCGATGGCCTTGCGCTCGGCCTCGTAGTCGGTCGTGCCGAGGTTGGGCGTCCCCTTGAACGCCATGTGCTCGAACATGTGCGCCAGGCCGGTGATGCCCGGCACTTCCTGGGCCGACCCGACGTCCACGCGGGTGGCGAAGGAGAAGGTCGGCGCGCCGTCGCGCTCGAGGATCAGGAACGTGTAGCCGTTCTCGAGGCGGTGCACGGTAATCCGCTTCTCGAACGACGCGAGGTCCTGTGCGGGTGCCGGCGCCGCCACGCTGACGGCCGCCGCGATGACGGCCGCCGCGCCACGCCGCGCGAGGCCTGGTGCCAAGTGTCCCATATGCACGTTCTCCGGCCGCGCCGGACGGGGCGTCACGGCTCGTGACGCGCGCCTCCGTCGGCGCCCGAAACGACGCGGCGGCTCGCCCCGGTCGGGACGAGCCGCCGTGCGGCATGTCTATCCGTGGGCGACCGTCGCCGGCGTCGTTCGCGCGCCAGGGGACCGTCGCATGGCCACGTGCCTCAGTCGACGATCTCGCCGCGCTCGCGGTCGAGCAGATCGTCGGGGTCGGACAGGTAGTCGAGCTCGCGATCGAGGTCGACGTCGTCGGTGGCCGACGGCGGCGCCGGCGGCGGCGGGTCCGGCGGGATCCGGATGCTGCGGTAATCCTCGAAGCCCGTCCCCGCCGGGATGAGCCGGCCCATGGTGACGTTCTCCTTCAGCCCGCGCAGGTGATCCACCTTGCCCGAGATCGACGCCTCGGTCAGCACCCGCGTCGTCTCCTGGAACGACGCGGCCGAGATGAACGAGTCGGTCGACAGCGACGCCTTGGTGATGCCCAGCAGCATCGGGCGGCCCTTCGCCGGCGTGCCGCCCTCGGCGAGCACGCGCTCGTTCTCCTCCAGGAACCGGAACTTGTCGACGATGTCGTCGATGAGGAACTCGGTGTCGCCGACGTCCTCGATCCGGACCCACCGCATCATCTGGCGCGCGATCACCTCGATGTGCTTGTCGTTGATGTTCACGCCCTGGAGGCGGTAGACCTCCTGGATCTCGTTCACCAGGTACTTCTGCAGCTCCTTCTCGCCGAGCACCGCCAGGATGTCGTGCGGGTTGCTCGGGCCGTCCATCAGCTGCTCGCCGGCCTGCACGCGATCGCCGTCCTGCACGTTGACGTGGACGCCCCGCGGGAGGCTGTACTCCCGCGGCTCGCCGCCGTCCTCCGGCACGATCATGATCTTGCGCTGGCCCTTGACGATGCCGCCGATCTTGACGATGCCGTCGATCTCGCTGATGACCGCCGCCGCCTCGCGCGGCTTGCGGGCCTCGAAGAGCTCGGCCACCCGCGGCAGGCCGCCGGTGATGTCCTTCGTCTTGGTCGTCTCGCGCGGGATCTTCGCGAGCACGTCGCCGGGCGCCACCTGCTCGCCGTCATCCACCATCAGGTGGGCGTGCGACGGGATGTGGTACTTGCGCACCACCTCGCCCTCGGCGTTGCGGATCTCGATGAGCGGCTGCTTCTTCTCGTCGACCGTCTCGATGACGATCCGCCGCGACAGGCCGGTGACCTCGTCCACCTCCTCGTGGACGGTGACGCCGTCGATGATGTCGCGGAACTTCACCGTCCCCGCTTCCTCGGTGAGGATCGAGAACGTGTAGGGATCCCACTCGACGAGCACCTGGCCGGGCTCGACGGACTGGCCGTCGCGCACGCGCAGGCGGGCGCCGTAGATCACCTGGTAGCGCTCGACGTCGCGGCCGTTGGCATCCTGGATGACCACCGAGCCGTTGCGGTTCATCACGACGAACTCGGTCGCGCCCGCCGTGGAGCCGGCCTCGACGTACGAGAGGTTCTCGAAGCGCACGGTGCCCGCGTGGCGGGCCTCCTGCGTCGACTGTTCCGACACGCGTGACGCCGTGCCGCCGATGTGGAACGTCCGCATCGTCAGCTGCGTGCCGGGCTCGCCGATCGACTGGGCGGCGATGACGCCGACGGCCATGCCCTTCTCGACCATCCGGCCCGTGGCCAGGTCGCGCCCGTAGCACTTGGCGCACACGCCGCGGCGGCTGGCGCAGGTGAGCACCGACCGGATCCGGACCGTCTCGATGCCGGCCTCCTGCACCGCGGTGGCCAGGTCCTCGGTGATCTCCTGGTTGGCCTGCACGAGGACCTCACGGGTGATGGGGTCGACCACCGGCTCGAGCGCGACGCGGCCGATGATGCGGTCGCGCAGCGGCTCGATCGTCTCGCCCGCCTCGATGATGGGCCGGGCCTCGATGCCGTCCATCGTGCCGCAGTCGTCCTCCTGGATGATGACGTCCTGCGCCACGTCGACGAGACGCCGCGTGAGGTAGCCCGAGTCGGCGGTCTTGAGCGCCGTGTCGGCCAGGCCCTTGCGCGCGCCGTGCGTCGAGATGAAGTACTGCAGCACCGTCAGGCCTTCACGGAAGTTCGACGTGATCGGCGTCTCGATGATCTCGCCCGACGGCTTGGCCATCAGGCCGCGCATGCCCGCCAGCTGGCGGATCTGCTGCTTGCTGCCCCGGGCCCCCGAGTCGGCCATGATGTAGACCGGGTTGAACGACTGGCCCGAGCGGTCGAGCTCCTCCATCTCGCTGAACATCCGGTCGGCGATCTTCTCGGTCGCCTCCGACCACAGCGCGATGACCTTGTTGTAGCGCTCGCCGTTGGTGATGGCGCCTTCCTGGTACTGCTGCTCGACCTTGATCACCTCGTCGCGCGCCCGGTCGACGAGCTCGTGCTTGACGCGCGGGATGATCAGGTCGTTGATGCCGATCGAGATGCCCGACCGCGTCGCATAGGTGAAGCCGAGCGACTTCAGGCTGTCGAGCATCTCGACGGTCCGCTCGATGCCGAGGTGCAGGTGGCAGTACTGGACGGCCTGCTGCAGCCCCTTCTTCTTGAGCAGCCCGTTGATGAACGGCATGCCCTCCGGCAGCGCGCTGTTGAAGATCACGCGGCCGACGGTCGTGTTGATGATCCGGCGCTCGACGCTCTGCTTCGGCGTGTGCAGCACCGACTGGTCGTCGCGCGCGAGGGTCAGGTCGATCAGCTCGCCCGTGTAGCGGAGCCGGATCGGCGTCAGCGTCTCGAGCTCGCCCATCTCGAGCGCCACGATGACGTCGTCGAGGTTGGCAAAGAGCCGGCCCTCGCCGACCGCGCCGGGCTTGGCCTTGGTCAGGTAGTAGCACCCGAGCACGATGTCCTGCGACGGCACGGCGATCGGCGCGCCGTTGGCCGGCGACAGCACGTTGTTGCTCGAGAGCATCAGCACCGACGCCTCGATCTGCGCCTCGGGCGACAGCGGGATGTGCACCGCCATCTGGTCGCCGTCGAAGTCGGCGTTGAACGCCGTGCAGACGAGCGGGTGGA
>CAYSHC010000113.1:0-10971 GCA_964430855.1 uncultured Vicinamibacteraceae bacterium
GCATGCACCGCGCGCTGCGCGAGTTCCGCATCCGCGGCGTCAAGACCAACATCCCGTTCCTCGAGAACGTCGTCCTCGACGAGACGTTCCGTGCCGGCCGCGCGACGACGAGCCTCATCGACAACAACCCGGACCTGTTCAAGTTCCAGCCCCGCCGGGACCGCGCCACGAAGGTGCTCGCCTACCTGAGCGACGTCACCGTCAACGGCAACCCGACGGCGAAGGGCTACCGCCCGCCCGAGGTGCTGCCGCCGGCCCGCGTGCCCGCGTTCGACCTCAAGGCCGGCATTCCGCCGGGCTCGCGCGACCGGCTGCGCGAGCTGGGTCCGGAGAAGTTCGCCGAGTGGATCCGCGACCAGCGGCCGCTGCTCGTCACCGACACGACGATGCGCGACGCGCACCAGTCGCTCATCGCGACGCGGATGCGGTCGATCGACATGCTGAAGGTCGCCGACGCGGTCGCGCACCGCACGCCGAACCTGTTCAGCCTCGAGATGTGGGGCGGCGCGACGTTCGACTCGGCGATGCGCTTCCTGCGCGAGTCGCCGTGGGACCGGCTGCGCGACCTGCGCGCGAAGATTCCCAACATCTGCTTCCAGATGCTCTTCCGCGGCTCCAACGCCGTCGGCTACTCGAACTACCCCGACAACGTCGTCGCGGGGTTCGTGAAGCACGCGGCCGAGTCGGGGATGGACATCTTCCGCATCTTCGACTCGCTCAACTACCTGCCGAACATGACCGTCGCCATGGAGGCGGTGCGCGCGCAGCCCTACGCCGTGTGCGAGGCCGCCATCTGCTACACGGGCGACATCAACGACCCGAAGCGCGACAAGTACTCGCTGAAGTACTACGTGGCCAAGGCGAAGGAGCTCGAGAGGATGGGCGCGCACGTCCTCGCCATCAAGGACATGGCGGGGCTGTGCCGGCCGTTCGCGGCGCGGCGGCTCGTGTCGGTGCTGCGCGAGGAGGTGGGGCTGCCCATCCACTTCCACACGCACGACAGCTCGGGCATCAACGCGGCCTCGGTGCTCACGGCCGCCGAGGCCGGCGTGGACATCGTCGACCTGGCGATCGCGTCGATGTCGGGATCGACGAGCCAGCCGAACCTCAACTCGGTCTGCGCCGCGCTGCACGGCCACGAGCGCGACCCGGGGCTCGACCTCGACGCGCTCAACGAGATGTCCGACTACTGGGAAGAGGTGCTCGAGTACTACAAGCCGTTCAACACGGCGCCGCGCGCCGGGTCGGCGGAGGTGTACGTGCACGAGATGCCCGGCGGGCAGTTCACCAACCTGAAGGAGCAGGCCAACGCGATGGGCCTCGGGCACAACTGGCCCGAGATCGCCCGCACCTACGCGGAGGTCAACCAGCTGTTCGGCGACATCATCAAGGTGACGCCCAGCTCCAAGGTCGTCGGCGACATGTGCATGTACCTCATCACGCGCGGCATCCGGCCGCAGGACGTGCCGTCGCTCACGCCGGGGTCGCACGACTTCCCGGCGTCGGTCATCGACATGCTCCAGGGCGGCCTCGGGCAGCCCGACGGCGGCTGGCCGGAGCAGGTGCAGAGGGTGATCCTCGGCGACCGCACGCCGTACACGACACGCCCCGGCGAGCGCGCGCCGAAGGTGGACCTCGAGGCCACGCGCGAGGAGCTGAGCCGCACGCTCGGCCGTCCGGCCACCGACGACGACCTCTACAGCCACCTGATGTACCCGCAGGTGTTTGCGGAGTTCGACCAGTTCATCTCGACCTACAGCAAGGTGTCGGGGCTGCCGACGACGGCCTTCTTCTACGGGCTGTCGATCGGCGAGGAGATCGAGGTCGAGATCGACCCCGGCAAGGTGCTGTTCATCAAGCTGATCAGCATCGGCGAGGCCGACGAGCAGGGGCGTCGGAGCGTCTTCTACGAGCTCAACGGCATGCCGCGCGAGTCGCAGGTGGTGGACAAGGCGCTGGCGCCGAAGAACGTCGCGACACGGCCGAAGGGCGACCCGAAGGACCCGACGCAGGCCGTCGCGCCGATGCCGGGCATGGTCACCGACATCGCCGTCGGCATCGGCACGAAGGTGAAGGCGGGCGACCCGCTCATCACGCTCGAGGCCATGAAGATGCTGATGACGATCTCGGCCGGCATGGACGGCACGGTCACCGAGATCCTGGTGAAGAAGGGCGACTCGGTCGCGACGGACGACCTGCTGGCGAGGCTCGAAGCGTAGAGACGCTGCGGTGCGCGGCTCGCGGGACGCGGCAGGCGGTGCGCGGCGCGTGCTGTACGATTCCGCGCATGCATGAGCCGAAGCAGGACCCTCCCACCGTCTCGCCCGACGGCGAGCCACTCGCGCGGCGGATCGCCGGGGTGGAGATTCGCTACCAGGCGCCCATCGCCGACGAGCGGGGCGAGGTCGTGGAGATCTACCGCCCGTCGTGGGGCGTGCATCCCGATCCGCTGGTTTACGTCTACCAGGTGATGGTCCGCCCCGGCGTCACCAAGGGCTGGGTGATGCACAAGCTGAGCGACGACCGCATCTTCGTGAGCCGGGGCGACCTGCGCGTCGGGCTCTACGACGCGCGGCCCGACTCGCCGACGCACGGCCTGCTGAACGTGTTCACGCTCACCGAGCGGCGGCGGCCGCTCATCGTGATCCCGCGCGGCGTCTACCACGGCGTCCAGAACGTGGGCCTGCGTGACGCGTTCTTCATCAACATGCCGACGCGGCCCTATGACCACGCGAACCCCGACAAGTACCGGCTGCCGCTGAAGAACGACCTGATCCCGTTCGACTTCAGCCTCGGGAGGAACCACTGACCGACGCGGGGCACGCCGGGCCGCTGGTCACCGTCGTGACGGCGACCTACAACGGGGCGCCGACGCTCCGCTCGACGCTCGCCGGCCTGTGCGCGCAGGAGTTCACCGACTTCGAGGCGTGGATCGTCGGCGATGCCTCCACCGACGACAGCGCCGAGGTCGTCGCCTCGATGCGTGACGACCGGCTGCACTGGGTGAACCTGGCCGTCAACAGTGGCAACCAGAGCGTCCCCAACAACGAGGGGCTGCGCCGGGCGCGCGGGCGCTATATCGCGTACCTCGGGCACGACGACCTGTGGTTCCCGTGGCACCTCGGCGCGCTCGTCGACGCGATGCAGCAGACGGGCGCCGGCTTCGCCCACGGCATGATGGCCATCCTCGAGCCGGACGGCGTCGCCGGCGTGTTCGGCGAGCCGCCGGACGGGTTGACGTTCGCGCGTCACTTCGTCCCGCCTTCGTCGTGGATGCACACACGGCAGGCGGCCGAGGCCGCGGGCTTCTGGGCGGCGCCGGACGCCATCGGCGTGGGCGTCGACCTCGACTACGCCAGGCGTCTGCTCTCGACAGGGGTTCGCGTCGTGTCGGTGCCGCGGCTGACGGTGCTGAAGTTCCCGTCCCCGCGCTTCCGGCTGTATGCCCCCGACGCCCTGCGTCCGCAGGCGGCCTGGCTGGCCCGGATGCAGGCCGACCCGCTCGAGGTCGAGCGCGAGACGCTCACGGCCATCGCGCGCCTCCTCGCGCGCAGCGCGGCCAGCCCCTCCCCGCCGCCGAGCTCGGACATCGCGTACCTGCGGCAGGCACTTCGCACCGTGGCGCGGCGGCGCCTGCGCGAGCCGCTGGCGACCCGCTGGCCCTTCAGCGCGATCGAGCGCTGGCGCTTCCACCGCGCCCGCCGCCGCATCCGCGCCGCCCGCGGGCTGCCACCTGCAGGCGGATGACAGCGCGGCGCTCACCGCTTGCCGCTTGTCGCCTGTCAACGATCAGGGACGCGCGTCGCAGGCGGACTGCGGTTCGCGGTCAGCGGTGCGCGGCCAGCGGAAAGCGGCCCACGGAACCCCGTCCGCGCTACCATCTCCCCCATGAGATTGCTGTGGTGTGTGCTCCTTGCCATCGGCCTGACCGCCGCTGACGCCGCCGCGCAGCAGGTCGCGCGCGACGTCCCGTACGTGCCCGGCGGGCACGCGCGGCAGGTGCTCGACGTCTACGCGCCGGGCGGCGCGACCAACGCGCCCGTCGTCTTCTGGATCCACGGCGGGGGCTGGCAGACCGGCCACAAGGGCCTCGTCGCCCGCAAGCCGCAGGCCTTCACCGACGCGGGCTACGTGTTTGTCTCGATCAACCACCGGCTGCTGCCGGAGGTCGAGATGCGGGCCATCATCGAGGACGTCGCCAGCGCGATGAAGTGGGTGCACGACAACATCGCCGGCTACGGCGGCGACCCGTCACGGGTGCTGGTGATGGGCCATTCCTCCGGCGGCCAGCTCGCGGCCATCACGTGCACCGACCATCGCTACCTGGCACGGCACGGACTGTCGCTGTCGATGATCCGCGGCTGCGTCCCCGTCGACGCCGACACGTTCGACATTCCCGCCATCATCGAGATGGCCGAGACGCGCGCGCGGGTGCACGGGCTGCCGATGCCGACCTACGGGCACCGCCAGAAGTTCGGCAACGACGAGGCGAAGCACCGCGACTTCTCCGCCGTCACGCACGTGGCGCCGGACAAGGGCATCCCGCCGTTCCTGATCGTCTACGTCGCCGAGCAGCCCGACAACACGGCGCAGGCGCGCCGGTTCTCCGCCGTGCTCACCGACGCCGGCATCCCCGTGACGCTGGTGGGCGCGCGCGACACGACGCATTCGCGCGTGAACGACGCCATCGGCCTGGCCGACGACCCGGTCACCGAGGCCATCTTCACCTTCGCGCGCGAGGCGGTCGCGCCCAGGTAGGTCGCCGCGGTCACGTCACCGTGGCGCGCGCCGCGCGCAGCAGCTCGCCGACGGGCGGGCGCTCGACGCGCTCCTGCGGGCGCGCGTACGCGACCGTGCCGTCGGGCGCGACGATGAAGTCGCCGCCCAGTTGCCGGGGATCCTCGCCGACGGTCCTCGGGCGCTCGCCTTCACGCCACAGCTGCCAGTACCGCCGCATCGAGCCGACGCTCGCGAGGATCGTCGGCCATGTCGCGCGCGTCAGTCCCCAGCGCGCATAGGCCGTCCGGTCGCGGTCCACCAGCACCGCGAACGGCAGGCGCTCGGCGTCGAGCCCGTGAAGCAGCCCCCGCCGCACCCGCGACGGGTCGTCGAAGACGACAAACAGCGCGGCGGCGCCGGTCGCCTCCCACTGCGGCCACGTGGTGTGCACCTTCACGAGGTGCGCGCGGCAGATCGGTCAACCGGCGTGGCGCAGGAACGAGACCAGCACGGGCCGTCCGCGGAGGTCGGCAAGCGATCGCCAGGTGCCGGCGAGGTCGGGCAGCGTCAGGTCGGGGGCGGCCAGGCCGGGGGGCGGCAGCATGCGGTCATCTTACCCGCGCTATACTCCTGCCCGTTCCACGACAGTCGCGGACGTCTCGGAGGACTCCACCATCATGCAGACACGCAACAGGCGCACCTTCCTGAAGCAGAGCCTCGCCGGCGCCGGCGCCACCATCGCGACGATGGGCATGAGCGCCCGCTCCTACGCGTCGATCCAGGGCGCCAACGACCGGCTCAACATCGCGGTGATCGGCATCCGCAACCAGGGGACGGTGCACCTGCGCAACCTGTGCGGCCTCAAGGACAGCCACAACGTCCAGGTGCGCACCGTGTGCGACGCCGACGAGCGCCTGTTCGACGCCGCGGTGGCGCTCGTCCGGAAGGAGACCGGCGTGGCCCCGGCGACCGAGTGGGACATGCAGCGCGTCTTCGCCGACCCGGCGATCGACGCGGTCACCATCGCGACGCCCAACCACTGGCACGCGCTGGCGGCGATCTGGGCGGCGCAGGCCGGCAAGCACGTCTACGTCGAGAAGCCTTCCTCGCACAACATCTGGGAAGGCCGCAAGATGATCGAGGCCGCGCGCATCCACAAGGTGCGCATGCAGGTAGGCCTCAACAACCGTTCGGCCCCCGCGGTGCGCGAGGCGATCGCCTTCCTGCACGAGGGCGGCATCGGCGAGGTCTACATGGCGCGGGCGCTGTGCTTCAAGGCGCGCGACTCGTACGGCATGGCCGTCGAAGGCACGCCGCCCGAGGGCCTGCACTACGACCTCTGGCTCGGCCCGGCGCCGTGGCGGCCGTACAGCGAGAAGCGGGGCCACTACAACTGGCACTGGTACTGGGACACCGGCAACGGCGACACGGGCAACACGGGCCCGCACCAGCTCGACATCGCCCGCTGGGGCCTGTCCATGCACGCGCACCCCGTCACCGTGTACTCGGCCGGCGGGATCTTCGGCTTCCGCCGCGAGGGCGGCACGCAGACGCCGGGCAGGCGCGTCTACGGCGACGTCGAGGCCTACGGTCACGACCAGACGACACAAGAGACACCGAACACGCAGACGGTGACGTTCACCTACGCCGACGGCACGCTGCTCGAGATGGAGACGCGTGGCCGCTACACGAACCACGAGGGCAGCAAGGGCCAGGAGGTCGGCAACCTGTTCTACGGCAGCGAGGGCTGGCTCGAGATCGAGGGCAACACGTGGCGGGCGTTCCGCCACCGCAGCCGCGAGCCGTTCGCCGGCTCGAAGCCCGACACGCCCGGCGGCAACCACTGGGCCAACTTCGTCGAGGCGGTACGCGACGGCAGCGACGCCAGGCTGCACGCCGACATCCACGAGGGGCACCTGTCCACCTCGCTCTGCCACCTGGCCAACATCTCGTACCGTGTCGGGCGCTCGCTGAAGTTCATGCCCGAGCACGAGCGGTTCGCCAGCGACGCCGAGGCCGACACCCTGCTCACCCGCGTCTACCGCCAGCCCTACGTCGTCCCGGACGTGGTCTGATGCCCCGGGCCGGGGCGTCGCGCACGCTGCGTGGCGCCCTGGACCGCACCTCCCGGCGCCAGGGCCCCGGCGCGGCCTCCGGTCGGCCATGCGCCCGTTCAAGACCTTCCCCGGCGATGTCGATGATCCGGCCGGGGAATGAACCGCGTACTTCTCGGTCGCCAGGCGATCTTCGACCGTCAGACCAGAGTCTGTGCGTACGAACTGCTCTTCCGGGGGGACCGTGTCGGCCGGGCTGCGCCCGTCGACGACACCTTCGCGACGGCCTCGGTCATCGTCAACGCCTTCGTCGAGTTCGACGTGGCACGCCTGATCGGCCCGCACCGCGCCTTCATCAACGTCGATCACGACTTCCTGCGCGACGGACGCCCGGTGCCGCTGCCGAGCGACCGCGTCGTGCTCGAGATCCTCGAGACCACCGTCGTGGACGACGAGGTGATCGCCGCGGTGCGCAACCTGCGCGACGCCGGCTTCGGCATCGCCCTCGACGACTTCGCCTTCAGCCCGGACTGGGACCCGCTGCTCGACCTCGCCCACCTCGTCAAGGTGGACGTGCGGGCCCAGCCGCTCGAGACGCTGCCGGCGCGGCTCGAGGCCCTGCGGCACCGCCCGGTGCAGCTGCTGGCCGAGAAGGTCGAGACGCGTGACGAGTACGAGGCGCTGCGCGACCTCGGCTTCCACTACTTCCAGGGGTTCTTCCTCGAGCGGCCGGAGGTGCTCGAGGGGCGCCGCACGCCCGTGGCCCAGATGCAGGCCATGCGGCTGCTGTCCGAGCTCATGAAGGAGAACCCGCGCCTCGACGCGATCGAGCAGCTCATCGCCCAGGACGTCACGCTCAGCCACAAGCTCCTGCGGTCGGTGAACTCGGCGATGTTCGCCCTGCCCTACCGCGTGCGCTCGCTGCGCGAAGCGGTGCGCCTCGTCGGCATCAGCGCCATCGCGCGCTGGGCGTCGATGCTCACGCTCGGCGCGCTCTCCGACAAGCCCGCGGCCGTCGTCCAGACGGCGCTGGTGCGGGCGAGGACGTGCGAGCTGCTCGCGCGCGCCACGGGTGACCCGGCGCCCGACACCTACTTCATGGTCGGCCTGCTGTCGATGCTCGACGTCCTGCTCGACGTGAGCATGGCGGACGCGGTGACGGGCCTGCCCTTCGACGAGGAGGTCGTCGGCGCGCTCGTCGCACGCTCGGGCCCGCTCGGCGATGCGCTGTGCTGTGCGCTCGCCTCCGAGCGCTGCCGGCCGGAGGGCCTGCGCTTCCGGACGCTGGGCCCTGCCGAGATCAACGCCGCCTACGTCGAGGCGCTCGCCTGGTCGGCCGAGGCCTCGTCGGCCATGCTGCACGCGGCCTGACGCCGGCGGCGGCCGGCCGTGTGGCATGATGTGCGCGCCTCTGCCACATGCCGCCCCCATACAGCCTGCGCCTCAGCTCACTCGCCCGCGACCCGCGGGTGGCCGTCACGCTCGTCGTCGCCGGGGTCACGCTGGCCTTCCTCGTCGCCAGTGACCTCAGGCATCCCGGGGCGCTGATGGCCATGGGCGCCTTCGCCGGAGGGACGTACGGGCTGGGCCTGTGGGCCTCGCGGCGCAAGCCGGCACACACCTTCGCGGACATGGTGCTCGGGGGCCGCAGCCTCGGGATCGGCATCGGCGTGTTCACGATGACGGCCACCTGGGTGGACGGCGGCTACGTCAACGGGACGGCCGAGGCCACCTACGCGTCGGGCCTGCTCCACGTGCAGGCACCCTGGGGCTACGCGCTCAGCCTCGTCGTCGGGGGGCTCTGGTTCGCGCCGCGGATGCGGCGGCATGGCTTCACCACGCTGCTCGACCCGTTCGAACGGCGCTTCGGCAGGCGCGCGGCGGCGCTGCTGTACCTGCCGGCGCTCACCGGCGAGCTGTTCTGGACCGCGGCCGTGCTGATGGCGCTCGGGACGACGTTCGGCATCCTCCTGAACATGGACACGACGTGGTCGATCGTGCTGGCCGCCACGATCGTGATGGCGTACACGACGGTGGGCGGGCTCTGGGCCGTGGCGCTGACCGACGTCGCGCAGCTGGCAATCCTCGTCGCGGGCATGTGGATCGTCGTGCCGTTTGCCGCCGCTGCCGCCGGCGGCCTGCCCGTGGCGTGGCAGGCATACGGCGAGACGTTCCGCGGCTCGACGTCCGGCGTCAACTGGTGGGCGTGGAGCGACACGGCCCTGCTGCTCGTGCTGGGCGGAATCCCCTGGCATGTCTACTTCCAGCGCGTGCTGGCCTGCCGCGACGAAGCCACGGCGCGGCGGCTGTCGATCCTCGCCGGCCTGTGCTGCCTCGTGGCGGCCGTGCCGCCGGTGCTCATCGGCATCTGCGCACGCGTCGTCGACTGGGGCGCGCGTGGCCTCGCGGAGCCGGCCCCGGCGCTCGTCCTGCCCTACGTGCTGGCGCACCTGGTACCGCCCGTCGTGTCGGCCGTCGGACTCGGTGCCGTCGCGGCCGCGGTCATGTCATCGGTGGATTCGTCAATCCTCTCCGCGTCGTCGATGGCGGCGTGGAACGTCTACCGCCCGCTGGTCCGGCCCGGGGCCTCGTCGGCACAGCTTGCGAAGGTCGCGCGGCGCGCCGTGATCGTCGCGGGCGTCGCCGCGACGCTGCTCGCCATCCGGGCCGACAGCGTCTACGCGCTCTGGGTGCTCTGCAGCGACCTCGTCTACTGCATCCTGTTCCCGCAGCTCGTGCTCGTGCTCTGGGACCGGCGGGCCAACAGGTGGGGCTGCTATGCAGGCCTGGCCGTGTCCGCGGTGCTGCGCGCCAGCGCCGGCGAGCCGCTGCTGGGCCTGCCGGCATTCGTGTCGCTGCCGGCCGATGCAGACGGCGTCGCCACGGTGCCGTACAGGACGATCGCGATGCTCGCGGGCCTCGCCACCATCTGGGTCGTCTCGCGGCTCACCGCGCGCCGGTGTCCCCCGCTGGCGCTGGCCGACGGCCATCCGGAACCGGCGGCACGCCCCTGACGGCCATGTCGCTCCAGGATACGTTCGGGCCGATCGACATCTACCTGTTCGACCAGCTGCTGCGCGGGCGCCTCCAGCCGCACATGCGCGTGCTCGATGCCGGCTGCGGCGGCGGCCGCAACGTCGTGTACCTGCTGCGTCAGGGGTTCGAGGTCTGCGGCAACGACGTGGATGCCGGCGCCGTCGCCCAGGTGCGCGCCCTTGCCGCGCGGCTTGCGCCGGACCGTTCGCACGACTTCCGCGTGGAGCCGATCGAGCAGACGTCGTTCCCCGACGCGCACGCCGACGTGGTCATCGCAAGCGCCGTGCTGCACTTCGCACGGGACACGGCGCACTTCCACGCGATGCTGTCCGCGCTCTGGCGCGTCCTCAGGCCCGGCGGGCTGTTCTTCGCGAGGCTCGCCTCGACGACCGGCATCGCCGACCAGGTGCGGCCGCTCGGCAACGGCCGCTTCCTGCTGCCCGACGGCTCGGAGCGCTGGCTTGTGGACGCCGATCGGCTCGACGAACTCACCCGTCAGCTCGGCGGTGCGCTGGTCGATCCGATCAAGACGACGGTCGTGCACCGACAGCGGGCCATGACGACGTGGGTGGCCAGGCGGCACCCGTCGTGACGCGACATGCGCGGCAACGACGTCACTCGTAGCCGATCCACACGGCCACCACGAGCGCGAGGGCCGAGGCCGCCCAGATCTTCAGCAACAGCGGCACGACGAAGCGCAGCCACCGCGCGTACGGCACGCGGGCGATGGCCAGCATGCCCACGAGGATGGCGTTGGTCGGCACGATGATGTTGCTCAGGCCGTCGCCGAACTGGAACGCCAGCACCGCCACCTGCCGCCCGATGCCCAGCAGGTCGGCAAGCGGCGCCATCAGCGGCATCGTGACGTAGGCCTGGCCGCTGCCCGACGGGATGAACAGGTTCGTCAGCGTCTGGAACACGAGCATGCCAACGACCGCCGCGCCTGCCCCGAGTCCGCCGAGGGGCACCGACAGGCCGTAGACGATCGTGTCGATGACGCCGCCCTTGTCGAGCACCACCTGGATGGTGCGGGCGAAGCCGATGAGCAGGGCCGTGGTGGTGAGCTCGGCGGCGCCGTCGCAGAACGTCCTGGCGGTGGCGTCGGCATCGAGGCCGCCGATGGCCGCCAGCACGACGGTGAGCCCGAGGAACAGCGCGCTCA
>CAYSHC010000114.1:0-10943 GCA_964430855.1 uncultured Vicinamibacteraceae bacterium
CGTTCATCAACATCGTCGGCCACGGCATGCGCGGCGAGCCGTGGGAGCAGGACCTGAACGACATGGATCCAAGGCTGACCGCGCAGCGCATCCGCGCCAACCGCGACATCGTCGTGGGCGTGAAGGTGGCGCACTACCGCGGCAGCGAGTGGGAGCCCATCGAGCGCGCGGTGGAGGCTGGCCGGCAGGCCGACGTGCCGGTGATGGTGGACTTCGGCCGGGCCGATCCGCCGCAGTCGATTGACCTGCTGCTCAACAGGTACCTGCGCCCGGGCGACATCCTCACGCACATGTACGCCGACGTGAGCGACCGCGACACGATCGTGAACGCGCAGGGACAGGTCGAGCCCTTCGTGCTGGCGGCGCGCAAGCGCGGCGTGCTCTTCGACGTCGGCCACGGCGGCGGCAGCTTCGTGTACAGCCAGGCCGTCCCGGCGACGCAGCAGGGGTTCTTCCCCGACGTCATCAGCACGGACCTGCACACGGGCAGCCAGAACGCCGGCATGAAGACCATCCTGAACGTGATGTCGAAGATGCTGAACCTGAACATGCCGCTGACCGACGTGATCCGCGCCAACACCGCGAAGGCCGCCGAGATCATCAAGCGCCCGGAGCTCGGGCACCTGGGCGTCGGCGCAGAGGCCGACGTCGCGGTGCTCGCCCTGCGCAAGGGCCAGTTCGGCTTCATCGACAGCAGCGGCGCCAGGATGGACGGCTCGCAGCTGCTCGAGTGCGAGATGACGGTGAAGGGCGGGCAGGTGGTGTGGGACCTCAACGGCCGCTCGTACCCGCTGTGGACGGAGCAGTGATGCCTGTCAGCCGTCGCTCCGCGATGGTGGCAGGCGGCGTCCTGGGCGCGCTCGGGATCCTCGCGGTCCCGGGCGTGTGCGGGCAGGCGTCCCCGCAGGGGACGAAGGCGTCGTCGGGCTCGACGATCGTGAGCCTGCGGATGGACGCCGACGTCGCGCCAGCCGCCGACCCGGCGGCGCCGCACTGGCGCGACGTGCCGCCGGTGCTGCTCGACCGCGACTTCCTGGGCACGCCCATTCCTGGCCGTCTCACGGAGGTGCGGTCCCGGTGGACGCCGACGCACCTCTACCTGCTCTACAGTTGCCCGTACGACACGCTGACGCTCAGGCCCGAGCTCGACACGGTGAACGAGACGCCGCAGCTGTGGAACTGGGACGTCGCCGAGGCGTTCATCGGCTGGGACGAGCGCACGATCACCCGCTACAAGGAATTCCAGGTGTCACCGCGCGGCGAGTGGGTAGACCTCGACATCGACCGCGCCGACCAGAAGAACCAGGCCGGCATGGCGTGGGACTCGGGGTTCGAGGTGGCGGCGCGGATCGACGAGCAGGCGCGCATCTGGTACGGCGAGATGCGGATTCCGTTCGGCGCCATCGACCCGCGCGGCGCGGCCGCCGGACGGACGCTCCGGGTCGGGCTCTACCGGATTGCCGGGGCGGAGCCGCGCACGTACTATGCGTGGCAACCGACAGGCGCGCGGAACTTCCACGTGCCGGAAGCCTTCGGCACCTTGAGGCTGCAGTGAACCGACGAACGTTCATCTACAACGCCGCGCTCGGCACGCTGGCGCTCGTCGCGCGCGGCGAGTCCGTCCGGGGCCAGGATCGCGGCGCCGACACGGTGCTGCGGCCGGGCGGCGCCTACGAGCTGCGTGGCCTGCGCATCGACGTGCAGGCGCCCGAGGTGTCGTCGCCGCTCGGCATGCCCGGGCTCTTCCCCGGGCGCGTCGTGCAGGTGACCCACGCGCGGGCGTTCGACGGTCCGCGCATCTCGCCTGCGTCGGTCCGGACCATGGTCGAGCGGGGCATGACGGCGCTGACGGGCGAGAAGACCGTCGGCGACGCGTTCGCAAGGTTCTTCGAGCCGTCGGACGTCGTCGCGCTGAAGGTCAACCCGTCGGGCGCGCCCAACACGACGACCTCGGTGCCGCTCGTGCGCGAGATGGTGCGGTGCCTGAACCTCGTCGGCGTGAAGAGCGACAACATCGTCGTCTACGACCGCAACTCCAACCAGCTCGAGGTGATCGGCTATCACCAGATGCTGCCTCCGGGCGTGCGCGTGGTGGGCCTGGACCAGCGCTGGGTGGTGGAGGGCGGTGACCGTCCCGGGTACGACCCGGAGGTCTTCTGCGAGATGAACTGCTTCGGCGAGCGGGAGACACGCTCGTACCTGGCCAGCGTCGTCTCGACGGAGGTCACGAAGATCATCGACCTGCCCTGCCTCAAGGAACACAACGCCTCGGGCGTGACCGGCTGCCTCAAGAACCTGGCGTACGGGTCGTTCAACAACGTGGCCCGGACGCACGTGCGGCCCAAGACCTATACCGACCCCATCATCGCGGTGATGTGCGCGACGCCGCCGCTGCGCGCCAAGTCGGTGCTGCACGTGATGGACGGCCTGACTGCCGTCTACCACGCAGGTCCGTTCTCGTGGAACCCCGACTTCCACTGGCGCGCCAACACGCTGCTGTTCGGCACCGACCCCGTCGCGATGGACCGGATCGAGCTGGAGATCGTCGAGGCGAAGCGCCGCGAACTGAAGGTGCCATCGCTCTTCGACCACAACCCGGAGTACCTGGCCAGGGGCGGCGAGATGTCGCAGACGGCGTTCCGGAACAACTACTTCCGCGAGCCGTCGCACATCCGCACGGCGGGGAGCCTCGGCCTCGGTGAGTACGACCTCGAGAGGATCGACCACCGCCACCTGGAGCTGGCGTGATGCAGGACCGATCGCCGACAGCGCGCGCCGACTGGCCGGCCCTTCTCGGCACGGTCGCCCGCGACGGGGGGCACGCCCCGCGGCGGCGTACCGCGCCCACCGACCTCCTCTGGAAGGTCTCGCTGCCCGACAGCGTGCGGTCGAGCCCCGTCCTCGCGGACGGCGTGCTCTACGTGACATGCCGTGACGGCTGGCTGCGCGCGCTCGACGCCGCGACGGGACGTGCCCGCTGGACGGTGCAGGCGCCCGCGTCGCTGCATTCGACGCCTGCCGTCGTCGGCGACCTCGTTCTGTTCGGCGGCGACGACGGGAAGGTGCGCGCCGTGGAGCGGACGGCCGGCGTCCTGCGGTGGGAGGTCGCGCTCGACGGACCGATTTGGGCGTCGCCTGTCGTGCGCGACGGGCTGGTGTTTGTGGGGTCGTCGGGCGGCGACTTCGGCGCCTTCGACCTCGCGGACGGCCGCCGGCGCTGGCTGCGGCAGTTCGAGGCCCGCATCCACTCGACGGCGCACGCAGGCGATGGCCGCGTGATCTTCGGCATGAGCGACGGCCGCGTGCTGGCACTGGCCGCCGGCAGCGGCGAGGACGTGTGGACGTACCAGGCCGACGACAGCGTGTCGGCGGCCCCGGCCGTCAGCGACGGCGTCGTGGTGGTCGGGTCGGAGGACTACGGCATCTACGGCCTCGACGCCGCCACCGGCGAGCGCCGCTGGCGCGTGCAGACGGGGCTCGGCGTGAGCAGCTCCGCGGCCGTGCACGGCGGTGTCGCCTATGTCGGCGGAAAGGACGGCCACCTGTATGCGCTCGACGTCCGCGACGGGCGCGAGCGCTGGAAGGCGCTGTCGATCCGGCAGATCACGGCGGCACCGGTGGCGGGCGAAAGCCTCGTGTGCATCCAGGGGTTCTGGGGATCGACGATCGCCCACGACGCCGCCACCGGCGAGGTCCTCTGGCGCGCGAGCCTCGGGGGATCGCTTCAGTCGACGCCCGTGATCACCGACGAGGCGATCTTCCTCGCGACGTATCCGGGAGTGGTCTATGCCCTCAGGTGAGCGTGCGGCGGGCCGGCCGGCGCGAACCCGACGCGGGCGGATCCTGGCCGTGGCCGCTGCGGTGACCGTGATGGCGTCGGGCCCGCTGCGTCCGGCGACCGCGCAGCCGGCCGCTGCGCGCGTGTACGCGGCACAGCGAGTCGCCATGGGTACGGTGTTCCGCATCCTCGTGCACGCGCCGGCGATGCCGCCGGGCGACGTCCGCGGCGCCGTGGAGGCCGCGCTCGACGAAGTAGCCCGTCTCGACCGGATCCTCAGCCACTACGACGCGGAGAGCGAGGCCTCGCGCCTCGTGCGTCAGCCCGTCGGCGAGACCATCGAGGTGTCGGCGAGCCTCTACGACGCGCTTGCGCGCGCGCTCGAAATGACCCGGCTGACCAGCGGACGGTTCGACGTGACCGTCGGCCCCCTCGTCGAGCTGTGGCGCGCTGCCGACGGCGGGGACACGCCGCCGCCCGAGGCGCTCGAGGCGGCCAGGCGGTGCGTCGGCAGCGACAAGCTCACGCTCGTCGCGCCGCGCGGCGTCCGCCTCGCGGCGCCCTGCATGCGCCTCGACTTCGGCGCCATCGGCAAGGGCATTGCTGTCGATCGCGCGACCGACGTGCTGCGGGCGCACGGCATCACCTCGGCGAGCGTCAACGCCGGCGGCAGCACCATCATGGCCATCGGCACCGCGCCCGGCGAGGCCGGCTGGCCCGTGCAGGCGGCCGGCGCCGACCAGCCCGTGATGCTCCGCGACGAGGCGCTGTCGACCTCGGAGGCGACCACGGAGCTGATCGCCATCGGCGCGGGGCAGCCGGAGACCAGCAGGGCCACGGTCTCGGTGCGCGCCGCGGACGCGACGACCGCCGATGCGCTGTCAACGGCGCTGCTGCTCTCGCCCGTCGACGCGGGCCGCGCGATCGTCGGCCACATCGGCGGGGCATCGGCATGGTGGACCGGGCCCGACGGCACGGTGACCGCGGTTGCCGGCCCGGCGGCGCAGGTGGCCCTTCACGGAGGTCCGACGCGATGAGGGCCCGAACGACGGCCATCCTCCTGGCATGCCTGATACTGCTGTCGGCTGCGCCGGCGGCACGGGCCGAGACGCTCGTGCGGTGGACACTCGATGGCATCCCGTCGCCGGAGGCACTCGGCCTTCGCACGATCGTCCTGCCGCTCGAGCGGCGCGACGCCGTCGAGACGGCCGCGCGGCTCGGCTATCGCGTGCTGGTCGAGGGCGACGCGGCGGCACTGACGGCGGCGCCCTTGCCCGCGTCGGCGCGCGGCGGCGTCGTCGTGCGCGGGCCGCTGACCGACGGGCAGCGACGGGCGCTCGAGAAGGCGCTGCCCGACGGCACCGCGCGCATCCTGACGGTCGAGGAAGGGGCGTGGCCGCACGTCCGGCTCAACGCCGTGACCAACAACAACGGCGTGCTCCAGGTGGCCGGCCGCACGGCGCAGCCGTGGCTCGAGCACAACGGCGCGCTCGTGGAGGTCGCCGGTCTGCGTCGCGATCCGTCCGTGCTCCTGACCTACGAGTGGGTGCCGCAGACGGTGGCCGACGCGGACGCCGGGCCTGACGTCGAACACTACCTGGTGGCGATCGCCGACGCGGGAAGCAGCGGCGCGTCGCTGCTGCTGCCGCTGCACGAGCGTCTCCAGGAGGGGCTGCTCCGGGGGCTGCCCGACGCACGGCGGACGTGGACGGTCATCAGCCAGGCGATGGCGTTCTACGTATGGGAGCTTCCGCGGCGGTACGAACGCGTCGCCGACGTGACGGTGGTGGCCGCCGAACCGGCAGCGGCCATCGCCGTGCTCGACCTGCTCGGACGCCACAACGTGGCCTTCGACGTCGTGCCGCCGTCGGCGCTCGACGCTGCGTCGCTGCCGCGCGCGGTCGTGCTGCTCGAGCCTCCGGCCCCGCCCCTTGCCGAGGCCCTGGCCGCCCACCAGGCCGCGGGCCACGTCGTCGTTCGCGCCGACGAGCCCGTCACCGACCCGAACGTCTTCGCGATCGACGTCCGCAACAGGCTGGGACGCGAACGCCGGACCGTCGACGTCTGGAACGGCATCACCGTGCTCGTCACCGCCTGGCGCGACGCGCGCGACGGGGTCGTGGTGCTCGACGTGGTGAACTACGCCGCCGAGCGGCGCCCGGTGCAGCTGCGCGTACGGGGCACGTTCGCCTCGGCGCAGCTCGAGACGCCGGGCAGGGATGCCGTGCTGATACCCTTCACTCAACGCGACGGCGCTGCGGAGCTCGTGCTGCCTGACCTTCTCGTCGGGGCACGCGTGTTCCTGACGCCCGTCCCCGCGACGACGACAGACATGAACAGCCAGGCGGCGTCGATGCCGCGACACGACCGATGAACGTTCGATGCCGTCACGGCGCCGCACTGGCGCTGCTGCTTGCCTTCCTGACTGCGGCCTGCGCCCGTGAGGAAGCGCCTCCGGCCCGCGCCGCCGACACCGCTCAGGCGCCCGCGTCGAGTGTCGCCTCGGCCGCCGCCCGCCGTGTCCTGCGGCCCGCCGGCTTTCCGGCGGACCGTCCGTACTCGTTCGGCGTGCGCGTCGGCGACGCCGTCTACCTGGCCGGGCAGCTCGGCGTCGACCCCGTCACCGGGGCGTCAGGGGACGGCATCGCCGCGCAGACGCGCCAGGCCATGGAGAACATCGGCGCCATCCTGGCCGCCGAGGGACTCGGCCATCAGCACCTCGTGAAGTGTCACGTCTTCCTCGCGTCCATGGACGACTACGCGACGATGAACGAGGTCTACGGGAGCTACTTCGAGGGGCGCGTTCCCGCCCGGACGACCGTGGAAGCCGCGGCCGTGCCGGGGAACTCGCTGGTCGAGATCGCCTGCATCGCCCACGCCGACCTGTCGGCCATCAGCGTCGTCCGTCCGCCGGACGGGACGTTGCCGGCGCCGCTCGGGCCGTACTCGGCGGCGGTGTGGGCCGGCGACGTGCTGTACCTCTCGGGGATGGGCGGGCAGGACCCGAAGGATCGCCGTGTGGCCGACGACGTGCCTGGGCAGGTTACGGGGACGCTCGCCAACATCGGCACCACGCTCACCGCGGCCGGCCTCGGGTTCGGGGACGTCGTGGCGACGACGGCGTACGTGACGACGCCCGACGAGATGGCGGGCTTCGAGGACGCGTTCGCGGCGCCGTTCCCGGGACGGCGCGCGCCCGCGTTCGGCCCGGTGTTCCTCCCGCGCCTGCCCGGACCGATCAAGGTAGAGCTGACGTTCGTGGCGGCCCGACCCGGCGTCGCGCGCGTGCAGACGCCCCTCGTGACGGCGCCGGAGGCCGGTGACATCGCCGCGCAGGTGCGCGCCGCCTTCGCGAAGGCGCGGCACGAGGTCGAGGCCGGGGGCCTTTCGTGGAACGACGTGGTGGACGTCAGGGTGCTGCTCGCCGACCTGAAGGACATGGCCGCCATGAACGAGGTGTACCGCGAGACGTTTTCGCAGGATCCGCCCGCGCGGACCACCGTGCAGGTGACGCCGCAGGGCGACGCGCTGGTGCAGATCGGCGTCACGGCCGTCGGGCAGGGGTCGGCTGACGGCACGACGGGCCGTCCGTCGGGCAGGTAGGAGGACGGCTCGCGAGGCCGCCCATTGATCGAAGGGAAACGCCATGTGGACGCGTAGAAGCTTTCTCGAGACCCTCTCGGGGCTCCCGCTCATCGGGGGGCTCATCGGTGGCGCCGCCGCCACGGCGGTGACCGGCGCGCGCGTGAGCGCGGCGCCGCGCGACTATTTCGCCGAGCTCGGCGTGAAGCCGTTCATCAACGCCGCCGGCACCTACACCGACATGACCGCGTCGCTGATGCCGGACGAGGTGCGGGCGGCGTGGGAGTACGCGTCCCGGCACTTCGTCTACCTGAACGATCTGCACGACCGCGTGGGTGAGCGCATCGCCAAGATCATGCACGCCGAGGCCGCGATGGTGACGGCGGGCGCCGCCTCGGCGATGACGCTCGGCACGGCTGGCGTGCTCACGGGCACCGACCGCCAGAAGATCGCGGCCCTGCCGAACCTCACCGACATGAAGAGCGAGGTCATCATTCAGAAGGCGCATCGCTTCGGGTACGACCGCGCGGTGAGGAACTGCGGCGTCAGGCTGATCGAGGTGGAGACGGTGGAGGAGCTCGAGCGTGCCATCTCGTGGCACACGGCGATGATGCTCTTCTACAACAACAACAACTCGGTCGGGAAGATTCGCGACGAGGAGTTCGTGCGCCTCGGCAAGAAGCACGGCATCCCGACGATGAACGACTGCGCGGCGGACGTGCCGCCGGTCGAGAACCTGTGGAAGTACATCGACATGGGGTTCGACCTGGTGTGCTTCTCGGGGGGCAAGGGCCTCCGGGGCCCGCAGAGCGCGGGCATCCTCGCCGGCCGCAAGGACCTGATCGAGGCGGCGCGCATGAATGCCTCGCCCAACGGCACCGCCCTCGGGCGCGGCATGAAGGTAAACAAGGAAGAGATGCTGGCGATGCTCGTCGCGCTCGAGACGTTCGTCGCGAAGGACCATGCCGCCGAGCGCGCCGAGTTCGACAGGCGGGCGGAGCTGATCCGCGCGGCCGCCGCGTCGGTGCCGGGCGTCTCCGCCGAGATCACCGTGCCGGAGGTCGCCAACCACGTCCCGCACGTCATCGTCACGTGGGACGCGAAGGAGAAGGGCTTCACGCCGAGCGAGGTCTCGCGGCGCCTGCGTGAGGGCACGCCCTCGATTGGCGTGCGTCCGGGCAACCAGCTGATGGTGGGTGTCTGGATGATGGAGGAGGGACAGGCCGAGATCGTCGCGCGCCGCCTGAAGGAAGAGCTCCAGCGCAAGGCGTAGGCCTGCGCGTCGTGCTGCGTCCTCACTCCGGCAGCACGAGATCTGCCACGAGCGGGAGGTGGTCCGAGGCGTCCGTCCGGACCACCCGCGCTCCCGCCACACCGACGTTCCTCGAGACCAGCACGTAGTCGATGCGCCGCACGGGCGCGTCCGCAGGGAACGTCGCGCCAGGGTCTTCGCGGGCGTCCCACACGTCCCGAAGCTGCCGCAGGAGCGGCCGGAGCTCCGGAGCGTCAGGCTGTGCGTTGAGGTCGCCCATCAGGATCACCGGCCCCGTGACGCTGGTGACGAGGGCGAGCATCTCGTCGACCTGCGCCCGGCGTACGGCCGGATCGGGCCGGAAGTCGAGGTGCGTCACGAAGACGTCCACCTTGCCGGATGGCCCGAGGATCGTGGCCCCCAGGAAGCCCGGCGCGGGCGAAGGCTCCGCGGCGGCGCCAGGCTGGGTCGAGAGACGCGTAATCTCGTGGTTACGCCACGAGAGGATGGGCAGGCGGCTGAGCAGCGCGACGCCGAACGCCCGCGGCGCCGCGCCCGGCGTGGCACCGGGAAGGCGATAGATCGGCGCGAACCGTACGTCCATGCCCGTCGCCTCGGCGAGCGCCCGCGCCTGATCGACGAAGCCGCTTCGCGCGTCCCAATGCACGTCCACTTCCTGCAGCGCCACGAGGTCGGGCGAAGCGCCCCTGATGACCGCCGCCACGCGCGCGAGGTTGCCGTGGCCGGCGTGGATGTTGAACGTCATCACGCGCAGGTGGCCCGGCGGCTGCGCGGCCGCCGCGACGAGCAGCACGAGCAGGAGGACGAGCCTGACGGGCACGGAGGCCATGCTGTGTCGAACAGGGCGTTCGCGCGCCGCATGCCGGGCCGACGGCACGGACAGGTCAGGAGCCGAAGAACGTGTAGTACGGCTCGCGTCGCGCCAGGCGCCGGATGAGCAGCGCCAGCTCCCGCGCGTGGTAATCGCCCCACATCGCCGACTCGCCGCACGGCACCTTCCTGCCGCGCGGGACGTGGTCCCAGCCATTGGGCCGATGGTAGACGGCGTGGAGCAGCAGGCCCTGGTGTTTCGGTGAGGTCGACAGGTACGGCTCGCCGAACAGCGTCCGGGCGGTTGTCAGGCCGGCGGCGACGTAGCGCCGGCCCGCCTGCTTCTGGCCGCGCGAATCCAGGAATCGGCCGAGCCGGATCAGTCCCTGCGCGGCGATGGCGGCCGCCGAGCTGTCGACTGGCTCATGGTCGTTGAACGGGTCGGCGGGGCGGTCGAGGTAGTCGCCGAGGTGCACGAGCCCGGGCGCGCCGGTGTCCCAGTACGGGACGCCGCAGGCTGGCGTGCTGTCGATGTAGAAGTCGGCCGTGGCACGGGCCGTCTCCAGGAACCGCGCGCGGACCTTTGCCTTGCCGCCGAACGGCTTCAGCTCTGCGTCGGGCCGTGTCTCGAGGAACTCGAGCTGCTCGGCAAAGCCCGTCAGCACCCAGGCGAGGCCACGCGTCCACGTGCTGAATGGCGAGTAGCCCTGCTGCGTGGACGGGCACCTGTAGGAGCCGTCCGTCACGTTGAAGATCGACTCGTGTGCCACGCGGCCGCGGACGTCGTACGCGTCGCGTCCCTTCCCGAAGTACACGTTGTAGCGGGCCGTCGTGTCGGCATGCTGCACCAGGCGCTTCAGGAGCGAGATGCGCGTGTCGCGCTCGCCCATCAGCACGTGCCCCAGCGCGTGTGCCAGCGCCAGCGCCCGCAGCGAGCGCATCGTGTCGGCAAAGAGCGACTGCGGTCCGTTGAACGAGCGGATGTAGCCGAGCCCGTCGGGCAGTTCCGTCCAGCGTGCCGCCTGGACGGCGCCCGACACCTTCAACGCGAGCTCGTAGAAGGCCATCTCCCACGCGTCGGCCTCGATACGCCCCTCACGCGCCAGGCGCAGCAGGTTGCCGTACGTGGAGACGTTGTTGAAGCCGTGGTCGTGGACGCCGACGTGGCTGACGTGGCTGGCCATGTGGCGCAGCGTGTTCCGCCTGCCGATCTCCAGCATGTCGGCGTCGCCTGTCGCGTCGAACTGGAGGATGGCCGACCCGAACTGGAAGCCCTGCGTCCACTCGGTCCAGCCGCGCGACGTGTATCGACCGGCGACGGTGAAGACCGGCGTCCCGGCCGAGGGGTCCCAGTGCTGCTCGATGAGCGCGATCTTGCGGGCCGAGAGCTCGAACAGGCGGTCGATGGCGCCGAGCAGCGATTTCGGCGTGATGCTGGTGTCGATACGAATCATGGAAACGTTCCGTGCGCCACCCGGGCCGCACCTAGAGACGGCGGAT
>CAYSHC010000115.1:0-10928 GCA_964430855.1 uncultured Vicinamibacteraceae bacterium
GGACGGCTCGGAGAGCCGTCCCTACCAGGAGCAGGAGAAGGCGAAGCAGCCGGAGCTGACGCTGGCCGCCGCGATCGATCGCCTCGGCGACCTCGACTACAAGACGCGCATCGAGGCGTCGGCGCGCGTCCGGCGAGAGCCGGCGGCCTCCGCGGTGCCGGCCCTGCTCGAGGCCGCCCGCCGCCACCAGGACGGCTACGTCCGCTTCCGCGCGCTGGTGCTCGCGGCCGGATTCAACGACCCGCGGGTCGGTCCCCTGATGCGCGAGCTGATGGACGACCCGAACGACCGCCTCCGCGAGGTGGCCTACGCCTACATCGAGGAGCACCCGGATCCGGCGCTCATTCCCAGGCTGATCGCCGCGCTCGACAAGGAGGAGGCCGAGTTTGTCCGGCCGGCGCTGATCCAGGCGCTGGCCGCGCACGGCAGCGACCCGCGCGTGCAGAAAGTGCTGCGCGACCAGGTGCACCGGGGCGTCGACTTCTTCCGCGCCGCGGTGATCAGGGCGCTGGGCGATCACAAGGGCGTCTATGCCTTCGACGACCTGGTGAAGGTGGCCTCGCTCGAGGGGCCGCTCCAGGACGACGCGATCCGCGCCATCGGTGCGCTGGGCGACACGCGCGGGATCGCGGTGCTCGCCAGGCTCCAGCGCGACGCCTCCCGCGAGCTTCAGCCGGTGATCGCCGCGGCCATCTGCCTGCTGGGCAGCAACTGCGACGCGCACATGCGCTTCGTCCGCGAGTCGCTGGAGTTCTCGGCCAGGGAGCTCGGCTTCCAGGAGCTCGTCCGCTCGTCGGCCGCCGCCATGGCGGACCTCGCCGCGGCCGGCAAGCCGGCGGCGATGGCGGCGCTCTTCGAGATCGGCATGCCGAGCAACGAGCCGGCGCGCGCGCCCATTGCCCTCGCACTGGGATCGGCGGCGATGCGCAACGTCCCGGGCCTGCTCGAGGTGTGGCCCGGCCTGCCCCGCGCGCAGGCGACCCTGCTGCTCAGGGACGCCTTCGACATGCTCGAGGAGGACTACGCCGAGGAACGGTTCTATGCCACCGTACGTCGGACCTACTGGACCGCCGCCGAGGGGTCGCCGGAACGCCGCGCGGCGCAGTCGTTGATCACGGCACTGGAGTTCTAGGTGGATTACAAGTCGACGGGAGTGGACATCGAGGCCGGCGCCGAGGTCGTGCGCCGCATCAAGGGCCTGGCGCAGGCCACATTCACGCCGGGCGTCCTGTCGGAGATCGGCGCCTTCGGCGGGCTGTTCCACCTCCGCGCGGCAGGCGGCACCGACCCCGTGCTCGTCGCGAGCGCCGACGGGGTGGGCACGAAGCTGAAGGTGGCGTTCATGATGAACCGCCACACCACCATCGGCGAGGACCTCGTCAACCACTGCGTCAACGACATCCTCGTGCAGGGCGCGCGCCCGCTCTTCTTCCTCGACTACCTCGCGACCGGCCGCCTCTCGCCCGACGTCGCCGTCGAGATCGTCGAGGGCCTCGCCCGCGCGTGCGCGGCCAACGGCTGTGCGCTGCTCGGGGGCGAGACCGCCGAGATGCCGGGCTTCTACCTCGATCGCGAGTACGACCTGGCCGGCTTCATCGTCGGCGTGGTCGAGCGCGACAGGGTGATCACCGGCGAGCAGATCACCGAGGGCGACGTGCTCATCGGCCTGCCCTCGTCGGGCCTGCACACCAACGGCTACTCGCTGGCCCGCCGCATCGTGTTCGACACGCTGATGCTCGGCGTGCACGACGTCATCCCGGAGATCGGCGGCAGCGTCGGCGAGGTGCTGCTGACGCCGCACCGGTCCTACCTGAAGTCCGTCCTTCCGCTGGTGGACGAGCGCCGCGTCCGGGGCATCGCGCACATCACCGGGGGCGGGCTGACCGACAACGTCCCGCGCGTGCTGCCGCCCGGCCTCGACGCGCGGATCGACCGCAGCACCTGGCGCGTGCCGCCCATCTTCACCTGGCTCGTCGGGCGCGGGGACGTGCCCCAGGACGACGCCTGGCGCACGTTCAACATGGGCATCGGGCTCGTGCTCGTCGTCGCCCGCGAGGACGCCGACGACATCCTCGGCCACCTGCGCGCCTCGGGCGAGCCCGGCGCGACGGTCATCGGCGACGTCGTGAAGGGCACGGGCGTCGTGCGCTACGAAGGCCGCTAGCGCCGCCGTGCCGCGAGCGTCAGGCGAGTGTCGCGCCCTGCTCCTCGAGCAGCGCGCGCAGCACCGACCTGTGGCATCGCGATTCGTCCTCGCAGTAGCACCCCACCGACAGGTTCGTCGACGCTGACATGACGGCCAGCAGCCGGAGGAGGTGGACCTTCTCCGGCGCGGCCATCTCCGCGCGGTATCGCTTCACGAAGTCGGCCCATTCGCGCGGCGTCTGCGCGGCCAGCGCGATCCTGACCAGCTCCCTGCTCGGCGCAAGCTCCGGCAGCCACACGTCGTACCAGTTCTGCGCCGCGTGCTGCTCCTTCGGGACCCCACGGGGCGGGTGCCGCACGGTGCCGATGCGCACGCCCTCGCCGCGGACGCGCGCGCTTCCGAGCCGAACGACTCTCAGGGCCATGTCGAACCATTCAAGCGCATTTCGTGCCGGAAGAGGAGCGGAGGCGAGGAAGAAGGAAGCGTGGAGGAGGAGTGAAGGGAGGAGGGGAAGCAGGAGGGGAGAAAGACGTCACGACGTGACGAAGACGCGCGCCAGGCGCAGCGTGATCTCGAGATCGCCTTCGGCGTCGAGTTCCGCGGTGAACGTGGCGCCGAGGCGGCCGGCCGCTTCATGCAGTGCGGCGACGTTCTCGGGCATCCGGGCGCCGTAGCCCTCCGCGCGCATGCAGACCTCGACCGACGGACGCGTGAAGAACGTGGTGTCGTCGCGGGTGTCGGCGTTGACGCCGTGCGTGGTGATCGTGAGGCGGCCGCCGAGCGGCAGCGCGTCGCGCCCGGCCATGACGAGCGACGTCATGAACTGCTCGAACTCGGCGTCTTCGAGCGCCGCGTGCAGCGGCTCCTCGGATGGCGCGATCGTGCAGACGACGTCCTCGCCCGCCACGTGCACGAGCACCGGACCGGCCGCGTCGAGCAGCGTCCGCACGTCGCGCACGCCCACGCGGCGCGCCCGCTTGCGCGCGAACCCCGCGAGTTGCGCCAGCAGCGCCTGCGTCCGCGTGAGCGCCGCCTGCGCACCCTCGACGTCGAGGCCGTCGCGCGAGCCGAGCGACGTCGCGGCTGCCTGGAGCACCGGCGTCGCACGCTCGACCAGCGTGGCGCTCTCCGCCGTGGCGGCCGACAGCACGTGGGTCATCGCCTCCATCCGGCGCAGGAAGCGTGACCGCCGCGCGTGCAGCCGCTGCTCGCTGACGTCGATGAGCATCCATGTCACGGTGGCAGGGACGCCCGCGTGCGGCGTCGCCAGGCCGACCATCCAGTGCAGCGGCCCATCGTCGCCATGCTGGAGGCATACCTCGAATCGCGTCGGACGATGCGCGAACGCCCCGGCGGCGAGCAGCAGGGGTTCCGGAAGCCGCCCGCTGGCCTGCAGCGTGTCACGCGAGAAATGTCCGAGCAGCTGCGCGGCGATGTCGTTCGCGCCGAGGATGCGCGCGTCCGGCGTCGTCGTCAGGTGGCCGATTGACGCGACGTCGTAGAGCAGCCAGCGCGTTTCCTCGTCGACGGCGGCCTCGAGACGTGCCGGGGGCGCGGGCCGCGCCGCCAGCTGCTCACGGACCTCGCTGAGTTCGGCCTCGAGCCGCGCCGCTCGCTCGCGGGCGTCGCGAAGCTCGGCGACCTCGGTCTCGAGCGCCAGTGCCTGCGCCCGCACGCGCTGCGATTCCTCGATCTGGCCTTCCATGGCCACGAGCTGGCGCTGGGCGTTGCGCAGCGCCGGCAGCTCCTGCCGGACGGCCTGCCACTCGCGCACCTCGCGGCGCAGGGCGTCGCGCTCCTGCTCGAGCGCGCGGATGCGTGCGCCGCCCTCGCGCTCGAGGCGCGACAGCGCGGTCCGCAGCCCTTCGTCCTCGAGCCGCACCCGTTCGAGCTCGGCCTCGCGCGCGGCAAGGGCTTCCTCGATGCTGGCCGCGCGCGCCTCGACATCAGCCGCGCGCGCCTCGACGTCGGCTGCGTGCGCCTTCGCGGCGTCGAGTGCGGCACGCTGCCGCTCCGCCTCCGCGCGCAGGCCGTCGATCTCCTCGCGCACCCCGTCGAGCGTCCGCTGAAGCTCGGAGGCACGTTCCGCGGCAGCCGCTTCAGCGGCCCTGGCCTCGTCGACGCGCGCCTCGCGGTCGTGCAGCTGCTCGCGCGCGGCGGCGAGCGCCGCGACAGCCTCGGCCAGCTCCCGCTCCAGCTCGCGCAGGCGTTCGGCGTGGGCTGCCTGCTCCGCCTCACGCTCGGTGAGCTGGCGTGTGACCGACTCGAAGGCCGAGTGGCGCTCGGCCAGCGCCTGGCGCGCCTCGTCGAGCGCCTGCTCCAGTTCCGCGACGCGCCGGGCAGCTTCCGCTTCTCGTGCCCGTGCGGCTTCCTCGCTCGCGCGCGCGGATTCCTCGCCCGCACGGGCCGCTTCCTCGGCCGCACGTGCCGCCTCTTCGCTGACGCGCACGCGCTCGGCCGTGGCTTCGGCGGCCTGGAGCTGCTCCTGAGCCTTCGACAGCGACGCCCGCGCATCGGCGAGCTCTTGCTCCAGTGTCGCCAGTCGCTGCGCCTGCGCCGCCGCTCCCTCGGCGCTCGCGGCGCCTTCGGCAAGCAGGCGCTCGACGGTCTGCCTGGCCTCTGCCAGGCCGCGTTCGAGTTCCTCGACCTGCGCGACGCGCTCGCGCTCCGCCGACGCGGCGTGCGACAGGGCCGCGCGCGCCTCCTCGAGCGCCGCCCGGAGCGACGACGCGGCGGCTTCGCTGGCCTCGCGTTCGGCGTGGCTGGCGGCAAGCTGCGCCGCCATGTCGTCGATGCGGAGGTGCCGCTCCTCGAGCGCGGATGTCAGGTGCGCGATGCGCGCCTGCTCGTCGGCCAGCGCCTGCTCCAGCGCGGTGATCGACGGCTGCAGCAGCGCCGCCGAGGCAGCATCCGCCTCGCGCCTGGCCAGCGACTCGGCAAGCTGCGCGCTGCGTTCGCGCTCCATCTCGAGCTCGTGTTCAAGGCTCGCCGCCACCTCGCGCAGCTGCCGCTCCGTGTCGGCGCGGGCGGCCTCCTGCGCCTCCAGCGCCTCGAGCCGGGTCCGCGCCTCCTCGAGCTCGGCCACGCGCGCCCGCAACGCCTCCAGCTCGGCTTCGTCCACGAGCGGCGTGGCGACGGCCGGCACGTCAGCGTGGGCTGGCGACTCGGGCGGATCGGCGACGACCGCGGCCGGCTCCGGCACCGGACGCAGGGTGACGAGGACGGAGGCCGGCTTGCCCGGCTCCCGCTGGAACGGCACGGCGCGCAGCAGGACCCGCCTGGGCCTGTCGTGGCGCGTCAGCGCGTTCAGCTCGCGGCTCGTCCCCGACGACACGGCGTCGACGAAGGCGCCGAGGTCCTCGTCGTCGGCTGCGGTGAGCCATGGGGTCAGGTCCCTGCCGATGACGTGGCGTGCCTCGGCCGCGCCCAGCAGTTCGAGTCCGGCCAGGTTCACTGCCAGCACGTTGCGCGACGAGGCCACCAGCACCACGGCTTCGGGCAGGTATTCGACGACGGCGCGCAACCGGGTCTCGCGGGCACGCAGCGCGACGACCTCCGCGGCGAGCTCGCGATGGCTGGACAGCCGCTCGACAGCCAGCAGCAGGCGCTCGACGTCGGTGTCCGGCGGCAGGCAGTCGTCCGCGCCCATGCGGAGGAATGCCGCGTGGTAGGCGGCGTCGGCGATGACGATGGTCGCGAGCGCCGGGTGCAGCTCGCGCACGCGCTGGAGGCCGGCCAGCATGTCGTCGCCGTTGTCGCGTGCATCCACGACGAGCGCCGTGGCACTCGCAGGGTCGTCGTGCATCGGGACGAGTTTCCCGTCACGCGACAGGCTCATCAGCCGCACCCGGCGTCCAAGCCGTGCCGCAAAGGCACGGCGCAGCTCGGTGTCGCGGCCGGCAAACCACAGGTGCCAGTCGCGTCGCTCGGGGTCGGCGTCACGGCGCCGGGTGCGCATCAGCAGGCTGCCGATCCGCTCCAGCGAGCCGGGGGCCTGCGGCACCGTGGCGTCCGCTCCGGCCAGGAGCGCACGTGCCTCTCCGGGAGCGTCGCCAGGGGCCACGATCACGGCGATGGGGATGTTCGGGCGCTGTGCGCGCAGGGGGATCATCCACTGCGCGTCGGGTGCAAGCGCACTGCCGTCCACGACGACGGCGTCGAGGTCGGACCGCCCCTGCAGCGTGGACGGCGCAGCCTCGGGCGCGCAGACCTCGACCTCGCTCCCCGGGTGCGACGCCTGGAGCGCCGCCCGGAGGTCGTCGACGACTGGCGTCGGCCCGGGGAGGAAGAGCACGCGCATGGGGCGTCGGTTACCAGCTGTTGGCGAGGAGTCGTTCGCGCAGCGCGTCGCCGGTGTCGTCCGGGGCGGAGACGACCATCACGTCGTCGGCCGCGGTGAGGGAACCGATGTCGTCCACGCTCGCGACATGCTGCGACGGGGCGGGTGTGGAGGCGCGTCCGTCGACGCCCGCACCCGCCGGTGCCGGCGGCGTCTCGGGGCACAGGTGGACGTCCTCGGCAAACGACAGCGCCGTGTGGTACTTCACGCCGTCCTCGGCCAGCACCGCGACGCTCGATCGCACGACGGCACCCGTCAGCGTCAGCGTGCTGTCGATGGCCACGAAGCGGATCGTCACGGCGCGGCCCGGCCGCAGCGGCAGGTCCGTCTCGACCCTGGCGCCACGGCGCGACACGTCGAGCAGGCGCACCATGGGCCCGCCCACGACGCGCGCGGTGAGGTGCGGCAGGGCCTCGGCCGGGATGCGGGCGTGCCGGCGCCGCTCATGCCCGAACCCTGCGTGTCCGTCCTTCCTCGAAGCTGTCATGCAGCGCACCCTCCCCTCCGGGACCACGCCCGGGCCGGCGTGCCGGGCAGCCGGTCGACTGCGGGTCGTGTCGCGGTAATCGACCTGCGGCAGCCGATGCTTGAGCCGGCGCCCGTGCGGATCCCCGACTCGTCGTAGGATGGGCAGGCCCGATGGATGCCCCACACACGCCCCCCTGGACGCCGCCCGACCAGACCCGCCGTCTCGGCGTGCTGATCTCCGGCCGCGGCAGCAACATGCAGGCCCTGCTCGAGGCCATCACCGCCGGCCGCCTGGAGGCGACCCTGGCTGTCGTCGTGTCGAACCGGGCCGACGCGGCGGGGCTCGGCATCGCCCGCGACGCGGGGGTCGAGACCGTCGTCGTCGAGCATCGGGGCTGGCCGGACCGGGCCGCCTACGATGCGCGGCTGGCCGAGGTGCTCGAAGCGCACGGCGTGTCGCTCGTCTGCCTTGCCGGCTTCATGCGCATCGTCGGGCCTGCGCTGCTCGAGCGATTTCCGCAGCGGGTGCTCAACATCCACCCGTCGCTGCTCCCCGCCTTCCCGGGCCTGAACGCGCAGCAGCAGGCCTTCGATCATGGCGTGCGTATCACCGGCGCCACCGTGCACATCGTCGACGAGGGGCTCGACGCCGGCCCGATCGTCGCGCAGGCGGCCGTGCCCGTCCTCGACGACGACACGCCCGGCTCGCTGGCGGCGCGGATTCTCGTCGAGGAGCACCGGCTGTATCCGGCGGCCGTCGCCACGATCCTCGCTGGTGGCTGGCGGGTCGAGGGCCGACGGTTCGTGGTCAAGCGGGACGGGGCGGCGGAGGCGCCGCGGTAAGCGTCAGCACAGCGACCTCGGGCGGGCAGCCAATCCGGCAGGGCACCACCACGGTGCCGACCCCCCGCGAGACGAACAGGCTGGTGGCCGGCGAGGTCAGCAGCCCCTCGGCCGTCGGGAACTTGCGGGCCGCGACCGGGCCGACGATCGGCAGCGAGATCTGTCCGCCGTGCGTGTGGCCCGAGAGCACGGCCGGGATGCCCACGGCGGCGGCCTCCACCACGCGTCGCGGGTCGTGGGCCAGCAGCAGCGTCGACGCGCCGGCGCCGCGGGCGAGCCGCGCGAGGGCCGCCGCGTCCCGTGTCCAGAAGCGCAAGCCGATGATGTCGAGCTTCTCGTCGCGCACGCGCAGCGCGGTGCGGGCGTCGGCAAGCACCGTCACGCCGCGCCGCCCCAGCGCCCGCGGCATGCGCGTGTCGTCGTCGTGGTTGCCGAGCACCGCGAACACGCCGTGCGGCGCCTGGAGCGCGGCCATCGCCTCGGCCGACGCGTCCATGAAGCGGCGGTCCTGGTGCGTCACGTAGTCGCCGCCGAGCACGACCAGGTCGGGCGCCTCGGCAAGCAGCAGCCGGCTCGCCGTCTCGATGAACTCCGCGGAGGTGAACGGCCCGTGATGCGTGTCGGTGAGGAGCCCGACGCGCAGGCCATCCAGTGCCGGCGCCAGGCCGGGCACCGGCATGCGGAGGCGCGTCACGCCGACGTGATGCCGCTCGTACAGCACGCCGTGCGCCGCCGAGCCCACGGCGAGGCCGACGCCGACGGTCGTGAGCAGGCGGAACATCTCGCGACGGGATGAGGTGGTGCGGGCCTTCGGCATCGGCGGGGCGTGCGTCCCCCGAGGTTTATAGTACGTCCCGATGACGACGACGGGTGTGGCGGCGAAGACGATCGACGAGCAGGTGGCGTACCTCACGAGAGGGTGCGCCGACGTGGTGCGCGAGGCCGACCTGCGCGCCAAGCTCCAGCGCAGCGCCGAGACCGGCCGTCCGCTCGTCGTGAAGGTGGGCTTCGACCCGACGGCGCCCGACCTGCACCTCGGCCACACGGTGCTGCTGAACAAGATGCGCCAGTTCCAGGACCTGGGCCATCGCGTGATCTTCCTGATCGGGTCGTTCACCGGGCTCATCGGCGATCCGACGGGGCGCTCGAAGACGCGCCCGCCGCTGACCCAGGCGGAAGTCGCGGCCAACGCCGAGACCTACCGCGCGCAGGTCTTCAAGGTGCTCGACCCCGAGCGCACCGTGATCGAGTTCAACGACAGGTGGCTCGGCACGATGTCGTCGGTGGAGTGGATCCGGCTGGCGTCGCGCTACAACGTGGCGCAGATGCTCGAGCGCCGGCACTTCAGGCAGCGCTACGAGCAGGGCCAGCCCATCGCGATCCACGAGTTTCTCTACCCGCTGGCACAGGCCTACGACTCGGTGCACCTGCAGGCCGACGTCGAGCTGGGCGGCACCGACCAGCTGTTCAACCTGAACGTGGGACGCGACATCATGCCGTCCTACGGTCTCGAGCCGCAGGTCGTGATGACCGTGCCGCTGCTCGTCGGGCTCGACGGCGTCGAGAAGATGAGCAAGAGCCTCGGCAACTACGTTGGCGTGGACGACCCGCCCGAGGAGATGATCCGCAGGATCGTCGAGGAGTTCCGCGGCAGCGACGAGGTGATGTGGAGCTACTTCACGCTGCTCACCGACATCGCGCCCGAGGCGCTCGAGGCGTTGCGGCAGCGGTTTGCGGCGGGCGAGCTCAGGCCGTCGGAGGTCCGGTACGACCTGGCCCGCCGCATCGCGACCGACTTCCACGGCGCCGAGGCCGCGGCGGCTGCCGAGCAGCGGGTGCGCGCGCGGCACGCCGCGCGGCGGGGCGGTGACGCCTCGGCGGCCGCGGCCGCGGACGACCTGCCGGTTCACGACATCGCGGGCGGGCAGCTGCTGCGGAAGATCCTCGTCGAGGTGGGGTTTGCGACCTCCACGAGCGACGCCACGCGCAAGATCGCGCAGGGCGGCGTGAAGGTCGACGGCGTCGTCGTCACCGACATCAACGCGCCGGGCCCGACGGCAACGGCGCTGCTGCAGGTGGGCAAGCGGCAGATCGCGCGGATCCGGCCCGTTTAGGCAATCCCGCAGAAGGGGCTTGACAGCGTATCTGGTCGGCCCTACTATTGGCTTTCGCTGGCCGCGCCGGGACGGCGCCGAGGGGCAACCCGAGGCGACAGGCGCCCGGCTGGAGCAACGCGGCACCCGCCGTGGCAAGCGCTCCGGGGCTGGCGAACCCGGCACGTCCAGGCCGGATCGAGCCTGACAAGGCCCAGATCGAGCACGACACGCCGACCGGATGTTCGAGACACCGGCCTGAGGCGATGTCGGCCGGTCAACCGGACACGGCCCTTCCGCGGGATGGGAGGGTCGCTTTCGTCGACGCCGCGTGCGGTGGTTGGCGGGTTCGGCGGGTCGGTCCTGGCGCCCTGAAGTTGGGGGGTTGACAGGCACCAGCTGGTTCGGTATTCTGGGTGAGTTCGCCTGATGACGGCGGACGCGGCGGTGAGGGGTCTTCGGGGCCCCGCGCAGCGCCTCGGTTCTTTGAAAACTAGATAGAACGTGCAAGCACGAACCTGTCAAGTATCAGCCTGTCTGTAGGGGCATCCTTCGGGGTGTCGCAGGCAGCAGGACCACTTGAATACAACAACGCTAGAGAGCCAAATCAACAGGCGCTCACGTTGAAGTTCGCTGCGGCCGTGGCAACGCGGTTGTGGCATCCACTTTAACTTGAGAGTTTGATCCTGGCTCAGAATCAACGCTGGCGGCGTGCCTAACACATGCAAGTCGAACGTGAAAGGGGCTTCGGCCCTGAGTAAAGTGGCAAACGGGTGAGTAACGCGTGGGTGATCTGCCTCTGGGTGGGGGATAACCTTCCGAAAGGAGGGCTAATACCGCATGACATCCTGTCCTTGGATGGATGGAGATCAAAGCTGGGGATCGCAAGACCTGGCGCCTGGAGAGGAGCCCGCGTCCGATTAGCTAGTTGGTGGGGTAATGGCCTACCAAGGCGACGATCGGTAGCCGGCCTGAGAGGGCGGACGGCCACACTGGGACTGAGACACGGCCCAGACTCCTACGGGAGGCAGCAGTGGGG
>CAYSHC010000116.1:0-10793 GCA_964430855.1 uncultured Vicinamibacteraceae bacterium
CCTACGCCCGCGCCGGCCACCCCGACCGCTGGTCGCTGCTGCGCTACGACGTGGAACACCAGGAAACGGCCGAGGGACGTGCGGCCGTCGTCGAGTTCCTCCGCCGCCACCTGTGATGCCGACCGTACTTGCCATCTTCTGCCATCCCGACGACATCGAGTTCGTCGCCGCCGGCACGCTGCTCCAGCTGCGCGCGGCCGGCTGGGATCTGCACTACATGAACGTCGCCTCCGGCAACCTCGGCGCCGTGGACATGAGCCCGGAGGAGGCGCGCACCGTCCGTCGCGAGGAGTCACGACGCGCAGCCGCGCTGCTCGGCGCGACGTGGCACCCCGGCCTGTGCGACGACCTCGAAGTGGTCTACAGCGTCCCGCTCGTGCGCCGGTTGACGGCCGTGATCCGCGACGTGTCGCCGGACATCGTGCTGACGCACTCGCCCGTCGACTACATGGAAGACCACATGACGACGGCACGGCTCGCGGTGACGGCGGCCTTCGCGCGCGGGATGGCCAACTTCCCCTCGCATCCCGAACACGCCGCGATATCGGATGACGTGACGGTCTACCACGCGCAGCCGCACCTCAATCGCGACCCGCTCGGCCAGCCCGTCGTGCCGACGCATTTCGTGGACATCGCGCCGGTGCTCGACCGCAAGCGCGCGGCGCTCCAGGCGCACGCCAGCCAGCAGCGGTGGCTCGACGCGTCGCAGGCGATGTCGTCGTACGTCGACACGCTGGAGCAGCTCGGGCGCGAAGTCGGGGAGATGAGCGGACGCTTCACCTACGCCGAGGGGTGGCGGCGCCGGCTGCACGCGGGCTACTGCGCGCCCGACGCCGATCCCCTGCGCGACGCCCTCGCGCCGCGTGGCGCGCTCGTCGTCAGATCCTGACGCGCCCGGCGCCTACCGTTCCGAGCGCGTGAGGTAGGCCAGCAGGTCGGCCATCTCCTCGGGCGTGATCTGCGCGTCGAGGCCCTCGGGCATCGTCGACTGCGGCACCACCGACATCTGGCGGATGTCGCTGCGGTTGACCGTCACCTCCTGCCCTGGACCCTGTCTGAAGGTGATGCTGGTGGGCGACTGCTCGCCGATGACCCCCATGATGGTGTCGCCGGAGGCGCGCTCCACCTGGTAGGTCTCGTAGTGCTGCGCGATCGAGCGGCTGGGCTCGAGGATGTCGGCCAGCAGCAGGGGCATGGGGCGATGGCGGATCGTCGACAGGTCGGGGCCCATCGGCAGGCCGCCCTGGCCGTCGATCTGGTGGCACATCGAGCACTCGCGCTCGAACACGCGCGCCCCGCGTGCCGCGTCGCCCCGCCCGGTCAGCGCGGCCTCGTAGCGCGCCACCACCTGCGCGCGCGCCTCGGGCGACTCCTCGAGCAGCGCCCGGCCCGCCGCGCGAATCTCCGGGTCGCGGTGCATGATGAGGCTGCGCTTGTGCCAGAAGTTCAGCATCCACTTCTCGACGCGGCCGTCTTCGAGTGCCGCGATCATGGCGCGCGCGCCTGCCGGACGCGAGAGGATCACGGTAGCCGCCGCCGTGCGGACGGCGGAAGTCAAGGTCGGCCAGCGCGCGAGCAGGAAGGTCGCGACGGCGTCATCGTCGGTGCCGCGTCCGAGCGCCTGGACCGCCGCCACCTGCACCGCGTCGGGCACCGACGGCTCGATCAGGCGCTCGAACGACGCGCGGTGGGCCGCCGGGTCGGCGATGGCCAGCAGCTTCACGGCGTCGGCGCGCGCCTCGACGTCGGCCGAGACGTCGGCAGCCGTGCGGGCCGCCAGCGTGATCGACCGGCCTGCCGACGGCGTCGCCGTGACGCCGCTGACGCCCAGGAGCGTCACCGCGGCCCGGCGCAGGCGGGGTTGCGTGCCCGTGGCCAGCGTCAGGAGCGCGTCCTGGTGCGGCTGGATGAACTGCCGACCCTTCTCGGCATCGGTCGTGCCGCGCGCCACGCCCTCGAGCAACGCGGCCTGCCACCACGCATCATCGGACGCGTCACGCGGTGCGTCCTCGGTGACGCGGACCGCGCTCATCACGCGGGCCAGCTCTTCGGGGCGCCCGCGCGCGGCGATCACGCCGCCGAGCCTGTCGAAGAAGGCCGCGCGTCCAGGCGACTCGACACGGGTGAGGCCGCCTTCCGGTGACAGGGCCCGCGCCAGGTAGGCGGCCGCGCGATCGGCGGAGGCGCTGAGCGCGGCCACCTGCATCCACTGGTCCTCGATGCCGTCAAAGAGCAGGCGCTCCTGGACGGCGTGGGAGGCCGGCGTGTCCACGAAGCCGAGTGTGGCCAGCAGCTGGAACCGCACGCGGGCGTCCGGGTCGCCGGCCATGGCGACGAGCGCGTCGACGACACGCGCCTCCGACACCCAGCGTTCGGCGAGGACGATCGCGTTCTCGCGGATGCCCGGATCGGGGTCCGCCAGCGCCGGCAGGACGTGGCGCGGGTCGAGCCGGCCGAGGCCCTCGAGCGTCCACAGCGCGTGCAGGCGGGCAAGGGGGGTCGGGCGCGCCTCGACCATGGCCTCCAGCGCCGGGACGGCCCCCGTACGGCCACGGGTCACGAGCAGGCGCTGCGCCGTGCGCCGCCACCAGCCGTTCGCGTCTGCCAGGGCCGCCACCAGGTCGGCATCCGACGCGCTGCCGAGCGCCGGCCGGCGGGCAAGCGCCGCCTGCGCCTCGGGCGTCTCCGCGACGATGCGGTAGATGCGGCCGCGGTCGCTGCCCGTCGACATCACCTCCGGGTTCTGCTGCAGGTCACTCGAGGCCCACTCGGGATGCTCGATGAACAGGCGGTAGTAGTCGATCACGTACAGCGCGCCGTCCGGGCCGACGTAGAAGTTGACCGGCCGGAACCAGCTGTCGGTGGACGCGAGGAACTCCATGTCGTCGCGGCCCCGGCTCGCCACGAACGTCGCGCCGTCCGGCCGGTAGACGTCGCGGTGCACGAGGTTGTGGACGGGCTCGGCGACGAAGGCGTTCTGGTCGAAGGCGGCCGGGAAGGCGCCGCCGTTGTAGAGCGTCAGGCCGCAGGCGGAGGTGAACTGCCCGGCCTCGGTCAGCAGGTCGAAGCGCGCGGCGTGCGTGATGGGGATGATGTTGGCGTTGCCATGGTCCGAGATGTCGGCCATCGCGCTCGACAGGAGCAGCTGCGGGTTGCGCTCGAGGTACCTCGCGGCGATCACCTCGTGGCGCGCGTGCACCGAGTTGTTGTGCGCGAAGTACCGGCCGTACACGTCGAAGGCGTTGCCGTACTGCGTCCGGCTGGAGAGGCCCTCCACCCTGAAGGCGTCGGGCTTGACGCGCACGCCGCGGCCCCGAGGGTCGAGGGCGGGCACGTCCGGGCGCGCCGGGAAGGTGAGCGGCGAGCCCTGGTCGCCGAACAGGTCGGCGTAGATGACCGGCTGCGAGCCGCCCGAGTGCGCGAGGTACACCCAGTTGTCGAGGCCGTACACCGGGTGGTTGACGGCGTGCTGCGGGTTGGTCTTCGCGAAGCCCGTGAGGACGACCTCGCGGTGCTCGGCGTACCCGTCGCCGTCACGGTCGGCGAGGAACAGGAGGTCGGGCGGGCTGGTGACGAGGATGCCGTCCTTCCAGCGCATGACGCCGCTCGGGAGGACGAGCCGGTCGGCAAACAGCGCGCTGCGGTCCACGCGGCCGTCGCCGTCGGTGTCCTCGAGCAGCCTGACGCGGCCGGAGGGGCTGACGTCGAGCGGGTAGCCGGGCATCTCGACGACGAAGATGCGGCCGTCCTCGTCGATGTCCATGGCGACGGGGCTCTGGACGTCGGGTTCGGCGGCGACCAGCTCCACGCGGAAGCCCGGTTCGACCCGCAGGGTCGCAAGCGCCTGCTCCGGCGGGTAGGGCGGCCCCGAGGGGCCGGTCTGGCCGGACGGGGTGCCGGCGGCGTAGCAGAGGGCGAGGCCCGCGACGGCGACCGCGGCGGTGCGACGGATACTCACGATGTGTGCTCCATGCGATGGGGTCAGGTCTCGATTTCGCGCGCCATGGGGTCAGGTCTCGATTTGACATGGGAACGGGGTCAGGTCTCGCGCGCGCGTCGTGGCGCCGCGCGCGAGACCTGACCCCGGAACCCGCCAAATCGAGACCTGACCCCCCGCGCCCTACCAGATGCGGACGCGGTCGGGCGGGGCGATGTACAGCGCGTGGCCGGGCTGCACGTCGAACGCCTCGTACCACGCGTCCACGTTGCGCAGCGGGGCGTACGCCCGCACGAACCCGGGCGAGTGCGGCCCGTTGACGATCTGCTGCCGCAGCGCCTCGTCGCGGTACTTGATGCGCCACGCCTGCGCCCATCCCATGAGCACGCGCTGCGTGCCCGTATAGCCGTCGAGCACGGGCGCCTCGGCTCCCTTCAGCGACAGCCGGTACGCGTCGAGCGCGAGCAGCACGCCGCCCAGGTCGGCGATGTTCTCGCCCATCCCCAGGCGCCCCGTCAGGTGCAGGCCGGGCAACTCCGGGAACGCAATCGCCTCGTACTGCGCGCCGAGCTTCTCGGCCTGCGCCTCGAACCGCTTCGCGTCCTCGGCGGTCCACCAGTCGCGCAGCACGCCGTCGCCATCCGACTTGCGGCCCTGGTCGTCGAACCCGTGCGTGATCTCGTGCCCGATGACGGCCCCGATCGCGCCGTAGTTGACCGCCGGGTCGGCCTCGGGGTCGAAGTAGGGCGGCTGGAGGATCGCTGCCGGGAAGACGATCTCGTTCTTCGCGGGCGAGTAGTAGGCGTTGACCGTCTGCGGCGTCATGCCCCACTCGCCCTCGTCGACCGGCTGGCCGATGCGCGAGACGTCGCGTGCCCACTCGAACTGCCCGGCCCGCTCCCGGTTGCCGAACAGGTCGCCGGGCGCCACCTCCAGCGCCGAGTAATCGCGCCACTTGTCCGGGTACCCGATCCGCACGGTGAACTTCGACAGCTTGTCGAGCGCCGCGGCCTTGGTCTCGGGCGCCATCCAGTCGAGCTTCTCGATGCGCCCGCGCATGGCCGTGAGGAGGTCGGCCACCAGCGCCTCCATCTTGGCCTTCGATGCCGGCGGGAAGTGCCGCGCGACGTACGTGCGGCCGATGGTCTCGCCCATGGCCTCCTCGACGAAGGACACGCCACGCTTCCACCGCTCGCGCTGCTCCTGCGCGCCCTGGAGCGTCTTCGACCGGAACTCCCAGTGCGCGGTCACGAAGTCGCTCGAGAGGTACGGCGCGGCCTGGTCGGCCGTGTGGAACGCCTGCCAGGCCTGGAGCGTCTCGACGGGCGTCTCGGCAAACGCCGCGGCCAGCTTCGGGAACGCGGTGTTCTGCGTCACGACGGCCTTCGCGGCGCCGGCCACCTGCGCGGCCTCCGCCCAGGCGCGCCACGGGAAGCCCGGGGCTTCCCGCTCGAGCGCCTCGAACGTCGTCGGGTTGTAGGTCCGGTCGCGGTCGCGGCTCTCGGCGCGCGTCCAGTGCGCCTCGGCCAGCTTCGTCTCGAGCGCGACGATGTCGGCCGCGTGCCGCGCGGGCGCGTCCCAGCCGATCAGGCCGAGGATTCGCTCGACGTAGGCCTGATAGGCCTCCTTCTGCGGCGCGAAGTTGTCGCGCAGGTAGAACTCGCGGTCGGGCAGCCCCAGGCCGCTCTGGAACAGGTAGAGGGCGTACCGCTCGGGATCCCGCAGGTCGTCAAACACCGCCGCCCCGAAGAACGAGCCGCCCGCCAGGCCCATCGTCCGGCCCATCTGTCGCGCGATGTCCTCGCGCGTGGTGGCCGCCTTGATGCGCTCGAGATGCAGGCGCAGCGGCGTCACGCCGAGACGCTCGACCGTCGCCTCGTCCATGAAGCTCTGGTAGAGCGTCGCGGCCTTCGCCTCGTCGGAGCCGGACTGCACGCCGCGTCCGGCCGCCCAGTCCTCGATGATGGCGCGGACCTGGCGCTCAGACAGCTCGCGCAGCTGCGCCGAGACGCCGTAGGTCGTGCGGTCGGGCGGGATGGCGGTGGCGTCGGCCCACCGGCCGTTGACGTACCGGAAGAAGTCGTCGCCGGGACGGACGCTGGTGTCCATGCCGTCGAGGTCGATGCCCCACGCGCCGAAGCGCGGGGCAACGGTGTCGCTCGACGCCGCGGCGGCCTGGCTCGCAGGCGCGTCCGCCGTCGGCAGGGCCGACTGCGCGATGCCGACGGGCGAGACGGCGGCGATGCCGAGCGCCGCGATCGAGACGGTGGCGGCGGCCGACGCCGTCCGTGCGACGCGGCGGCCGGGCGCCTGTGATGAATCGGATGATGACACGCGGATCTCCCTGGGTCAGGGGCGCGTCGGCTTGAGCGCCCGCAGCGTACCCAGCATCACATTGTAGTGGCCGGGGAACAGGCACACGAACGTGTAGGTGCCGGGCGCGGGTACCTCGAAGGTCACCGACACGGTGGCGCCCGGCGGCGCCAGCTGCGTGTAGGCGATGATGGCGTCCTGCCGGTCGACCGGCACGTAGCCGGTGGCCTCGGCCTCGTAGGCGGCCGCGCCAAGCGCGTCGAGGTCGTCCTCGCTTCTGAGCAGGACGAAGTTGTGCGGCAGCGTGCCTTCGTTGACGTACTCGATGCGGACGCGTGTGCCGGACTCGAGCGACAGCCGCGCGGGCTCGAAGGCCAGCTCGCTGCCTGTCGTGCGCAGCGTCACGACCCGGTCCACGTCCTCGTCGTCGGATGACGACGCCCGCCCGGTGGGGCTGCCGAGCGCGAGCCATCGCTCGATGGACCGTACGGCGCGCGCGTCGTGAGCCACCCCGTGGCCCGCGGCAACGGCACGTGCCTCGTGCGGGGGGGACGTCGCAGGCGCGGCGGTCCCCGCAGGCGTCGCGCCCTCCACGCCGACCTCGTTGCGGGTGGCGGCGTTGCCTGCCGGCATGGCGCCGGGCGCCGCGACGCCGATGGCCAGGGCGAGCGCCGCGGTCCGCACCCGCGCCGCGCGTGCGAGTCGCACCGTCACCTGCGCGCCTTCAGGCGATCTCATGCGCTCCATCATGGCGTCACTCCGAAGACATCATCGAGGCCCCAGCGCTCGGCGACCTTCGGCAGCAGCGCCTTCGGCTCGGCGGGCAATGACGCGGCGATGGCCTGGAGCCGTTGCCGCTGCGCCGGGGTAAAGGCTGGCGGCTGCTCGTCGGGCCAGCCCTCGGCCAGGCCGGTGAGCGCCGCGGCCGCCCGCGTCGCGTCGGTCGAGGCGATGGCTTCGAACAGGCGCGCCGCCACGTCCGCGTCAGCTTCGCGGCCGAAGTAGCGTGCGAGCAGCTGCACTGTCGTGGCGACGCCCTTCCGCACGGCCTCGTCGTCGGCAGGCAGCTTCCGCGTCGTGATCTCGACCGCCAGATCGAGTCCGTGCGGGGCCGCGGCGATCGCGACGGCATCGGGCATCCAGGGATCGGCGGCGGTCACGGGGGTGAACAGCGTCTCGAGCAGCACGGCCCGCGCCCCTGCCGACGGCTCCAGCTCCGACAGCGCCAGCACCGCCTCGAGCCGGACACCGGGGTCGGCATCCTGCAGCAGCGTGTTGCCGACGGTGTAGTCCATCGCGCCCGGAGCGGCCCGGTTCGGCAGCAACCCGCCCCCGACGATCGCCTCGGCGAGCGCGGCATCCCGCGGGAGGGCCTGGAGGGCGGCGCGCCTCACCGCCGCCGCGGGATGGTGCAGCGCCGCCCGCGCGGCCTCGAGCGCCTCGCCCTCGGCCGAGAGCGCGCCGAGGCCATGGAGCGTCCACAAGGCGTGCAGCGGCCCGGGCGCGAGGCCCTCGGCATCGATCGTGTGGTCGCGCAGCATGGCAACCAGCGCGGGCACGACGTCGCGGTTGCCGCGCTCGACGAGCAGCTGTTGCGCGAGGAGCCGCCACAGCATGTTGTCGTGCCGCAGCGTCTCGACCAGCTCCGGTGGCGTGGCCTCGTGCAGCGCGAGCCGTCTGGCCGGCGGGGCATCGCGCCACTGCACACGGTAGATTCGCGCGCGCTCGGCATCGCGGTTCGGTGTCTCGTACGCGCGGCCTTCGCCCGTCTCCATCCCCTGTGGCGTGGGGTTGTGCTGCACGACGAGCGAGTAGAAGTCCGAGATCCACAGCGCACCGTCCGGCCCGACCTTTACCTGCACCGGCGAGAACCACTGGTCGCGGCTCGCGACGAAGCTCCACCTGTTGCGTGCCTCGTATGCCGTGCCGCGGCGCTGGAGGTCGAACTGGCCGACGAGATGCCCCGTCGGCTCGGCGACAAACGCGGCGCGGTTCCAGTACTCGCGCGGGAAGGCTCGCGCCGTGTAGATCTCGTGCGCCGCGCCGGCCGTGTACCTGCCGAACTGGTCCACCTGCTTGATGTCGGTCAGCGGGTAGATGTCCGAGCGCTTCTCGATGCCGGGCAGGATGGTCTCGCGCATGCCGAGCGTGTGGTAGTAGCGCGCCGGGATGTGGACGAAGTTGCTCGGTCGGTCGTTGGCCGTCGACCCGAAGATGTAGCCGTCCTCGCTGAGCGCGACGCCCCACGTGTTGTTGCTCGTCCGCGCGAGGTACTCGAGCGACGACCCGTCGGACGGGAAGCGGAAGTAGCCGGGGCCGAACTCGCCGCGGTCCCACGTGCGGTCGCCGACGGTGCCACGGAAGCCGTTGTAGCCGACCGATCCGAGGATCTGGTTGTCGAGGCCGTAGCGCAGGTTGCTCGGCGTGCCATGCGTATCGGTGCGCGGCCAGCCGTCAGAGAGAACCGTGCGCCTGTCGGCCTTGCCGTCGCCGTTGGTGTCCTCGAGAAAGAGGATCTGCGGCGCCTGCGCGACGATGACGCCGCCGCGTACCAGCACCAGGCTGGTGGCGAGGTTCAGCCCGTCAGCGAAGACCTTCGCGTCGTCGGCGCGTCCGTCGCCGTCGGTGTCGTCGAGGATCAGCACGCGGTCGCCACCGGGCTCGCCCGGCGGCAGCACGCGGTTCGGGTAGTCGTTGGTCTCGACGAGCCACATCCGCCCGCGGGCGTCCCACGTGAAGTCCACCACGCGTCGGACCATGGGGTCGGTGGCGAAGACGTCGATCGTGAAGCCGGGACGCAGCGTGGTGAGCGCCAGCGAGTCCTCGACCGTCATCGGCGCCTGGCCACGCCGCTCCGGTTCGCCCTGCGTGTTCCATGGCGCGCCGGGCACGTAGACCGGCAGCGGCACCTCGAGGTCGACAAACGTCGGCGTGGGTTCGGTCGGCTTCGCGTCGAGGCCCCAGTCGCCGGCCGACCAGCGGATGCCGCGCATCAGCAACTGCCGGAACCCGTCGGTCTCCCACGTGCGCGCGTCATGACCCCAGGCGGTATAGAAGACCCGACCCTTGCCGTAGGGGCGCACCCACGTCCACGGCTCCTCGTGGTCGCCTTCGCGGCGCACCTCGAGCACGGTGCGGTCCACCGGGTTGTGGCGCGTGTGCACGTACGTCTCGTCCCAGCTCTCCCACGTCGGCACGCCCGCGATGGCCGGGTGGTCGGGCGCACGCCGCTCGACGCGCACGGTCCCGCTGCCGTGACTCTTGAACGCCGCGCCGATCACCTGCACGAACGCCTCGGCGTTCTGGAACGAGGCCGAGGCGCAGTGCACGGCGACGAGGCCACCGCCCCGCCCGACAAACGACAGCAGGGCCGCCAGCTGGTCCGGCTCCACCTGCATGTGGTTGTTGTAGAGCACGATCACGTGGTACAGCGCCAGGACGTCGGGACGCAGGTCGGCCGGGTCGTCCGTGTAGAAGAGGTCGATGCCGGCGGCGCTGAACGTCGGCAGGACCGACTTCGCTCGCGCGTGGGGCTCGTGATGCCCGTCGTCGCCGAGGAAAAGGACCTGGAGGCGATCGGCCGGGGCCGCCTGCGCGCGGGCGTGCGGCGCGACGCCGAGCAGCGTGAGGGACGTGAGCGCGAACGCTGCCAGAGCGCGACGAGCGGAACGGCGGGCCGGCGGCCAGGCGTACAGCTGGGGCATACTCGTACGTCTCCCGGGAAATCAGGTCTGGTCGTGTGACGTGAGGTGGAAGTATACCGGGGCCATCGTGGCCGCCGCGAGGGGATGCATGGGAGAGCAGTCAGGCACGCGACACCGGTTCGTGACACCAGCGGAGATGCAGGTCGAACACCTGCCGTGGGGGCCGCACGAGTGGCTGTGCCGGCCGGGGTTGACCGAGGCCAGCCGGCTTCAGCTCGTCCGTGTCCGCATGCCGCCCGGCACCGGCCACGCGTTCCATCGGCACCCCTCGCTCGAGGAAGTGATTTATGTCATCGAGGGCCGCGCCGAGCAGTGGGTCGGCCGGGTACGGCGCGATCTCGGCCCGGGCGACATCGCGCACATTCCCGCCGACGAGGTGCACGCCACCTACAACGCTGGCGACTCGACGCTCGTCTTCCTCGCCATCCTGTCGCCTGCCGCCTCGGACGGACCGGCCGTCGTGGACGTCTCGCGCGAGGAACCCTGGGCCTCGCTGCGCGCGTCGACAGGAGGGACGCCGTGAAGCCGACGGTCCTGCTCGCCGGCACGCTCGACACCAAGGGCGACGAATACGCCTTCGTCCGCGAGCGCCTGCACGCGCTCGACGTCGATACCCTCGTGATGGACCTCGGCGTGCTCGGCGAACCGCCCTTCACGCCAGACATCGGCGCCGCCGAGGTCGCCGCCGCGGCGGGCACGACGCTGGACGCGCTGCGGGCGGCCGGTGATCGCGGCGCCGCCGTCGCCGCGATGGAGCAGGGCGCCTGTACGCTCGTGCCGTCGCTCTACCGGGACGGGCGCATCCAGGGCGTCCTCGGCCTTGGCGGCGGCGGCGACAC
>CAYSHC010000117.1:0-10706 GCA_964430855.1 uncultured Vicinamibacteraceae bacterium
CCGCAGCCCGATCGAGCGGGCCGTGCTCCAGTTCGTGATGCCGCACGTGCTGCCGCGCGAGCGCGAGGGACTTCAGCGCAACACCTTCACCATGGCGTACCAGACCTTCGACTGGCGCCTCAACGACCTCACCGACGGAGGAATCCGCTAGATGGACCTGCAACTGGCCGGCAAGGCCGCGATCGTCACCGGGTCGAGCCGGGGGCTCGGCCTGGCGAGCGCGAAGGCACTCGCGGCCGAGGGCGCACGCGTGACGCTGTGCGCGCGCGGCGCCGAGGCGCTCGAGCGCGCGGTCGCCGAGGTGCGCGGCGTGGCGCGGTCGGAAGACGACGTCATCGCGGTGGCCGCCGACGTGTCGACGACCGATGGCGCGCAGGCCATTCATGACGCCACCGTCGAGGCGTTCGGGGGCGTGGACGTCCTCGTCAACAACGTCGGCCTGGGCAAGGGCGCCGGCCTGCTCGACACACCGGACGACGTGTGGCAGCAGGCGTTCGACCAGACGCTCTTCCCGGCCATCCGCATGTCGCGCCTGGTGGTGCCGTCGATGAAGGCGCGCGGCGGTGGCGTCATCCTGATGATTGCGTCGATCTGGGGGCGCGAGTCGGGCGGGCGCATGACGTACAACGCGGTCAAGGCCGCCGAGATCAGCCTCGCCAAGGCGCTCGCGCAGCAGCTGGCGGCCGACAACATCCGCGTCAACAGCATTGCGCCGGGCTCCATCCTCTTCGAGGGCGGCTCGTGGCACCAGCGCCAGCGTGCCGACCCCGAGGGCATCGCCGCCTTCATCGCGCGGGAGCTGCCGTTCGGCCGGTTCGGCCGCGCCGACGAAGTGGGCGACGTCGTCGCGTTCCTGGCCTCGCCGCGCGCGAGCTGGGTGAGTGGCGCCTGCATCCCCGTGGACGGCTGCCAGTCGCGTTCGAACATATGACCGGCGGGCGCGCGCACGACCGTCGTCCGAAGGGCCCGTCCCGGCGCGGCACGACCGTGCGCGCTGCGTCCCGCCGAGCGCGATGCTGACGACACTCGCGGCGCTCATCCAGCAGGCGGCAGACGCCCTCTTCATGCCGTGGCTGCTCATGCTGCTGTTCGGCACGGGCGCCTTCCTCACCGTGCGGTACCGGTTCGTCCAGGTGCGCCGGTTCCCCGAAGCCCTGCGCACGATGTTCGCGGCGGCCGACACCGGGGCGGGCGGCGCGCTGACGCCGTTCCAGGCCTTCATGACGGCCATCTCCGGCACGATCGGCACCGGCAACATCGCCGGGGTCGCGACGGCCATCGTCTCGGGCGGGCCGGGGGCCCTGTTCTGGATCTGGGCGTACGGCTTCGTCGCCACGGCCATCAAGTTCACCGAGGCGGTCCTGGGCGTCACCTGGCGCGAGACGCGCGGCGGCACCGTGCTGGCCGGCCCCATGTACGTCCTGCGCGACGGCATGCGCCTGCCGCGCCTCGCTGGCGCCTACGCGCTCATCGCCGGCATTGCCGCCCTGACGACGACGCCGTTCACGCAGCCCAACTCGATGGCCGTCGTGCTCGACAGCGAGCTCGGCATCCCGCGGTGGGCGGCCGGCGTCGGCATCGCGGTGCTCGTCTGGCTGGTCATCATCGGCGGCATCACGAGCATCGGCCGCGTCGTCGAGAAGCTCTCGCCGCTCAAGGTGGGGCTGTACCTGGGCGGGGGGCTGCTCGTGATGGGCGTGTTCGCGTCGCGCATCCCCGCCGTGCTCGCGCTGGTCGTCGAGGAGGCGTTCTCGCTGCGGGCCGCGGCAGGGGGCGGCCTCGGCATGTTCATCGCGATGCGGTACGGCCTGGCGCGCGGCATGTACGCCAACGAAGCCGGCTACGGCACCGCGTCGGTCGCCTACGGCACCGCCCGCAGCACCCGCCCCGAGCGGCAGGGCCTGCACGCCGTGATGGAGACGTTCATCGTGTCGTTTGTCACGTCGACGATCAGCGCGATGACCATCCTGCTCACGGGCGTGTGGCAATCGGGCCTCACGAGCACCGCGGCGGTGGCCGCGGCCTTCGACCAGGCCATGCCCGGCGTCGGCGGCTACGTCGTGACGGTGTGCGCCTTCCTGTTCGGCTACACGACGCTCATCGGCTGGGCCTTCTACGGCGAGCAGTTCTTCGAGTACCTGCTGGGCGTGCGCGTCGCGCTGCCGTACCGGTGGATCTTCTGCCTGCTCATTCCCTTCGGCGCCGTCGCGCGGGTCGACGTGGTCTGGGCATGGGGCGACCTCATGAACGCGCTCCAGATTTTCCCGAATCTCGTCGGCGTCATCGGGTTGAGCGGCTTCGCGGCGAAGGTGGCCATGGGCCGGCACCGCCCCCCCGACGCTGCTTCGCCGCTTGATCGCCCCTCCCGTGGTTGGTAGCATCGACCGACCATGAGCCGCACACTGGCGCGCTATCCGGGTGACAAGGATTCGGCGCTCCAGGAAGCGCTCCGACGCTTCGTGCCGTCCCGCGACCTCGCGGCGGGCGGCCGGAGCGACCTCGTCGACCTCGCGGAATGGGGTCCCGAAGGCGAGGTCGACAGCGACCAGCACGTCACGGCGGTCCGGCGCCTGCCCGCGCAGGAGGCCCGGTACGCCGACTTCCCCGAGGGCACGCACCCCGCCCTCCTTGCGGCCCTCGCCGCGCGAGGCATCACCCGTCCATACACGCACCAGGCCGAGGCCATGTCCACCGCGCTGGCCGGCGGCAACGTCGTCGTCGTGACGCCGACGGCCTCGGGCAAGACGCTCTGCTACAACGGCCCGGTGCTCAGCACGCTGCTCGAGGAGCCGGGCGCGCGGGCCCTCTACCTGTACCCGACGAAGGCCCTGGCGCAGGACCAGCTCGCGGAGCTGCACGCGCTCGTCCAGCCGATCAACGAGGCGGCAGGTCGCGAGATCGGGGTGTTCACCTACGACGGCGACACGCCGCAGGATGCGCGCCGCGCCATCCGCACGCGCGGCAACGTCGTGCTGACCAACCCCGACATGCTGCACGCCGGCGTGCTCCCGCACCATCCGCGGTGGGCCCGGCTGTTCGAGCACCTCCGCTACATCGTCATCGACGAGCTGCACGCGTACCGGGGCGTCTTCGGGAGCCACCTGGCCAACGTGCTCCGCCGGCTCCAGCGGATCTGCCGGCACTACGGGTCGACGCCGACGTTCATCTGCACGTCGGCGACCATCGCGAATCCGCGGGAGCTGGCCGAGCAGCTCACCGAGCAGCCGTTCACGCTCGTGCACGAGAACGGGGCGCCACGTGGCGAGAAGTTCGTCCTGTTCGTGAACCCGCCTGTCGTGAACCGGGCCCTCGGGATCCGCCGCTCGTACCTCGCCGAGGCCCGCCGCGTGGCCCTCGAGTTCCTCCAGCGGCACCTCCAGCTCATCGTGTTCGCGCAGAGCCGGCTGGCCACCGAGATTCTGACGACCTACCTGAAGGACGCGTGCGAAGGACCGCCCGGGGCGCCCGAGGCCGTGCGCGGCTATCGCGGCGGGTACCTGCCGATGCGGCGGCGCGAGATCGAGCGCGGCCTGCGCGCCGGAGAGGTGCGGGCAGTCGTCTCGACCAACGCGCTCGAGCTCGGCATCGACATCGGCGCCCTCGACGTCTGCGTGATGGCGGGGTATCCGGGGACGATCGCATCCACGTGGCAGCGCGCCGGCCGCGCGGGGCGACGCTCCGGCCGATCGGCCGTCGTGCTCGTCGCGTCGAGCGCGCCGCTCGACCAGTTCATCATCCGGCATCCCGCGTACTTCTTCGAGGCATCGCCCGAGCACGCGCTGATCAACCCCGACAACCTCCAGATCCTGCTCAACCACGTCAAGTGCGCGGCCTTCGAGCTGCCGTTTGCCGACGGCGAGGCGTTCGGCAGGGCGACGGTGGACGCCGGCGACGTGCTCCAGGCGCTGTCGGAGCAGGGCTTCGTGCACCTTGCCGACGACCAGTGGCACTGGACGCACGAGTCGTACCCGGCCGATGCCATCAGCCTGCGTGCCGTCACGTCGGACAACTTCGTCATCGTCGACGCCACTGACGGCGCGCGGGTGATCGGCGAGACCGACTACACGAGCGCGCTCTCGACGCTGCACGAGAAGGCCATCTACATCCTCGAGGGCGCGCTGTACCAGGTGGAACGGCTCGACATCGAGGGACGCAAGGCCTACGTGCGCAGCGTCGACTGCGACTACTACACCGACGCCATCACGTACACGAAGGTCACCGTGCTCGACGTGTTCGAGTCGAGCCTCGGCGAGCAGGCCACGGCGACCGCGAGCCTGCCCGACGCCATCGCGTCGGTGAACGCTGGCGCCCCGGCCGCCGCCGGCGACGCGGCGGTCATCCCGCGCCCGAACCGGTCGGGCCGGTCGCACGGCGACGTGCACGTGGTGTCGCGTGTCGTGGGCTTCAAGAAGATCCGGTTCTACACCAACGAGAACGTCGGCTCCGGCGACCTCGACCTGCCGGAGCAGCAGATGCACACGACGGCCTACTGGCTGACGATCCCGCGCGCGGTGCTGCTCGAGGTGCCGGCCAGCCCCGACGACCGCCGTGACGGCGTCAGCGCGCTGGCCTTTGCCATGAAGTCCGTCGCGCAGCTGCTGCTCATGTGCGACCAGCGCGACATCGGCGTCTCGATCGACTCGGGCAGCGGCGAGGCGACGACGGGCACGACGGCGCCGCCGGTGAGCGGCACGGCCGACGCCCACGTGTTCCTCTACGACGCCTATCCGGGCGGCATCGGCTTCAGTGCGCCGCTGTTCCGCATGCACGACGCGCTGCTGGCGCAGACGACGGCGCTCATCGCGTCGTGCGCGTGTGAGCGGGGCTGCCCGTCGTGCGTGGGGCCCGTGGGCGAGACCGGCCCGCGTGCCAAGCAGGTGGCGCTCGCGCTGCTCGAGCGGCTGCAGTCGGATGCGCCGGCCGACGAGGTGCCGTTCTGATGGCTGGCCGGCATCTCGAACGCCTGCGCGAGATCGCCCGGCAATCGGCTGCCCGTACGCCGCGCGAGCTCACCTATGCGCCGGTCGATGCCGAGGGCCTGCCGATGGACGCGCGCGACGCGGCCACAGGCCCGGCGCTGCCCGGCGCCCGCCCCGTCGAGACACCGCACGGCATCTGCTGGCGGATCGACGTCCTCGTGCCTGCCGGCACCCCGCACGGGCGCGTCGCCGTCGACGACTGCGTCGTCTCGATCGACCCGTGGCTTGACGTGCTCGCTGGCCGCCCCGTGACGCCGTACGCGCAAGGCACGCGCGTCGTGTACGTCGATCTCGAGACCACGGGCCTCAGCGGCGGCGCCGGCACCGTGCCGTTCATGGTCGGCATCGGCGAGGCCACGCCGCGGGGGTTCCTCACGTCGCAGTACGTGCTTCCCGGGTATGCGTCGGAGCGGGCGCTGCTGCATGCCGTCAACGCCCACCTCGAGGACGCCGACCTGCTGGTCACCTTCAACGGGCGGACGTTCGATGTGCCCGTGATGGAAATGCGCAACGAGCTCCACCGGCTGCCGCAGGCGGTCTGCGACCTGCCGCACCTCGACATGCTGCCGGCGGCCAGGCGCCTCTGGCGCATGGGCGAGGATGGCGAGCGCAGCTGCCGGCTGACGCACCTCGAATGGTCGGTGCTCGGCTTCGGCCGCGTCGGTGACGTGCCGGGCTACGAGATCCCCGGGCGCTACTTCGCGTTCGTCCGCGGCGGGACCGGCACGCTGCTCGACCCGGTGCTCCTGCACAACCGGCTCGACCTGATCTCGCTGGCCGCGCTGACGGCGCACGCGCAGCGCCTGCTGGCCTCGGCGTCATGCTCGGCGCCGGCCGGACTCGAGACGTGGGGGCTCGGGACGCTGCTCGAGCGCGCGGGGCACACCGACGCCGCGGTGCGCTGCTACAGGCAGGCCGTGGCCGACCGCTGGCAGCCGATCGAGGTGCGACGGGCGTCGGCGCGGGCCCTGGCCCGGCTGCTGCGCCGGATGCGGCGCTACGACGAGGCAGCCGAGGCGTGGCGCCAGGTGCTGGCGCTCGGAGGGCGGCCGCAGGTGATGCGCGAGGCCAGGGAGGCGCTCGCGGTCCACCACGAGCACCGGGCCCGCGACTTCGAGGAGGCCCGCCGGCATGCCGAAGCCGGCATCGCCGCGGCTATCGGGCGGGCCGAACGCGAGGCGTTCGGACGCCGCCTCGCGAGGATTGCACGGAAGGTGGAACGCGCCTTGCCGGCTCGGCCGTTGTGGGCCGACACCGGCGCGGCGAGTGAGGACGAGCGGTAGGCGGGCGGGTTACGCCGACGCGCCCTTGCGCTGCTTCTCGGCAGCCTTGCGGCCAGCCACCGTTTGCGCGCCGAACTTGCGGGTGAAGCGCTCGACGCGGCCTTCCGTGTCGACGAGCTTCTGCCGGCCCGTGAAGAAGGGGTGGCAGTTGTTGCAGATCTCGAGGTGGAGCTCCTTCTTCGTGGAGTGCGTCTTCCACGTCGCGCCGCAGGCGCAGCGGGCCTCGACCTCGTAGTACTCGGGATGAATTCCGGCTTTCACTGTGTGCTCCTTCGCTCGCCGAACAAACCAAAAGTATAGCACGCGGGCCAACCTCAGCCGCCGAGCACGGCAACAGCCAGGTCTCGCCGCGCCACGGCCGTGTTGCCTGCCACGTCGGCCGCGTGGATCCGCAGCACGTAGTCGCCGGGCGGCAACGTCCGGGTGTCCCACGCGTCCCATGTGGCACGCCCCTCCTCGAGTCGCGTCGTGACCACGTAGAGGAAGCGCGTCCGCCGGCTGCCGTAGGCCGGGATGCCGCTTCCGGGGGCGTAGACGAGGGCCGGCGCCTGCCCGTCGGCGTCGAGCCTGTCGAAGCGCTGCGTGATGCGCGGCGTCTCGAACCCCGGGGCCGGCGTGCCGTCGGGGTGGAGCACCTGGTAGCCGAGCGCGTGCAGGCCGAGCCGGCGCCACGGCACGTTGCCGTCGGCCTGATCCCAGGCGTCGACGACGATCTGAACGCGTCCATGCACCAGCGTCCGCCCGAGCCGGCCCTGCGGGAAGGGGATGCCCGCCGCGTCGTACAGCCGGATGCCGCCTGGCGCGATCGTCGGCGGGATGGTGTCGCGGAACTGGACGAGGCGCAGCGTCAGCGGGTTGTGGTCGTCGCCGGGCCACCCGATGGCCATGTGGACGTGGTTGAACGCGTTCACCGTGCCTACGTGGTCGCCCGTCTCGAACCGCGCCCCGCGACGGGCGCGGAGGCGCTCGAAGCGGCCGTCTGGCGCGTCCACCTTGTAGCGCGCCGTGTCGAACAACTCGTCGCGCCGCCCGCGTCCCGCGCGGATGTGGACGTAGGTGACGTCGCCCACGCGCACCCACTCGTTGATGGTGCCCACGGCACCGTTCCCCAGCGGGCTCGACACCACGCCCGGGCGCACGGCGTGCACGTGCGTGCCCTGCGGCATGCGGATGTCCACGCCGCGGTGAAAGCGCGGGGCGTCGCCGCCGCGGTGCTCGCCATGCGTGCCAGCGACCTCGTGCGGGCCCTCGAAGGGTGCCACCGGCCACAGCAGTGGCTGCATGCGGAACGCCGACGCGTCGAAACGTGGCCTTACGCGCGGCGAGGCCGGCGGGTCGAGCGTGATCTCGTGCGGGTCGGTCAGCACGCGGAGCAGGGCATTGCCGGTGTCGGCCACTACGAGGCGCCCCGATGCCGTCCACGCAAGGCCGGCAGGGCGCCTGAAGCGGGCCGTCGTGCCGAGGCCGTCGGCAAAGCCGGCGTCGCCGCCGCCGGCGACCACCTGCGCGGTGCCGTCGGACGTATACCGCACGACCGCCCCCCGTTCGTCGGTGACGTGGACGATGCCATCGCCCGAGACCGTCACGGCGAGCGGCCGCGCGAGCGACGCGCCGAGGAGCGCGACGGTCGTGACCTCACCCGCCTTCGACACCCGTCGCAGCACGCCGTTGCCCGCATCCGCGACGACGAGGTGGCCCGAGGGGTGGATGGCCAGGCCCGCTGGCGTGTCGAACGCCGCGTCGCGTCCGACGCCGTCGGCCAGTCCCGGCCCCCCGCCGCCCGCGAGCGTCGTCACCTGACCGTCGCGCGTGACCACGCGGATGGCGTCGTTGTACGTGTCGGTGACGTAGAGCGTGCCTTCGTCGTCGAGGGCCAGGCCGACGGGGCCGTCAAACATCGCATCTGCGCCAGCGCCATCGCGATGGCCCGGGACGCCGGCGCCCGCCAGCGTCGAGACCTGCCCGTGGGGGTGCACCACGCGAATCGCATGGTTGCCCGTGTCGGCCACGTACACCGTGCCGTCGGCGCTGACGGCAACACCCGAGAGGGTGGAGAAGCGGGCGGCGTGCCAGGGGCCGTCGACAAACCCGTGAGGGCCCCCCGTGAGCGTGCGCGTCGAGCCGTCTCGAGCCACCGTGCGGAGGCGGTCGCCGTCGGTGACGACCAGGACCCCGTCGGGCGCCACGGCCACGCCGAACGGATCGGCAAACGCCACGGCGTCCGCCGGGCCGTCCGCTGTCCCCGTGACCCCGGTGCCTGCGAGCACGTGTGCGCGCATGCGCCAGTCGGTGCGGGTGGGCGGGGGCGGCAGCGTGCTCCACCACCACGCGGCTGCGGCACCGGCGAGCAGGGTGACGAGCAGCACGGCGGAGCGACGCATCGCGCACTAGTCTTGTCGGCGGTCGGACGATGCGCAAGTCGATGACGGCGCGTGTCGGCGCGCGTGGAGCGGCAGGGTTCTTGCTCTGTCCAGCAGCCGGTAGTGGCACGCCGTCGCGCGGGGCACGGGTTTGCACCGCGTACGGGTGGCGTGTCGATCACGGAAGTGTCGGTCCGACGACACGAGTGTCAGCTCACCGGAGACAGACGTGCTCAAGCGCCTCACCTGCGCCGCCTTCATGGCCCTCGTCGTGAACGGCGTCGCCTACGCCGGCCCGATCGGCTGGCAGCAGCCGTATTTCACGTACTCGCCGGGTGCCCTCGCGTTCGAGGACATCCCCTGGACGCCCCTCGAGCTCGCGGCGTTCCATGCCTACGGCGGCTACTTCGCCAACATCCGCCGGCCGCAGTTCGAGACGCCGCTGCCGCAGTTCGTCGTCGAGACGCCCGACTACTCGATCGAGGACGAATTCCGGGTTGCCCTGCATTCGCCTCCCGCGCCGACTTTCCTGGCCCTCCAGAGCGGCTTCCATGGCTTCGAAAGCTTCGCGTTGGCCAGTGAACCGCTGACGGAGGAGCGCGACGTCCCGGTACCGGAGCCGAGCATCCTCGCGCTTGTCGGGTCGGGCCTGCTTCTCGGCTCGCGCGCCCTGAGGCGGAGGGCAGCGGCCCGGCGGTGACCGGGCGGCCCACTGACCGGCCGACCAGCCAATTTCCTGACCCGACCAGCCAATTTCCTGACCCGACCGGCCAATTTCCTGCCCGGTGCCGACGGCTGTCCGCACCTGACGTGTCGGCGCGCCCCTTCCGCGTTACGATGCCCGTCATGCAGACGCGACGGTTCGGACGTCTCGGGTGGCAGGTATCCGAGATCGGCTACGGGATGTGGGGCATGGGCGGCTGGAGCGGCAGCGACGACGAGCAGTCGCTGGCGTCGCTCGACGCGGCCGTGTCTCGCGGCGTGACGTTCTTCGACACGGCGTACGCCTACGGGGACGGGCACAGCGAGCAGCTGCTCGCGGCCACGCTGCGCCGGCACGCGGACAGGCGGCTCTACGTCGCGACGAAGGTCCCGCCGAAGAACCGCCAGTGGCCCGGCACGGCCGACACGCCGGTCGCCGAGGTCTTCCCCTACGACTACATCGTCGAGATGACCGAGCGCAGCCTGCGCAACCTCGGCGTCGAGCGCATCGACCTCCAGCAGCTGCACGTCTGGAGCGACGCGTGGGCGTCCGATGACGGGTGGCAGCGCGCCGCGGAGGACCTGAAACGCGACGGCAAGATCGAGGGCTTCGGCATCAGCGTGAATCGCTGGGAGCCGGCCAACGTCCTCCGGGCGCTCGAGACCGGCCTCGTCGACGCCGTGCAGGTGGTCTACAACATCTTCGACCAGTCGCCGGAGGACGAGCTGTTTCCCGCCGCCGCGCGGCTCGACGTCGCGATCATCGCGCGCGTGCCTTTCGACGAGGGCAGCCTCACCGGCACGATGACGGCCGACATGACGTGGCCCGAAGGCGACTGGCGCAACCTGTACTTCACGCCCGAGAATCTGCGCGAGACGCTCGAGCGCGTGGAGGCGGTAAAGCGCGACGTGCCGGACGGCATGACGCTGCCCGAGCTGGCGCTGCGCTTCATCCTCGAGCACCCGCAGGTGTCGACGACGATCCCCGGCATGCGGAAGGTGCGTCACGTGGAGCAGAACACGGCCGTCTCGGACGGCAGGCGCCTGTCGTCCGAGACGGTGGCGGCGCTCCGGAAGCACCGCTGGGACCGCACGCACGTCATACCGTAGCCGCGGACCGCTTACCGCTTAGCGCGAACCGCTATCCGCTCACCGCGGACCGATATGCACGACGGCCCCGGGGACCCGGGGCCGTTCGCACCTGCAGATGGTGGGGGAGGGGCCGCCTCAAGCGACCCGCTACTTGCCCGCCGACAGCGAGGCGAGGAACTCCGCGTTCGACCGGGTCTTGCTCATCTTGCTGAGCAGCAGCTCCATGGCCTCGGTGGGCGACAGCGGGTTGAGCACCTTGCGCAGCACCCAGATGCGCTGCAGGTCCTCCT
>CAYSHC010000118.1:0-10535 GCA_964430855.1 uncultured Vicinamibacteraceae bacterium
CGTCGATGAAGATGATGCAGGGCGCGTTCTTCTTGCCCTGCTCGAACAGGTCGCGCACGCGCGAGGCGCCGACGCCGACGAACATCTCGACGAAGTCGGAGCCGCTGATCGAGAAGAACGGGACGTTGGCCTCGCCGGCTACCGCGCGGGCCAGCAGCGTCTTGCCCGTGCCCGGCTGGCCGATGAGCAGCACGCCCTTCGGGATGCGCCCGCCGAGCTTCTGGAACTTCTGGGGCTCACGCAGGAAGTCGATGATCTCCTGCAGCTCCTCCTTGGCTTCGTCGACGCCGGCGACGTCCTTGAAGGTGATCTTCTTCTGGGAACCCGAGGAGAGCTTCGCGCGGCTCTTGCCGAACGACAGGGCCTTGTTGCCCCCGCTCTGCATCTGCCGCATGAAGAACACCCAGAAGGCGATCATCAGCAGGATGGGCGCCCACATGTACAGGAAGGCGGTCCAGGGGCTGCCCGATTCCTTCTCGGCCTGCACCACGACCTTGTTGGCCACCATCTTGTTGCCGAGGCCCTCGTACTGGCTCGGCGCGAGGGTCCGGAACTTGTCGCCGGTCTTGGTCGTGGCGACAATCTCCTGGCCGGAGATGGTGACCTTCTCGATCTTGCCGGCGTCGAGCTGCTGTACGAACTCGCTGAATGGCTGGACCGTTTCGCGGGTCTGGAACGACATCGAGAAGTTCCAGACGAGCACCCCGGCAACGACCAGCACCATCCAGAACAGCAGGCTCCTGAGCGTTGAATTCAAGCCTTCCCTCCTGGGTGCGTGGCTCTCAAGATTACCACGCGAGAGGTGGTCGGCCCCACCGTGAACGCCTCGTCCACGGCCAGCCCGGCCACCCACACGACGCGCCCTTCACGCGTCGTCACGACGGGCACACCGGCCCGTCGGGCCCGCGGCACCTTCCTGTTCACGAACAGGTCCTGCAACTTCTGACTGCCGCCGACTCCGGCCGGCCGCATCCTGTCGCCGGCCCGCCACGAGCGCACGAGCAGGGCGTCCCCGGCCCGATCGGCATCCAGCAGGGCCGTATCCCTGTCGCGCGGCTGCTCACGGGCGCCGATCTCCGCCACCGAGGCCACCTCGGCCCGAAGCGTCACGCCGGACGGCGCGAATTCAGCGCTCCCCGGCACCTGCAGGAGCACGGGGTCGGCCTCGACAGACGCCCGGGAGGTGTCCGGTGCCCGACCCGGCCCTGCGCTCCCCGCGCGCCTGAACAGAAGATCGGCATCGTCGCGCCAGACCTGCCATGCCCCGAACCGCGCCCGCTTTCCCGCGCCCAGCCGTTCGAGCCGCTCCAGCCGCTCGACCGCCCGCGCGGTCGTGGCCTCGCGCAGCAGCCGGCGGGCCACGCCCAGCCTGATCCGGCGCCGCAGCGCGGCCGGCGCCTCCGCCAGCAGCCCGGGCGACAGCCGCCAGCCGTTGCTGCCGGCGGGCGTGAGCACCCGCGAGACCCACGGCTCGGCCGCGGCTGAAAGGAACGCCTCGTCGTCGCGCCAGCCCTGCGACTGCCTGGCAAGGCGCGCCGGCAACCCGGCCCCGGCGACGGCCACCAGCGCCGGCAGCACCTCGTGCCGGATGCGGTTCCTGGGAATCCCCAGGTCCACGTTCGTCGCGTCGTCCCTGTAGCTGAGACCCCGTTCGGCAAGGAACTGTTCCACCCGGGCCCGCGAAATGTCGATGAGCGGCCGGATGATGACGCCCTTGCGCGGCCACATCCCGCCGAGCCCGCGCGTGCCGGCGCCGCGCAGGAAGCGCAGGACGACGGTCTCCGCCTGGTCGTCGCGGGTGTGCCCGAGCGCGATCCTCGTGGCGCCTGCCTCGCCGGCCATCTCCCGGAGCGCCGCATGCCGCAGGACGTGGGCCGTCCGCTCGAGCGACCAGCGCCGGCGCCGGGCCTCGCCGGGCACGTCCACGTGGCGCGCGAAGAACGGCAGCCCGCGGCGCCCGGCTTCCGCGCGGCACCAGTCGAGGTCGGCGTCGGCATCGGCGCCCCGGATGCCGTGGTGCACGTGTGCCACGGCGGCCACCGAGGCCCCGACCCGCGGCAGGACGTCCACGAGCGCTTCGAGCAGCGCCATCGAGTCGGGGCCGCCCGAGCACGCGACGAGCACCCGCTCGCCTGGAGACACCATGCCGTGCCGGCGGAGGGTCTCGAGGACGCGCAGCGGGAACCGTGTCATGGATGCCGCGAGCGTAGCACCCTCGGAGCCTCGTGCAGGCCTCAACACCCGCCAGGCCCGCTCACGGCCCGCAGGCCACGACGCGCACCCCTCCGGCGCCGGCTCCGACGACGGCGACGACGTAGGTGTCCTTGCGGACACGGACACGCGCGCCCTCGGAGCCGTCCGCGCGGCCAACGGTGACGGGCGTCGCCCGGATGTTGCGGTTCGACCGCAGGGCCGCGAACTCGGACGCCGCCAGCGGCCCCGACGTCCTGCCGAACGGCCGCCCGTAGACGCCCTCCACCACCCAGATCTGTCGGCTGCCGGCCGGCACGTAGACGAAGACGCGCCCCTCGAACGGCCGTGCGTTCACGACGCCGTACGAGCCGGCCGCGATGTCGGCCCTCGCGAGGGGCTGGCGGCACGGGGCCTGTTGCGCGAATGCCGGCGCGGGCCGGTGCAGCACCAGCAAGAGGGCGAGCGCGGCAAGGACGGCGCGCGTCATGGCAGGCTCCGCGCCGACAGCACCACCGTCTGCGGCGCCGTGCGGACGTCCATCGCCCGGACGTCCACCTCGAGCTCGCGCGAGAAGAACTCGAAGCCGTCGCGGACGACGCTGATGAAGACGGGGTCGCCGTCGCGCGCCTGGATGCGCGTCAGATCGATGGAGAACTCGCCGTCGGTCGTCGTGCTGCGCCTGGTGCACGCCGGCTCGACGCAGCTCTCGGGGTCGGCCACCTCGCCGTCGCGCGCCACCATCACCGTCGCGCCGTGGACGCCGCTGTCGCCGCTCGTCACGCGTCCCTTCAGCACGAGATACCTGGCGGCGTTGGCGGCCAGGGCCTCGTTGAGCGTCACCAGCGTCACCGGCCCGTCCTCGTCCTCGGCCGGCGCTCGCGGCCCGGCCCACACCGCGGCGAGGAGGGCGGCCGCGCCGAGCATGGCGAGGACGATCCCTGCCGCGTGCCGCGTCAGCCAGCCGACAAGGCGCGCCGTGCGCTCCACGGATTCCGAGTAGGCCAGCCGGGCGGTCTGGATGACATCCTCGAGGGCCGGCTTGTAGGTCAGGAAGTCGTGCGGCGTGCGCCCGAGGCTCTGCGCCACGGCCTGCACGAGCTCGTGCAGCTCGCCGTCGTTGTCGAGCTGCAGCGCGCGCATGTCGGCCACGGGCGCGAGCAGCGGCATGTGTCGCGCCGACGGGACGGTGAAGATCGGCGGCGCGACGTCGCTGCACCCGAGACGGTTGCCGGCTTCGAGCCAGACCCACGGGCTCGCGGCCGACCGCGGCGTCAGCACGACGACGAGGCTCGGCACCGTGCGCAGCTCGTGCATGATCGCGCCGCGGATGCTCATGGCGGGGGCCACGCCGTGCCCCTCCTGCGACGACAGGAAGAAGTCGCCGGGAGCCAGGCCGACGGCGTCGCCCAGCAGCCCCGAGATCTTCCGGGCGAGCAGCTCGTCGGCGTGCGCGTGGCTGATGAAGACCATCGCCATGTGTCTGTTGTCTCTGGATCGTCAACGACTGGCGGCCAGCGGGCGCACGGCGGACTCGACCTCGCCCGGGCTCGAGCGGCCAGCGCAGCCCGGCCTGCCCGCCTATCCGCCGTGGTACCGTGCCCGCGCAGCCGATGAACGTCCGTCGCCTCGACCCGACTGACCCGTCCGCGGGCCTCGACGCGCGCCCAGGGCATGCAGAACCCGCAACCAGCGGTGCGCGCACGCGCCGCGAGGTCCTCGGGGCCGCCGCGGCGAGCGTGCTGCTGGCCGTCCCGTGGTGGTGGCCGCTGCCGGCCCGGGCCGCGCACGCGACGATCGCGCATCCCTACGGCGACCCCGTGTTCACGATGTGGGTGCTCGGGTGGGGCGCCGACCGGCTGCGCCACGGCCTCCAGGGCCTGTGGGACGCGCCGTTCTTCTTCCCGTACCGGGACACGTTCGCCTACTCGGAGCACATGCTGGGCATCAGCGTGTTCACGGCGCCGCTCCAGTGGATCACCGGCAACCCGGCGCTGGTCTTCAACGTGGCGCTCATCGCGAGCACGGCGCTGGCCGCGCTCGGAATGTTCATCCTCGCGCGGGAGATCACGCGCCGCGCCGACGTCGCCTGCGTCGCCGCGGTGATCTTCGCGTGCGCGCCGTACCGCGCGGGGCAGGTCTACCACCTCCAGGTGCTCACGTCGGGGTGGATGCCGCTCACGCTGCTCGGCCTGCACCTCTACTTCAGGACGGGCCGGCGGCGGGCGCTGGGCCTGTCTGCCACGGCATTCGTGCTCCAGGCGCTGTCAAACGGCTACTTCCTCTACTTCACGTTCGTCCCCGCCGCCATCGTCGTGGCGTACGGCCTCGTGCGGCAGCGCGCGGCCCTGCGGCGCCACCTCGTGGAGCTTGCGGCCGCCAGCGCCGGCATCCTCGCCGTGCTCGCGCCCGTCGCGCTCGCCTACGTCCGCGTCCGCCGCGACCAGGGGCTCGTCCGCTCGGCGGGCGACGTCGCGCTGTATTCGCCGCCGCTCGAGGCCTACGGCCAGGTTGTGGGACACCTGTGGCTCTGGGGCGGGCGGCTGCCGACAGGACGGCAGGAGTTCGAGCTCTTCCCCGGGCTGGTGGCACTGGCGCTGGCCGTGGCCGCCATCGCGGCGCTCGTGGTGTGGCGCCGACGCCCCTCCGCGGATGCCTCGCACCCCGCCGCACGGGCCGAAAACACCACCTCGCGAGGATCATTTGACCTGAATGCGTCCCAGGCGACGGGCTTGTACGCGGCGATCACCGCGGTGGCTGTCGCGCTGTCGCTCGGGCCGTATCCCACCGTGTCCGGCTGGACATCTCCTGTGCCTGGACCATTTTCGTGGCTGGCGGCCGTCCTGCCCGGCATGGACGGGCTCCGTGTGCCCGCCCGCTTCGCCACGGTGGCCATCCTCGGCCTGTCGACACTCGCGGCAATCGGCCTCGCGAGGTTGACTTTTCGCGCCGGCACCATCGCGCGGCGCGCCGTCGCCGGTGCGCTGGCGCTCGTCGCCGCAGTGGAAGGCTATGCCGGGCCGCCGGCGCTCGAGGCCTTTCCGCCGGCGTCCATGAGGGCCGAGGACGCTGCGTACGCCTGGCTGGCGACGCAGCCACGCGGCCCGCTCCTGGAGCTGCCGGTGGGCGATGCGTTCCTGGCGACGCGCCATCAGTACCGGACGCTCGAGCACGGCCACCCCATCGTGAACGGGTACAGCGGCTACGGGTCGGCGCTCCAGGCGTTCCTGGGCGGTCCGCCGTTCACGGAGGTGGCCCGCCTCGACGAGAGCCTGCACGCGGTCCGCGCCATCGGCTTGCGCTGGATCGTCGTCCACCCGGAGCTGTACGACCACCCCGTCGCCGGTGCGGCACTGGCCGACGCGCTGGCAGGAAGGACCGCGCACGTCGCGCGCGTCGAGCGCCGGGCCGGGCTCACGATCCTCGAGCTGCGCCCGCTCGACGCCGACGCCAGCGCCTCGCGGGACGATGCGTCGGACCCGGCGTGGCGCGAGCTGACGCCCGACAGCTGGCAGGCGGAGGCGTCGCACCAGCCGGGGCTGCTGCCGCAGGCGTTCGACCGCGTCCGGGCGACGCGGTGGGCGACGGCGGAACGCCAGCAGGGCCGCGAGTGGGTGGTGCTGCGGTTCGACAGGCCCCGCGACGTCGCGAAGGTGCGCCTCGAGCTCGAGGGCCGGAGCTTCGGTGACTACCCGCGGGGGCTCGTCGTCGAAGCGCGCGAGGACGGGGACGGCTGGCGCGTGCTCGACACCGGCAGCGTGCTTGCGCGCATCGTCAGGAGCCTCGTGCGCGAGCCACTCACGCCGGGCATCGACATCGCGCTGCCGCCGAACCGCGCGCGCGAGCTGCGCCTGCGGACGACGGGCGAGACGCGCACGTGGTTCTGGTCGATCCACGAGCTGCGCGTCTGGGAACGCTAGTACGCGCGTTCGTCCCTCCTGATTCGTCTCGACACGCACGCAGCGCCGGCCGCCAGGCCGCGCGGGTCGTCTTACAGCCGTCTCGCCGATGACGCCACGACCGTCCGCCGCTGCCGCGGGCGTCGATGGCCCGACGCCGTTTCCTCGCGGCAGCACGGGAGGTCGTCGCATGCACGTCGTCACGCGTCTCTCGACAGCGGCTGGCGCCGCCTGGGGCATCGGCTGCCTGCTGCTCACCACGGGGACCGCGCAGGAGGCGGGGCCCGACGCTGCCGAGCTGTTCGACGACACCGTCGTCCACGAGCTGCGCCTCGAGATGCACGGCGACGACTGGAGCCAGCTCCAGGCGCATTACCTCGAGAACACGTACTATCCCGCCGACCTGCACTGGAACGGCCACGTCGTCCGCAACATCGGGGTCAGGTCTCGCGGCAGCGGCAGCCGCGACGCGCGCAAGCCGGGGCTCAAGCTCGACTTCAACGAGTTCGTCTCGAGCCAGACGTTCGCGGGGCTCAAGTCGCTCGCGCTCGACAACTACAGGCAGGATCCGGCGATGCTCAAGGAGTCGCTGTCAATGCAGCTCTTCGCGCGGGCCGGCATCCCCGCGCCGCGCGTCGCGCACGCGCGGCTCTACATCAACGGCAGCTATCACGGCCTCTACGGCGTCATCGAGCCCGTCGAGGAGCCCTTCCTCCGCTCGCGGTTCGGCGAGGACACGGGCTATCTCTACGAGTTCGAATGGTCGGGCGCCTACAGGTTCGAGTGGCTCGGCGACGACCCGCTGCGCTACGCCGGGATGTTCGAGGCCGAGACGCGCGACGACGAGCCGCCGGCGCAGCTGTTCGGGTCGCTCGTGGCGTTCATCCGCACGGCGACGCGCGCGTCGCGCGACGTCTGGGAGCGCGAGATGTCGCGCTACGTGGACTTCCAGCACCTCCTCACCTATCTCGCCGTCGAGCAGTTTCTCGCCGACCACGACGGCCTCGCGGGCGACTGGGGCCTCAACAACTTCTATCTCTACCGGTTTGCCGACTCGGAGCGCTTCCAGTTCATCCCCTGGGACAAGGACGTCTCGTTCCGCGAGGTGAACCGCGGCGTGTACGCGGGGCTCGAGGACCACGGCCTGTTCGCGGCGGCCCTGGAGCGTCCGCACCTGCATGCGATCTACCGCGACGCGCTGCGCCGCGTGGCCGCCATCGCCGACGAGCGTCCGGAGGGCGGCGAGGGCCCCGGGTGGCTCGAGGCGGAGACGCTGCGGCTCGCGTCGCTCATCCGCGAGTCGGCGCGCGCCGACCCGAACAAGGCGTTCGACAACGACCGGTTCGAGCAGGAGGCCGCGTGGATGGCGACGTTCGCGCGGCATCGCAGCCGCGAGGTGCTCGGCCAGGTGCGCTGACGCCACGATGCGCCTGGGGTATGCTTCGGGCATGGCGCACCTGCGCATCATCGAACCGTCCGACGCCGCGGGAACGCTGGCCGAGATGTATGCCCGCATGGCGAGCCGGAAGATGCCGCCGGTCTACCAGCCCGCGCACGGCGGGCTCGCCGGGATCATCCGGGCGCACAGCCTCGATCCCGGCCTCATGCCGAAGGCGTTCGGGTTCTCCTCGGGCGTGAACCAGGGCGGGCCGCTGTCGTGGCCGCACCGGGAGCTCGTCGCGACGACGACGTCGCGGCTCAACCAGTGCTTCTATTGAACGGCAGCTCACGCAGAGTTTCTGCGTGCCGCTCTCAACGGTGACGAGGCGCTCTCGCGCGCCGTGGTCATCGATCCGCGCGCCGTCGGCGATCGCCATCCCGACGCCGTCGTCAGGGCCCTCGTGCGCCTGGCGGTTGGCGTCACCGAGCATCCCTGGGCGCTTTCCGGCCTCGACCTGACGCAGGCCCGCGAGGCCGGCCTTGCGGACAAGGCGGTGCTTCACGCCGTCCTCCAGTCGTGCCTCTTCGGGCACTTCAACCGCGTCGCCGACGCCGTCGGCGTCGAGCTCGACTACCCGGATCGCTTCGGCGCGCCGCACGTCGAGCCGGCCACGCCGCCGTATCTCCGGCCCGACGTCCCGCCCGACCAGTCGGCGGCGCAGCCCGTTCCGCTTGACAGCTGGCCGGAGGTCGGCGCGCTCGCGCGTCAGTGGGAGGCCTACGCGCTCGAGCGAGACGCGCCGCTGACCCGCCGCCAGCGCGCTGTCGTGGCCGCGGCTGTTGCCGAGCGGCTTGGCGACACGACGCGGGAGGCCGTCGCGCCCGGGACGGACCTCGAGGCCGCCCTCGTGGAGCTGGCCGACGTCGTCACGCTGGCGCCGTGGCGGCTGGGGCCGGAGGCGTATGCGCGGGTGCGCGAGCTGGGGCTGGCCGACGATGCCGACGTGTTCGACGCCGTGGCGACGGCGTCGTCTGCCGGCGTCGCGTCGCGGATTCGGGTCAGCCTGGCGGCGTTCGCGCGGCAGTAGCGCCGGCGTCAGCTCGCGGCGGTCGTGCGGCGCGCCCGATTGAGGGTTGACGGGGCGCGGCTGGCGAAGACGGCCTCTGCGCGGCGGATGGCGCGCTCCCACAGCGACCCGGGGTCCGGGTCGAAGACCGTCTGCGCGTCGCCGTCGAGCACGTGCCACGCGCCCTGCCTGATCTCGGCGTCGAGCTGCCCGGCACCCCACCCCGCGTAGCCGATGTAGATGCGCAGCTGCCCGTCATCGGGCCTGTAGGCCAGGCGGTCCTGCAGGCCGTCTGGCGTGTTCACGAGGTACACGTCGCGGCCGACGAGCGGGCAGGCGGCGCACGCGACGCGTGACAGCGCGATGACCGTGTCCTGCTGGACGGGACCGCCGACGAAGGCGAACGCGTCGCCCGCCGGGCCGGTGCTGGTCCAGGGCAGCACGCGCGACAGCGGCACGCGCGACGGCCGGTTCAGGACGACGCCGGCGGCGCCGTCGGGGGCGTACTGGAACAGGAAGACCACGGTGTCGGCGAAGTTCGGGTCGGGCAGGTTTCGGGTGGCGACGAGGAGCCTGCCGGCGGCGAGGTCGCGCGCGAGGACGTGGCGACCTGGCTGTGGTGGCGCTGCGGGCTCAGCGCGGAGGACCGGCCTCCCGCTGGCTACTAGGGCGATCAGCAGGATGCCGAACGCAAGGCTGCGCGCGGCCATCTGGCGCGGTCTGGCGAGAACTCTTCGTCGGGGGCTGTCCATCGCGACGACAGAGGATCGCATGAGCCCTTGCGCTAGGGGCGACCCAGCGCGTGCCCCTGCCTTGGGCGCAGGGGGTCGCTGGTTCGAATCCAGTCGCCCCGACCACTTTCCGAGTTCCGGGGTTACACCGGGGTGACACATCCCGTATTCCTTCGCTGACGCGTCCCCTCGGACGGCCGAGTCCGTCGTTACGTTCTACCCCCACCAACGAGTCCCACGGGCGAAGTCCGCAAGCGTCGCGCCGCGCTCCATTTCGGCGTGTCACGTCCCATGGTGCGGACAATCGGATTCGCCGGTGATCGTCCAGGAATCCTTGCGCAGGGCCGGGTTGACGAAAGGTGGTGTGCCAAGCGAGCTCATCAGTGTAGTATTCGATACAAACTCAGGGTTCCGACTGACCACGTACATGGCGACGCGCCGTCCGTCCATCCAGTTTCCGATAGTCACCTGGTTACGCATAGCGAACTACCAGCTCTTTCCCGGCGCAGCCGATCCGCAGGGCAGTCGGCCGGGACTGATCGAACACTCGTTCGAGCCAGGAGTCACCGTTATTGTCGGGATTAATGGCCTGGGTAAGACGACCCTCTTGAACGCTCTGTTTCGAGTGCTGTCCGGGCCCACGGACTGGAAGGTGCGGGCTGTCGACAAGCCGGCGGGCTCCTCCCCAATCGTCCTCGGCGACTGGAAAGCGCCGAACTACTTCAGACGACGTGTCGGAGACGACGCCCAAGACGCTGAAATTGCAGCGACTTTCACATTTGGCAAGCGAAGCCTCTTGATACAGCGCTCTCTTCGAGATTTGGCCGTTAAGCGCCTCGAGGTCGATGGACGCCCGCTCCCGGCAACGGAGTCGGCCTATCGCGAGGCCGTCGTAAGCCTTTCCGGGGCCGGGGGCTTCGAGGACTTCTTCCTGATACTGCGCTATTTGGTTTTTGTGTTGGAGGAACGTCCTCCCATCGTCTGGGATCCTGACGCACAAGCAGACATCCTTCGAGTCCTGTTCTTCGACCGCGAAGCCGCTCTCCGATCACGAGAGCTGATCGACCGAATCCAGAGCGCCGACAGTCGCTTTCGCAATGTCAGGGTCCACGTTCGACGTCTGGAAGAGCGTCTAAATCAAATCCAACGTGCTACACGTGAAGACGCCGACCAACTCGAGTTCCGCGCTCTTCAGACACGCGTCGCCGCGCTAGAAGAGGAACTCAAAGGACTTGAGGCGCGCCTCGAGGCGGAAGACATGCTGGGCG
>CAYSHC010000119.1:0-10505 GCA_964430855.1 uncultured Vicinamibacteraceae bacterium
CGTCGTCGGCGACGGCGCCGGGGCAGGCAGCGGCACGCCGGTCGTCGTGTCCATCAGGGAAGGCGCCGGAGAGACCGTCGTGACGTGGCGCACGGCGCCTTCCCCCGGACCGCCCACCGATCGGCCCTTCACCGTGGTGGCGCTGCAGGGCGTCGCCAGCGACCCCGTCCGCTTCGTCCGCACACCCTAGACCCGTGCCTTCGCTGTGACCCGGTCGAGGTCATCGGCGATGATGGGTAGCCTGACGAGATGGACGCCCATGGACAGGCATCGCCGACGGAGACGATCGTCGAGCGTCTTGCGACACTGGCGCGCAGCGCCCCGGACCGGCCCGCGTACACGTTCCTGCCGCGCGGCGAAGGCGACGGCACGACGTGGACCTTCGGGGAGCTGCACCGGCAGGCGCGCCGCGTGGCTGCCCACCTGCACGGCATCCCGCCGGGTTCACGGGTGCTGCTCGTCCACCCGCCGGGACTCGAGTTCCTCGCCGCCTTCTTCGGATGTCTGCACGCCGGCGTGATCGCCGTGCCTGTCTGCCCGCCGCGGGCCAACCAGGCGTTCGAGGGGCTCGAGCGGATCGCCCTCGACGCGGACGCCTGCGCGGCGGTGACGACGCCGGCCCTGCACGAACGACTTGCAGGTGCGATCACCGGAAGCGCCGCGCTCGCCCGCATGGCATGGTTGACGGCCGAGGCGCCGGCTGGCGAGGCCGGCGACGGCCCGCGTCCCTCAATGGACGCGGTCGCCTACCTCCAGTACACCTCCGGGTCGACAGGCACGCCGAAGGGCGTGATGGTCACACACCACAATCTCGTGCACAACTTCCAGGCGATTGCCGAGGGCGGCGGCTCGTCGCCTGCCACGGTCGCGGTGTGCTGGCTGCCGCTGTTTCACGACATGGGGCTCGTCGGCTCGCTCGAAGTCGGGTATGCCGGCGGGCACACGATCCTGCTGCCCCCGCTGCACGTGCTCCAGCGTCCTGTCAGGTGGCTCGACGCCATCACCCGGTTTCGGGCCGAACGCAGCGGCTCACCGAACTTCTTCTACGACCTCTGCGCGCGGACGGTCACCGACGCCGAGCGCGGGCGCCTCGACCTCTCGAGCTGGGAGGTCGCGGTGAACGGCGCCGAGCAGGTGCGGGCCGAGACGCTGGATCGATTCGTCGAGGCGTTCGGACCGGTGGGCTTTCGGCGCGAGGCGTTCCGCCCGTCCTATGGCCTGGCCGAGAGCACGGTCTTCGTGACCGGCGTGCGCCGGCAGTCCGAGCCGGTCGTCCGCTGCTTCTCGGGGTCCGCACTGGCAGGCGGGTCGGCCACGCTCACTCACGCGGATGCCGCGGACGCGCGGCGCCTCGTCGGCTGCGGCCGTCCCCCTCGCGGCAGCGCCATCGCCATCGTCGACCCGCAGACACACGAGGCCCTGCCCGACGGGAAGGTCGGCGAGATCTGGACGAGGGGCGCCAGCGTTGCCGCGGGCTACTGGGGCAGGCCCGACGAGAGCCCGAAGGTCTTCGACGCGGCGCTGGCCGGCGGCGCCGGCGCGCGCTACCTGCGCACCGGCGACCTGGGATTCGTCTTCGAGGGCAACCTCTTCGTCACGGGACGCCTGAAGGACCTCGTCATCATCCGGGGCACCAACCACGACCCGGGCGACATCGAGCGCACGATGCATCGCGCGCACCGTGACCTTGAGGGCGAGCTTGGTGCGGCGTTCTCCATCGAGCGCAACGGCGAGGAACAGCTCGCCGTCGTCCACGAGCTGCGCCGCCGGCCACGCTCCGACGGCGAAGCCGCCGCGCTCGTCGACCGCATCCGCGAGGCGATCATCGCCGGGCACGGCATCCGCCCGCACGTGATCCGTCTGGTCAGGCGCGGTACGATTCCGCGCACGACCAGCGGCAAGGTGCGCCGTCACGCGTGCCGCGAGCAGCTGGCGTCAGGCTCGTTCGACATCTGGGCCGGCGACGACGTGCAGGAACCCGGAACCACGACATGACCGACAACTCCCCCGCGCCGCGGACCGCCGCGGACATCACCGCCTGGCTGAAGGCCCAGCTCGCCCCCCTGCTTCGTCGCTCCCCGGAGGAGGTCGATGCGACCGCCCGCTTCGAGACGCTGGGCCTGGATTCGGCCACGGCGGTCCGCATGACGATGGACCTGGAGGACTGGCTGGGGCGGCCCGTGGACCCCACGCTGCTGTACGACTACCCGACCATCGAGCGGCTGGCCGAGGTGCTCGCGCGCAACGACGGTGCCGATGCCGGCGGCGTGACGCCCGTTCCTGCTCCTGACGCGGGATCCCAGTAGCCCGACAGCGCGTATGCGTGGCGCAGCTGCGCGTAGCTGAGCATCATCTCCATCACCGCGGCGCCCGCCTCCGGCCTCTTCGCGATCAGGTCGAAGACGTCGCGGCACATCGCGTCCTCCTCCGGTCCGAGCCGGCGCAGGTCCTTGATCAGGCGTACCTGATCGCGGTCCACGGCACGCAGTGTCTGCCAGCCCTGGCTGATGCGGGCAGGCTCCCGCGCCTCCGATCGGTACAGCCTGATGAAGTGACGCATGCGCGCCATGAAGGCCGCGGGCCGATAGAGCTGGTTGCCCAGCCAGCGCAGGCCGGCGAGCAGCTCTTCCCGCGACATCTGCTGCGGGACGATGTTGGTGGCAAACAGGGCGCCGATGATGCCGTCGCGGTCTTCGAGGACGCGCCCCTCGCGGGCCAGGCGCGCGTGGAGCGGCGTCGCTTCGTGTGCGACGAGGGCGGTGACGTTGAAGATCGGGATCGGGACCGACATCCCGAACTCGTACTGCCGCTCGAAGATGTCGGGGCCGTCGGCGTCGAACCCGGCGATCATCCCGCCGCGCAGCGCGATGCCAGCCGAGACGAACCGCTCGATCGAGTCGACGAGCGACCGGCGAAGGTTCTGGTATTTGTGCGTCTCGCGCAGGCTGTCCTCGTTGGGCGTCTCGATGCCGACAAACATCGTCGTCAAACCCGCCTCGACGCAGAGGTGCAGCAGCTCCGGATCCTCGGACGCCTCGATCGAGGCCTGGGTGTGGAACGCCATGCCACCGTCGTCGCGGTGGCGTGCGTTCCACGCCTTCAGGACGGCGAGGACCTCGCGGGCGCGCTTGCGGGCCACGGTGAAGTTGTCGTCGCAGAGAAAGGCGCGGCGGTACCCGTGCCGGTGCAGTTCGTCGAGCTCGGCGGCAATCTGCGCGCCCGTCTTGAACCGCTGCCGGCGACCGAGATACTGGATGACGTCGCAGAACTCGCACTCGAAGGGACAGCCGCGCGACGTCTGGAGTGCCCCGTCGAAGGCGCGATCGTTAGGGTAGAGGTCCCAGCGCGGGACCGGCGACGACGAGATGTCCGGCCGCCCGCCCTCGTACTCGTCGCGCCACGTCCCGGCCCTGAGGTCGCCGAACAGCTCGTCGGCGATCGCCTCGATTTCGCCGCGGACCAGGATGTCGCAGTGCGGCCGCACGCGGTGCGGCGAGAGACTGGCGAACGGGCCGCCGATGAGCACGCGCCGGCCGCGCGCCCGGAACTCGTCGGCGATCCGGATCATGCCTTCCACCTGCGAGCTCTTGCCCGTGATGCCGACGAAGTCCACGTCCATGTCGTAGTCGATGGGCGTGATGCTCTCGTCCACCAGCCGGATGTCGAAGTCGCGCGGCGTGAGCGCCGCGACCGTCGCAATCGCCAGGTCGGCGACCACACAGGCCGGCGCGTAGCCCGCCGCGGCCACCGCTTCGGCACCGTAGTACGAGGTGATGTCCGAGGCAGGATTGATGTAGCAGATGGACGTCATGTGGTCGGCTCCCCCGGGTGCACGTCCAGGACGTAGTAGTCGACGTGCTCGACCGGATCGAGCGCGTGGACGCGCGCCATGCGCCCGGTGTCGGGCGTGAGGCTGGTGGACGTGAAGCGGCACGTGCGCACGCCTTCCCGGGCCATCCACTCGAGAGCGGCGTGACCGAGGAAGATGTTGGCCCAGCCGAGGCGGTGCTCCGGCGCCACGACTCTCCAACGCACGGTCGCGCGCGCGCCGGTCCGTTCAGCCACCACCACGCCTGTCGGCACATCGTCGAGAAGGACGACGGGCGAGACCCGCAGGATCTCGGGTCTGCACCAGGCATCGGACCACGCCGGCGGCGACAGGACAGGGCCGGCTGATGCCCCGCCGGGCTGTGCGGCGAGCAGCGCCATCAGCGGCGCCCGCGCCGCCTCGGTGAGCGTGGCGACACGCGCGCCGTCGGGAATGCGCCCGCGTGACACCAGACGGTCGTGCAGCGCCGTGGCGGCCGACCGCTGCTGCTCGACGTCCACCTCGAACGTCTCCGCACGAAGCACGGCGCGAAAACGCACGCCGCGCAGGAAGGCGGCCGTGCCCGGGTCGCCCCCGGCGTCGGCCGTCATCAGCCGCGCGACGCCGACACGATGAGCCAGCGTCCGGAGTTCGTCGATCAGCCGCCGGCCGATGCCCTGCCGCCGGTACGGCGTGACGACGTGGAGCGTCAGCGCCCAGGCCGACTCGCCCGGCGTGGACCGGTCGCGAAAGGCCAGGACGCCGCAAAGCCGCCTGGGACGCCGGCTGACGGCGACGAGGAGCTCGGGAGTGCCCTGTACGAAGGCGTCGGGCACGACCAGGCGGCAGGCCGCGAGCTCGTCGTGGCGCGGCCGTCGCACGTCGACATCGACAGCGCCAACGGCACGCGCACGATCCATGGTGGCCCCCGCCGGTCGTTCGTCGCTCGGCATGATCGCGTGCTCAGATCCCGGCTGGCACGTGGCCCGTCTCGATCATCGTGCGGATGACCCCACGTTGGAGGCGGTCCAGCCACTGGCGCGCCGGCGCGCAGCCGGGAGCGATGGCCAGCACCGTCTCGAACGCCGCGCGCGCCTCGTCGGTGCGATCCAGGTGAAACAGGGCGACGCCAAGCAGGTAGTGCGCGACTGGACGATGGTGGTCACGTGTCACGACGGCGCGCGCACTGGCGGCCGTCGCCTCCCACTGCCGCCGTTTCGCGTGCACCAGCGCGAGGCCGAAGTGCGCGTCGACATGATCGGCGTCCGCCTCGACGGCACGTGCATAGGCCTCCTGGGCTGCGGCGTAGTCGCCGAGCCGTGCCCACGCCGCGCCGACGAGGCACAGCGTCACCGGCTCGTGACGGTCGCTCTCCTCGGTGAGACGCAGGTGCTCCAGCGCTTCGGACGGACGCCCCTCGGCGATGAGGCGCAGGGCGTCGAGCAGCGCGCGCTCGCGTGACAGCTCCGGCGGGACGGCCTCCAGCAACGTGCGACTCTCGTCGAGCTCGCCGAGCCGGCAGCAGCAGTACGCCAGGTACATGCGCACGACCGCATTCGCGGGATCCTCCCCGAGCATCCGCCGCAGCACCAGTGCCGCGTCGGCGAAGCGTCCGGCATGCACCTGGCTGAGCGCGAGGTGACCGTCCCGCGCGCGCTCGAGGTCGCGGCTGATGCCGTCGAGCAGGCGCGCGGGCCGCGCTCCGTAGCCGAGGGCATGCAGTTCCTCGAGCATTCCGTCGTCCGCCCCGGTGGTGTCGAGGCTGTCGGCGGCCGCGGGGTCTGCGCGTTCCCAGCTGGGCACCTCCTCGGGCACCGGTGGTACCTGCCAGAGACGGAGAAGCGGGCGCCCGTCCATGTCCGCCCCGTACGGCAGGCCGCACATGGTCAGGATCGTCGGCGCGATGTCGAGGATGCCTGCGTGATGCAGCAACTCGTCTCGCCTGAGGCCGGGGCCGGCGGCCACCAACAGCCCTCGTCCGCGGTGCCACGCGCGCGCAGGCGCGTCCGCGTCCGGCCGCTGGTCGCCCAGAGCCACGCCGTGGTCCGACACCACCATCACGGCGGCGTCGTCTCCGGCGAGTGCGACGAGGCGCCCGAGCATCAGGTCGTGGAACCGGTAGCCTGCGGGCACGACCTCCGAGAACAGCGCCGTCTCGTCGGCAGACACGCCGGCCATCCGTGGCGGCAGGTAGCGCGCAAAGCCGTGCGCCAGGTGCTCGAGGGCCGGGTAGCACACCGCCAGGACGTCCCACGGCTCGTGCTCGGCGATCCAGGTCGCGGCAGCGTGGACGCTTGCCGTCTGCGCGAGGATGCGCGCCAGCATGCCGAGTCGAGGGTCCGTCGCGACATCGAGACGCCGGAGGTCCGGCACGAAAGGCAGGAGGTCGGCCGGCTCGAAGTCGGCGGGATGGACGCGGAGTTCCTCGAGCGCTGACCGCAGGCGGAGGGGGTGCACGACAGCGTCGGGCAGCGGCCAGGCCTCGTGCGAGGCGGGCACGCCGCTCCAGTAGGCGTCGGTGACGGTCACGCCAGCGTCGGGCCGGACCGGGTGCGTGGCGGGCCAGTTGACGACGGCGGTGCGCACGCCGCCATCGCCGAGGATGTCCCAGAACGAACGCGAGTGGCAGGAGGCCCGCGAGACGCGCGTCACCGTGCCGGTGCGCGGATCGAGCTCGCGGTCGATCAGGACACCATGCTTGTCGGGCCGCTTGCCCGTGGCCATCGAGGTCCAGAGCAGGGGCGAGACGGACGGGACGAGCGTATGGAGGCGGCCAAGGACGCCGTTATCGATCAGGCGTGCGAGCGTCGGCATCTGTCCGCGCTCGACGAGGTCGCCGACGATCGTCGCGTCAGCGCCGTCCCAGCCGACGATGACGAGGCGACGCCGCGCCCCGGGCGGAGGCGCGGCGATTGAACGAGCCACGGACGCTCGCTAGTTCTCGTCGGCGCGCGGCGCGGCTTCACCCTGGCGCTTGCGGCGGGTCCGCATCGCACCGACGCCCGCCGCGCCGAGCGCGAGCAGCGCCAGCGTGCCGGGCTCGGGCACCGTCGTCTGGCCGGTCGCGATGCCGCGGCCGGCCCTGCTCTCGTAGGCCCAGTCGTGGAGGGTGGCGGTGGTGTCGGCGTTGACCGTCAGCCGCGCCCAGCCGTAATGCGTGGCGCCGGCGATGTCGAACCTGAGGCCGAGATACTGGTTCGGTGCCTCCAACCAGGAATCGACGCCGCCGCTGACCGACTGCACCATTGCGCCCGTCGGGGTGCCGAACTTCTGGTCACCCGGCAGCGACACCCCTTCGCTCAGCGGCGTCGGAACCGCGGCGAACACCACCGCCTCGTTGGTGCCGAACGCCAGCAGGTCGAGCTGCCGCACCCCCGAATCGAGGTCCAGGAGGTTCCGGAACGCGTAATCGATGACCGAATCGCCGTCGAGATCCAGGTCGACCGTGCTGTCGAGATTGATCGCGATGTCCTGAATGCCGCTGTAAATGGGTGCGGCCTGGACGTCACTGGCTCCGAGCACGGCGACGGCGCCAGCAACAGACGCCACCAGCTTGCGATCCGACAGCACCTTCTTCGTGTTGACCATTCCCCGCTTCATCCCTTTCATAGGTCGGAGCATCCTTCGACGAGAAGCCTCACCCCCGTGGCGACGCTGAGCTTTGAGCTCGCCTGTCCAGCAAAGCACGTGCCGAATGTCCGAGCTGACGACCGGACGGTTTTGTGCCGGATTTCAAGAAAGCGTTGCCTTACACACTCTATTGAGTCTGCCTATAGCGTGCCTTTTGTCGCGAGCCTACAGACCTTTGGGCCGTCGCCCAATCGCACGGCGTCCGGCGAGCCATCGCTTCTTCATGATGCCGGCAGACGGGCGCCGGCCTCAGTGGTCGAGCGACTCGACCTCGCGCAGCATCCGCTCCTCGCGGACCGCGTCGCCGAACACCCGATGGAGCCGACGAAGACGTCCGAGCTTCTCTTCGTCGTTCAGCAGGTCCACGACGCGTGGGTGCTCTTCGAATGACTCTGGAATCGCTACAAGCAGCTGCCGGCACGCCCGGAGCTCCGGCAGGCAGATCGACAGGTCATCCAGGATTGTCGCGAGCGCTGGCGCCGAGAGGAGCCGCTGTTCGAGAGCCGCATCGCAGAATCCACAGAGCAGCGCACACCAGTGGTAATACGCGCCAAATGGATGGTCAGCCACCAGGTCTTCGTCGTATTGCCATCCGGTGGCCAGTTCGCACTCGAAGCGCTCCATCGCTTCGTCGGCCCACGTCCAGTGCCGCAGAAGGCACGCGAGTCGATCGATCGAGACGCTCCTCAGTGCTCCGCCCGCATTCGCGCCAGGAGCCTGCGCCATCTCTTCCCTTGCCACGTCGCCAGGCACGGTTCACCGCCCGCCGGGCGAGACAGGTACTGCGTCGCTCTGGGTGAGCCACTCGCGGAAACGCACGCTACCGAGACGCGCATCATCGGCGGGCATGAGACTCCGCTCGTGCAGGCGGGCGCCGAAGTATCGCGCTTCCGGGTCGGGAATCACCTCCCGGGCATCGTGACGGGCGTGCAGCCCTTCGCGGACGAGCTCGTCGAGACGGAACTGCTCCGGACCCGCCACTTCCACAACGCCGTTCACCGGCGCTCCGACCGCCACCCTGCCGACGGCGCGTGCCACGTCGTCAGCCGACATCGGCTGGATGAGCACCGGCGCGAGCCGGACGGCGTTGCCTTCGGTCGCGGCAGCGGCGATCCGCGTGACGAACTCGAAGAACTGCGTCGCGTGGACGATCGAGTACGGGATCGACGACGCGGTGATCAGTGATTCCTGCGCGGTCTTTGCCCGAAAGTAGCCGCTCTCCGACAGCCGATCGGTGCCGACCACGGAGAGCGCCACGTAGTGCCTCACGCCAGCCTCGGTCGCAGCCTTGATCAGGTTCCGCGTGGAGGTGGTGAAGAAGTCCATGACGGCGTCGTCCTCGAACGAGGGCGAGTTCGAGACGTCCACGACGACCGACGCACCATCGAGTGCCTCCGCCAGCCCCTGGCCCGTGAGGGTATTGACACCGCTCTCCGGTGACGCTGCCACCGCCTCATGCTCCTGCTCACGGAGCCTGGCGACCAGTTTCGAGCCGATGAGTCCGGTACCACCAATGACCACGAGTTTCATGACGCTGTTCCTTTCCGTTGTGGCCGACCCGCGCCGGCCGTGTCTGTCTCCCTGGACCGGACACCGCCCCGAGGTGTGACAGCGCGGGTGCACAAGACTGCGCTCCCGCCCTGACGTCGCCGGATCGCGGCAAGCTTGCTCGGGCGCATCAGCCACATGACCTGCGCAATGCCCTGCGGCGATGCATCGATGGTCACGAGCGCGACGATAGCCGTCTGGCGGCGAATCAGCGCACAGAGCTGGCCGTTGGCCGTGATGTTCTCCACCGTGACGTCACGCCAGAAGTGGCCCGACACTGCTGCGATGAACCTCGCGACACGCTCCCGGCCGACGACAGGCACACGAGCCGCACGTACGAACCCGCCGCCGTCGGACGTCGACACGACGTCCGACGTGAACAGCCTCTCGAGTCTCGCCACGTCCCCGGTCCTCGCGGCCGCCACGAACGCCTTCAGCAGGCGCGCCTGCCGCGCAGCGTCGACGGGCGCGCGCCGTTCGCTCGAGATATGTGCCCTCGCCCTGGTGACGAGCTGACGTGCGTTGGCCTCTTCGATACGAAGCACGTGCGCGATGTCCCGGTGGGAGTAGCTGAATGCTTCCCGCAGGACGTAGGCCGCACGCTCGGCTGGCGAGAGCTTCTCGAGCATGAGCAGCACCGCGAAGGTCAATGCCTCGCCTCGCTCGGCGCCAAGGCCTGGGTCAGTGCTCGTATCAACCGGTTCGGGCAGCCACGGGCCCACGTACGTCTCCCGCCGTGCGCGGGCCGACTGCAGGACGTTGATCGCAAGGCGTGTCGTCGTGGTGACCAGGAAGGCCTGCGGGTTCTGGACGACGCTTCGGTCGGCAGTCTGCCACCGCACCCAGACGTCCTGCACGAGGTCCTCGGCCTCCGCTGCGCTGCCGAGCATGCGATAGGCGATACCGAACAGGCGCGGGCGCACCAACAGGAAAGCCGAGAGGCCATCGTCAGCGCCGCGGGTGGCTGGCGCACCGTCGACGGGCAGCGCATGGCCGGTCGGAAGCTCGGGACGTACTTCACACGTCGCTGTCATCTGTCGTCTCCTCGGTGATGTGGGCGGACCCCCACGCGCCGACGGCGCGCAATGTTCGCGCCACCTGACACCCGCAGAGCGGCGTGCGGTTGTCTGCGGCAGCGGAACCACGAAATCTCGTGGTTCACGAGTTCTCATCACGCTGCGCCGTTACGACCGGTGGCGTGTCGAGGAGGCGGTAAGGAGAACCAGGCGGGAGCCGGACGTTCAAGGCGCTGCCGGCGCGCTCGGACGTCAGGTTGACTGGACAACGTGCGCCGAAAGGGCGCATCCTTGTCGCACTGCTGCATTGATGAAGCTCTGCGTCGGATGGCGGATCGGCCAGGGTGCTGCGAGCTTCTGATGGACGAAGGGCTTCGCCGTGTCACACGTCACGTCGGCCATTTCCTGCGCTGGATCGCACTTCGGGCAGGCTCGTCACGTCTGTGCGTTCTTCCACAGCGCGGACGAGGAGTACGAGGTACTGCTCCCGTTCATCCAGGCCG
>CAYSHC010000120.1:0-10328 GCA_964430855.1 uncultured Vicinamibacteraceae bacterium
TCACGAAAGGACGTCGTTTCATGCCGCAACTCCGTTCATACCGCTCGCCAGCCGCGCTGGCGCTGGCATCCCTCCTCGTCGGTCTCGCGCAGGGACCGGCATCCCCGGGCGCGCGCGTCGCGGCGGCAGGCCGGGCGGACGTGCCGGCCGCCGTCTCGCCCGCGCCGGCGCGTGCCGGCGCGCCGGGCGACGTCCCGGCCGCCGTCCTCGATACCCTCGGGGCGGTGCCCCTGCATTTCGAGGCCGACCGCCGGTCGGAGCTGTTCCGTGCCCGCGGGCGCGGCTACGACGTGCAGGTGAGCGCGGCGCAGGCCCTCGTGCGACTGCGCGACCGCGACATGGAGGCGTACCTCACGCTGACGCCGGTCGGCCAGGCCAGCGGCGCGCGGGCCATCGCCGGCGTCGACCGCCTGCCCGGCGTCGTCAATCGCTACGTCGGTGACCCGTCCACGTGGGAGACGGGCCTGCCCACCTTCGGACGGGTGGAGGTGTCGGGCGTGGCCCCCGGCATCGACGTCGTCTACTACGGCAACCAGCAGCAGCTCGAGTACGACTTCGTGGTGCACCCCGGGGCGGACCCGCGGCATGCCGGTGTCCGGATCGAGGGCGCCGACAGCCTCGCCATCGACGGCAACGGCGACCTGGTGATGCGGGTGGGGGACCGCGAGCTCCGTCAGCAGCGTCCGGTCTCGTGGCAGACGATTGACGGCGTGCGCGTGCCCGTCGAGAGCCGGTTCGTGCTCGACGAGGCGACCGGCACGGTGACCGTCGCGCTCGGCGCCTATGACCCGGCCCACGCGCTGGTCATCGACCCGGTGCTCGTGTACTCGACCTGGTTCGGCGGGCTCAGCGAGGAGGTCATCCTCGACATGCAGGTCGACGCGTCCGGCGCGATCTACGTGCTCGGCATGAGCGACGACAAGGCCGGCTTTCCGACCACGCCGGGGGCGTACCAGACCGGCCGCAAGGGGACGCCGACGCCTGGCGGCCTGTACCCGCGCGACTACTTCATCACCAAGTTCAACGCCGCGGGCACGGCGCTGGTCTACTCGACGCTGTTTGGCGGTTCGCTCGACGAAGGCACCTGGTCGTACACGCCCGGCGCGCTGGCGGTGGATGCGCAGGGGCGCGTGCACTTCGTCGGCGACACGCTGTCGCACGACCTTCCGGTGACGGCCAACGCCGCGGACAAGACCTACGCCTACGATGCCGGCAACGTCGCCGCCGACGCCTTCTACGCGCGCCTCGAGGCCAACGGCGCGCTCGGCTACTCGACCTACATCGGCGGGTTCCGCCGCGAGGCGGCCACCGGCGTGGCCGTCGACGCCGACGGCACTGCCTACGTCGTCGGCAAGACCGCGTCCTCGGTCGCGCAGGGGTTCGTGACCACGGCCAACGCCTTCCGGACGACGCTGAGCGGGACGACCGACCTGTTCGTCCAGCGCTACGCGCCCGACGGGACACTCCAGTACTCGACGTACTTCGGCGGGAACCAGGGCGAGATGGAGCGCCGCGCCGACATCGTCGCCAACGGCAACGGGAAGGTGACCTTCGCCAGCGACATCGGGACGAGCGACCTGCCGATCGTCAACGGGTTCCAGGCGTCGCGCGTCGGCAACTCGGTCGACGGGTTCGTCGCGCAGATCGACACCAACGTCTCCGGCACCGCCGGACTCCTGTACTCCACCTACATCTCGGGCAGCTCCAACGAGTACGTGAACTCGCTGGCCATCGACCCGAACGGGTTCGTGTACGTCGGCGGCCAGTCGCGCTCGCTCGACTTCCCGGTGACGGCCGGCGCGGCACGCACCGTCAACAACCCTGTCGGCGGCGGCCAGGAGCCGTGGGACGGCTTCGTCGTGAAGCTCGACCTCACCAAGAGCGGCGCCGCCTCCCGTGTCTACGCCACGCTCGCCGGCGGCAACGACTACGACGACCTGCTGGCGCTGGCCGTCGATGCCCAGGGACGGGTCCACCTCACCGGTGCGACGCGCTCGCTCGACCTCCCGATGGTCCAGGCGGTGCAGACGACCAGGTACCAGATGCCGCCCTACGTGCAGATCCTCAACCCGGCCGGCAGCGCGTTCGTCCTGTCGACCTACCTCGGCTCGAACACCAACGGGCAGGCGCTCTACACCGTCGCCGTCAACGCCATCGGCGAGACGTACCTCGGCGGCACGACCAACGACGCGTCGACGTACTCCGACGACAACCTGGACGGCTTCCGTCTGGTCAACGCGCTGCAGACCACGTACGGCGGCGGCGACCGTGACGCCGTCATCCAGAAGCTCGGGTACGCGGTGGACCTCGCGCTGACCAAGAACGCGAGCGCGACCACCGTCCTGCCGAACCACAACGTCACCTTCACGATGACGGTGCGCAACCTCAGCGCGGATCCCGGCAGCGGCATCGTCGTGCACGACAACCTGCCGGTCGGCCTCCAGTACGTCTCGTGCACGGCCACGCACGGTGGCGTGTGCGGCGGCACGGGCAACAACAGGACGGTCACGTTCGCGCAGCTGAATCCCGGCGTGACGGCGACCATCCAGCTCACGGTGAAGATGGTGTCGGTGACGCCGGGCCATCAGATCACGAACACGGCCACGGTGAGCGGCGCCGTGCTCGATCCGGTGCCCGCGAACAACACGGCCTCGGCCACCGTGTCGGTGCCGACGCTCGAGCCGACGGGCGACGCCGATGGCGACGGCCTCCCGAACGACTTCGAGATGAAGTACGGGCTCGACCCGTTCGGTGGCCCCGGCTCCGGTCCGCATGACGACCCGGACGGCGACGGCAAGACCAACCTCGAGGAACTGCACGAAGGCACGCACCCGCGCGGGTTCGTGATCACCTACCTCGCCGAGGGCGCGACGGGGCCGTTCTTCGACACGCGCCTCGCGCTGGCCAACCCCACCGACACGCCGGCGCTCGTGCTCACGCGCTTCCAGCGGGCCGACGGCGTGACCATCCGCGACTACCGCGTGGTGCCCGCGCGGTCGCGTGCGACCCTCGACGTCGAGACCATCCAGGGGCTCGAGAACGCCGCGTTCTCGACGCTGGTCGAGGCCGACGTCCAGGTGGTGGCCGACCGCACGATGACGTGGGATCAGGAGGGCTACGGCAGCCACGCCGAGCGCGGCATCCTGACGCGCACGGCGACCGAGTGGTACTTCGCCGAGGGCGCGACACACTCGAACTTCAACCTGTTCTACCTGATCCAGAACCCGACCGACACGCCGGCGCACGTCGAGGTGACGTACCTGCTGCCGGCGCCGGCGGCGCCCCTGAAGAAGACCTACGTCGTCGGCCCGCAGTCGCGGTTCGACATCTGGGTGGACAACGAGGCGGCCGTCGACCCGCGCCTCGCCGCGCTGGCCGCCGCGGACGTCTCGGCCGTCCTTCGGTCGACCAACGGCGTGCCGATCATCGCCGAGCGCGCGATGTACCTCGACCAGCCGGGCCGTCCGCTCGGGGCGGGCCACGAGAGCGCGGGCGTCACGGCGCCGGCGACGCGGTGGTTCCTGGCCGAGGGTGCGACGGGGGCGTACTTCGACCTGTTCGTCCTCATCGCCAACCCGAACCCGCAGGCGGCCAACGTCGCGGTGAACTTCCTGCTGCCCAACGGGACCGTCGTGCCGAAGTCCTACACGGTGGCAGGCAACAGCCGCTTCAACATCTGGGTCGACCACGAGGACGCCGCGCTTGCCGATACGGCGGTGTCCACCACGGTGACCTCCACCAACGACGTGCCGATCGTCGTCGAGCGCGCGATGTGGTGGCCGGGACCGGATCCGTCCCACTGGCAGGAGGCGCACAACAGCCCTGGCGAGACCGTCACCGGCACGCGGTGGGCGATGGCCGAGGGCGAGGACGGCGGTCCGCGCAACATCGAGACGTACGTGCTCGTCGCCAACACGTCGCCCTACGGCGGCCAGGTCCGCGCGACGGTGCTCTTCGAGGACGGGTCGGCGCCGGTCGAGAAGACGTTCACGGTGGCGGCCAACAGCCGGTTCAACATCGCGCCGTACGCGCACTTCCCGGAGACCCGGGGCAAGCGGTTCGGCATGATCGTCGAGAGCATCGGCGGCCAGCCCATCGAGATCGTCGTCGAGCGTGCGATGTACTCGGATGCGCAGGGCGTGAACTGGGCCGCGGGCACCAACGCACTGGCCACGAAGCTGCAGTAGGGCAGCGGGCCGGCTACGGCGGACCGCGAACCGCTTCCCGCGGACCGCGAACCACAGACCGCGGCCGACTGCGCACCGGGTCGATTGCCGCGGCTCGCGCACCGCTTGCCGCTGCGTGGAGGCTTGAGGGTCTCCGACGAGCGGGGACAGACAGGACGGGGGAGACCGACACGTGCGGTCTCCCCCGTTCGCATTCAGGCGGCCGCGTGCCGACGAGCGTGTGCGTTGGACGGCACGACGCGGCCCACGACGTCCGCCCACCTGGCAGGATCGCGCCTGTCAACAAGGCAGGAACTGCAACACCACAGGTCCGAGACCTGACCCCGTCTCGCCTCGTTGCGAGACCTGACCCCAACCTCGTCCCACACGCGAGGTCTTATCCTGCTCCTCATGTCCGTTTCGCTCGTGACGCCGCGCTTCCTCACGATGTTCGGCTTCAGCTTCCTGGTGTTCATCTCGCTGTTCCAGCTGCTGCCCGTCGCCCCGTACCGCATGCTCGCGCTGGGCGCCACCGCCGCCTCGGCCGGCTGGTTTCTCGGCCTGCTCACCTTTTCGTCGGCGGCGTTCGCGCCCCTGACCGGGCCGCTGTGCGACAGGATCGGGCACCGGCGCGCGCTGGTCGTCACGGGCGCGCTCCTGACCGTCATCACGGCGAGCTACGCGGTGATCGACGACAACCGCTGGCTGCTCGTGATGGTCGTCGTGCATGGCACGGTCTGGTCGGCGCTGATGTCGGCGTCCGGCGCGTACGTCACGGCGACCATTCCGCCGACACGCCGCGCCGAGGGCCTCGGCTACTGGGGGCTCGCCTCGATCCTCGCGATCGGGACGGCGCCGACGCTCGGGTTCTGGGTCTACCGGTTCGGCTGGAGCGTGCTCTGCCTGGAACTGGCCGCGCTCAACGTGCTGATGACGCTCGTGGCCTGGCGGCTGCCGGACGAGCGGATCGCCGCGATGGAGGCCTCGGGCAGCGAGCTGCCCGACGGCGGCCCCGAAGCCGCGCCGGAACCCCAGCACTTCTCGGTCGAGTGGCGCGTGATCGTGCTCGGCGTCAGCCTGGCCTGCATCTCGTTCGGTTACGGGAGCCTCACGTCGTTCTCGGCCCTCTTTGCCGATGCCCTCGGCATCGCGCCCCGCGGGACGTTCCTGAGCGCGATGGCGTGTTCGGTGGTGGCCAGCCGCCTTGTCATCGGGCGGCGCATCGACGAGTGGGGCGCCACGGCTGTCCTGATGGTGAGCTTCGTCGTGCCGGCCGTCGGCCTCGCGCTGCTCGCGGCAGCCGACGGCCACGCCATGTTCATCCTTGCCGGTCTGGCCTTCGGCGCCGGTTTCGGCCTGATGTGGCCGGCCTTCGCGGCGTTCGTCATGCAGGCGATGCCGGTCGGGCGCCGCGGCGCGGCCTTCGGCGCGATGCTGGCGGCGTTTGACACGGGCATCGGCGTCGGCTCGGCGACCACGGGCTGGGTGGTCCGCGCCCACGGGTTCCGGTCGGCGTTTGCCGTGGCTGCCTGTGTCGCGGCGCTCGCGCTGCCGTACTTCCTCGCGGCACGGCGCCGGCTCGCGCTGTGAACGCGCGGCGCGGTCAGCGGCAAGCGGCAACCCGTCCTCCCCGGCTAAGCTGTTTCCGACATGCGCGCGCTGGTCGTCGAAGACGACGTGACGATTGCGGCCTTCGTCGGGCGCGGGCTGCGCGAGGCAGGGTTTGCCGTCGACGAGGCGCACGACGGCGACACCGGCCTCGAGCTCGCCCTCCGCGAGCCCTACGACGTCGCCATCGTCGACGTCATGCTGCCGGGCCGCAGCGGCCTCGACCTCGTCGAGGAGCTTCGCCGCCGTCGCGTCACCACGCCGGTGCTGCTCCTGAGCGCGAGGCGCTCGGTGGACGACCGCGTGCGCGGCCTCCAGGCCGGCGCCGACGACTACCTCGTCAAGCCGTTCGCTTTCGCGGAGCTGCTCGCCCGCGTGCAGGCCCTGATTCGCCGCGCCACGGGCACCGCCGAGCCCACCGTGCTGCGCCACGCCGACCTGTCGCTCGACCTCGTCACCCGCCGCGTCGTCCGTGCCGGCGTGCCCATCGAGCTGCGCCCGCGCGAGTTCGCGCTGCTCGAGTACCTGCTGCGCCACCCGGGGCGCGTGCTGTCGAAGACGATGATCCTGTCGCACGTGTGGGGCTACCAGTTCGACCCGGGCACCAACGTGGTGGACGTGCTGGTGTCGCGCCTGCGCGAGAAGGTGGACCGGCCGTTCGAGCAGAAGCTGATCAAGACGGTCCGGGGCGTGGGCTATGTCCTCCGCGCGGATTAGCCGGCTCCAGCGCGCGCTCGGGCCGCGCGTGGCCCTCTGGTACGCGGCCGTCTTCACCGCCAGCATCGCGGTCTTCGTCTCCATCTCGTACGTGCTGCTCGCGACGTCGCTGGCACAGCGCGACCGCGAGCTCGTCGACAGGACGCTGCGGTCGTACGCCGATGCCTACGCGCGTGGCGGGTTGCGGGCCGTGGCCGCGGCCGTCGAGCGCGAGCAGCGAACCGGCGAGCGCGAGCGGCTGTTTGTCCGCGTGGTCTCGCGTCGCGGCGAGGCGCTGTTTGTGATGCTCCCGGAGGCGTGGCGTGGCTTCGAGATCGAGCGGCTCGACGCCCAGAGGACGCGACGATGGCTGAAGGCGCCGGCGGCAGGCCAGTCGGCGCGGCTCGAGGTGGCCTCGGCCCGCCTGCCTGACGGCGCGCTGCTCCAGGTGGGGAAGAGCACCGAGAGCCGCGACGACCTGCTCGCGCGCTTCCGGCGCGTGCTGCTGCTCGTCACCGGCATCGTCGTGGCCACGGGCGTCATCGGCGGCATCATCCTGACGCGGGAGGCGATGCAGCCCGTGCGGCGGCTCACCGAGGCGGTGCGCACGATCATCGAGACGGGCCGCACCGACGTGCGCGTCGAGACCGAGTCGAGCGGCGACCCGCTGGACGAGCTCGGCGAGCTCGTCAACGCGATGCTGGCGCGCATCACGCGGCTCGTCGAGTCGACGCAGGCCTCGCTCGACAACGTCGCGCACGACCTGCGTACGCCGCTGGCCCGGCTGCGTGGCCGCGCGGAGGAGGCCCTGGCCATGGCGGCCGGCGGCGGGGCCCGCGAGGACGCGCTGGCGGCGGCCCTTGCCGGCTGTGTCGAGGACGCCGACCACATCACGGCCATGCTCGACACCCTCATGGACATCGCCGAGGCCCGCAGCGGCGTGATGCAGTTGCGCCTCGAGCGCGTGCACGTCGCGTCGCTGCTCAAGGACGTGCACGACCTGTACGTGGACGCCGCGGAGGAGGCCGGCCTGACCTTCGAGGTCGACGCGCCGGACGACATCTGGCTCGACGGGGATGCGGTCCGCCTCCGGCGCGCGGTCGCCAATCTCGTGGACAACGCCGTCAAATACAGCGCGGGCGCCCGCGAGGCGGGTGTCCCGGGACGCGTGTCGCTGACGGCCGCCCGCGACGGCGACCACGTAGAGATCGCCGTCGCCGACACGGGCGTCGGCATCGACCCGTCCGAGCTCGATCACATCTGGGAACGACTGTATCGCGGCGACCGCAGCCGCTCGTCCCGGGGCCTCGGCCTGGGGCTCAGCCTCGTGCGCGCCCTCGTCGAGGCGCACGGTGGCACCGTGCACGTCGAGAGCACGCCCGGGCACGGCTCGCGCTTCGCCCTGCGGCTGCCGGTGTGTGCCACCGCGAACCTTGCACAGATGTAAGGGGCCGGACACCTCCCGGTAACGATCCGTTTCGTCTGATCAGGTGATGGCGGCCGCCGGAGCGACCGCGATCGGAAAGGGATGACCGACTGATGACAGACGAGACCGCAACCCCACCGTCGCGTCGGACCCCGCGCTGGTTCGGCGCCTCGCTCACGCTCGTCGTGGCCCTGGCGGCGGGAGCCGTCGGCTTTGTCGCCGGCACGACCGAGCCCGTCGCCGCGCGCGACCAGCAGGTCGAGCGCCCCGCTGTCACGCGTGAGCTGCCGGCCATGGGGTCGTACAGCCACGTGGTGGAGCAGGTGGCGCCCGCCGTGGTGACCGTGCGCGTCGAGGGACGCCTGCGGCCCACCGAGACGTCGCTGCCGCCGATGCTGCGCGACTTCTTCGGCCGCGAGTTCGACCTGCCGCCGCGCCTCGTACGCGGACTGGGTTCCGGCGTCATCCTCCGGCCCGACGGCTACATCGTCACCAACGCGCATGTGATCGGCGACGCCGAGCGCGTGCGGGTGGAGCTGCACGACCGGCGGACCTTCGACGCCGAGGTCGTCGGCGTGGACGAGCCGAGCGACCTCGCCGTGCTGAAGATCGACGCGCGCGACCTGCCGACCGTCCCCGTCGGCGACTCCTCCGACGTCAAGGTCGGCGACGTCGTCCTCGCCCTCGGGAATCCCCTCGGCGTCGGCCAGACCGTGACGATGGGCATCGTCAGCGCCACGGGCCGGGCGACGGGGCTCGGCGATGGCAGCTACCAGGACTTCATCCAGACCGACGCGCCGATCAACCAGGGCAACTCGGGCGGCGCGCTCGTCAACCTGCACGGCGAGCTGGTCGGCATCAACTCGCAGATCCTCTCGCGCAGCGGGGGCAACATCGGCCTCGGCTTCGCGATCCCGTCGTCGATGGTGCGCTCGGTGACCGAGCAGCTGATCGAGCACGGGACGGTGCAGCGTTCGCAGCTCGGCGTCATGGTGCAGCCGCTGACGGCGGATCTTGCCGCGGGGCTGGGCCTCGAGGCCGTGCGCGGCGCGCTCGTGAACGAGGTCACGTCCGGCAGTCCCGCGGCGAAGGCCGGACTCAGGCCCGGCGACGTGATCGTGCGGCTCGACGGCGACGAGATCGTCGACCCGAACGCGCTGCGCAACAGGATCGCCGCCGCCAAGCCGGGCACCTCGGTGTCGCTCGAGGTCCTGCGCGACGGGCGGACCGAGCGGCTGACGGCGACGCTCGCGCCCCAGGAGGGCAGCCGGCGGCCGTCACGGGCCCCGGCGTCCCGCGATGGCGACCCCAATGCCAGGCTGGGGATCAGGGTGACGCCGCTGACCCCCGACCTTGCGGCACGGCTCGACCTGCCCCGGACGGCCAGGGGCGTCGTTGTGATGGGCGTCGACGCCGACGGCCCGGGGGCGGCCGCCGGCCTCCGCCAGGGTGACGTGATCACGCGGGCCAACGACAGGGACGTCGAGACCGTCGCGCAGCTGAAGGATGCGCTGTCGGCGCGGCAGGGCCGGCCGTCGGTGCTCGTGATTGTCCGCGAGGGACGGACGCTCTTTGTCGCCGTGCCGGAGCGCTAGCTGGCGCCGACGGGCGTCGACCGCGTCCGGCGTCGCGGCCCGTCGCTGAAGATTCCGCAGCCGCCGGGGGAATTGTCCCGCGGGCCCCGCGCCGGGGCCCGTCCCCGGGCCTTTCCCGTGCGCGACGCGCGCCGCCGACGGTGGCGCGGAACTTGCCTCGTCACGTGGCGGGCACCTCCCTCCCGGTGCCCGAACGTGCGATGACTGTCTCCTCCCAGACACTCGGCCTGACGACGGCCGTGCCCGTTGCCCGGGCCGAGTGTCTCCACTGCGGCGACCCCTGCGACGACGGCGGCGTCGTGAACGAGGCCGGGGCCTTCTGCTGCACCGGCTGCGCGTCGGTGTACGCGCTGCTCACGGCGCACGGCCTGACGGGCTTCTACGCGTGCGCGCCCGACGCGGGGCGCTCGCTGAAGGACATGGGCGCGCGGCCGCCCGATCGCTTTGCCGTCCTCGACGACCCCGAGGTGGCCGGGCGCCTCGTGGACGGCCACGACGGCACGTTCACCTACGTCACGTTCAACGTCCCCTCGCTGCACTGCGCATCGTGCCTGTGGCTGCTCGAGCAGCTGTGGCGCTTCGACGAGGGGATAGGGCGCTCGGAGGCCGACCTGCTGCGGCGCACCGTGCGCGTGGCCTTCCGGCCCGATCGCATCACGCTCCGCGCTGTCGCCGAGCGCCTCGCGTCGCTCGGCTACGAGCCGGTCATCGACGCCGAGCGCGGCGCGGGCCGCATGCCCGCGCACCGTCGCACGCTCCTGCTCAAGCTGGGCGTGGCGGGCTTCGCCTTCGGCAACATGATGCTGTTCAGCATCCCGCGCTACGCCAACGGCGCGC
>CAYSHC010000121.1:0-10097 GCA_964430855.1 uncultured Vicinamibacteraceae bacterium
GGGATGTTGGTCTTGACGCCGCGGATGCGGAACTCGCGCAGCGCGCGGTGCATGCGTTGCAGCGCGATGTCGAAGCGCGGCCCGTAGGCCGTCAGCTTCACGAGCATCGAGTCGTAGTACGGCGTGACGACCGAGCCGGCGTCGCCCGTGGCCGCGTCGAGCCGGATGCCGAAGCCCGCCGCCGACCGGTAGCTGATGATCTTGCCGTAGTCCGGCGCGAAGCCGTTGGCCGGGTCCTCGGTGGTGATGCGGGCCTGCACGGCGAAGCCGTTGCGCGGGATCTCCTCCTGCGGCGGGATGTCCACCTCGTGGCTGAAGAGCGAGTGGCCCTGCGCGACGAGGATCTGCGACCGCACCAGGTCGATGCCGGTGATGACCTCCGTCACCGTGTGCTCCACCTGGATGCGCGGGTTCATCTCGATGAAGAACCACTCGCGGGTGTCGACGTCGTAGAGGAACTCGACGGTGCCGGCGTTGTTGTAGCCGATGGCGCGGGCGATCCGCACCGAGGCGTCGCACAGCTCGCGGCGCACGCCCTCGTCGAGGCCGACCGACGGCGCGATCTCGAGCACCTTCTGGTGGCGGCGCTGCACCGAGCAGTCGCGCTCGTGCAGGTGCACGACGTTGCCGTGGCGGTCGCCGAGGATCTGCACCTCGATGTGCTTGGCGCGCGCGACGTAGCGCTCGAGGAAGACGGCCGGGTTGCCGAACGCGTTGGCGGCCTCGGCCTGCGCCTGGTCGAGCAGGCCGTCGAGCTCCGACTCCTTCCGCACGACGCGCATCCCGCGCCCGCCGCCGCCGAAGGCGGCCTTGATGATCAGCGGGAAGCCGATGGCCTTCGCGACACGGCGCGCCTCCTCGCGGTCGGACACCGGCGTGTCGGTGCCGGGCAGCGTGGGGACGTCCACCGACTGTGCCAGCGCGCGGGCCGACATCTTGTCGCCCATCGCGTCGAGCATCTCGGGATCGGGGCCGATGAACGTCAGGCCGGCGGCGCGGCAGGCCCGGGCGAAGTCGGCGTTCTCCGACAGGAACCCGTAGCCGGGGTGCACCAGCGTCACCCCCTTCTCCTTGGCCAGGTGGACGATGCCTTCGATGTCGAGGTAGGCGCCGACGGGGCCCTTCTCGCGGCGGAGGCGGTATGCCTCGTCGGCCTTGAAGCGGTGGCGCGAGAAGCGGTCTTCCTCGGCGTAGATCGCGACGGTGCGAAGGCCAAGCTCGGTGGCGGCGCGGAAGATCCGGATGGCGATTTCGCCCCGGTTCACCGCCATCAGTTTCAGGGTCGTCACGGACATCGTGCACTCGGTGGCGGTTTCCCGCCACGGCTGACCGCCCGGACCCGTGTCGGATGGACCCGAGCTGCGCGCGGTGCGGCGTGCTGCGGAGGACCTGCGTCGGATGCGGACGGAAGGTGGAACTGGTTGCAGGGCCGCGGACGGCCACGACCCCGGCGCACGATTGTACAGCGGCCGGGGAGCGCGGCGCCCGGGGCTGCCTAGCCGACCTGTGACAGCACGAGGTGCCAGCGGGCCATGAACTCGCGGTCGAACTCGTCGAGCGTCACGCCGAAGGCCTCGACGAAGTTGGCGTCCTTGTCCATCGACGTCCCGAACAGCCGGAAGTACCGCAGGATGGCGTCGGTGCCGTACGTCTCGTGGAGCAGCTCCGCCGCCACGAACGCCTGGGTGTAGAGCGGCAGGTCGTAGCGGTGCTGGGCGGCCGCCCAGTCGGGGAACGTGGACAGGCGCGAGAGGGGCACCGGCAGCGTGCCGCGGCGGACGTCGGCCAGCGGATCGAGCAGCGCCTCGCGCAGCTGGCTGTAGCGGGCCAGGCCCAGGTGCTCCATGGTGCGCATGGAGACGATCTCGGCGAAGCCCTCGCGCAGCCACTGCTCCGACGTGCCGCGGACGCCGTTGGCAAACGCGTACTGCACGCAGTGGAGCAGCTCGTGGGCGAGCAGCTGCACGCGCTCCGCCCAGCGGGCCGACCGCAGGGCGCCTTCGTTGACGAGCACGCCCGTCGCGCCGCCGATAGCGCGGAACGTCGCGGCCGACTGGCGGGCGAACTCCGGCTCGTAGCCGATCGTCAGCAGCCCCTCCTCGAACGAGCGGCGGTTGGGGAAGAGCACCACCGCGACGTCGGGGCGGGGCAGCTGCAGCTCGCGCTCGAAGACGTCCGCGACGGCGGCGATGGCGGTGGGGTAGTCGCGGATGTCACGGCCCGCGACGGCCACCTCGCCCCTAGGCGGCACCGGCAGGAACGCCGGCTCGCCCACGGCCAGGGCGCAGGCGCCGACGACGGGCAGGGCAGCCCAGATGATCAGCGCCGCCGCGCGGCGCCCGCGGACAACGGCCACCGTGGACCTCATGCCGGCCATTCTCGTCGATCCGCGGCTGAGGTGCATCCCGCCCCGCTTGCACGTCCCGCCCGGGTTGCGTGCAATGGATCCATGGTCCTGATCCGTCAACGTTCCATGGTCCCGAGGCGTCACCGTCTGACGTTCCTGATGGTCGCTGTCGCGGCGCTCGCGGCGTGGCTGGCGATGCCCGCGGCGGCCCGCGCCCAGTCGGCCGACGTCGGCGCGCACGCGGCGTTCATCGACCTCGGCGGGCTCGACACGTCGGCGTGGGGCGTGGGCGGGCGCGTCGGCCGGGAAGTGCTGCCCATGGTCGCGCTCGAGGGCGAGGTGAACGTCTTTCCGGGCGACACCGACCGCGTCGGCTCGTTCGTGCAGGCGCTCGGCGGCGTGAAGGTGGGCGGCCGCACGCCGACGTTCGGGCTCTTTGCGAAGCTTCGGCCGGGCGTCGTGCGGTTCGACCGCGACGTCATCCAGCCCGGCAGGGTCTGCGTGGCCGTCGTCCCGACGCCGGAGGAGTGCCTCGCCTCGCGCACCAACGCCGCGCTCGACTTCGGCAGCGTCATCGAGGTCTATCCGGCCGAGCGTCTCACCCTGCGCGTGGACGTCGGCAGCACGTACGTCTGGTACGGCTCGCGGGGCGACGCAGGCACGCGGCGCTACGGCAACTTCCAGCTCAATGTCGGCGCGGCGGTGCGGTTCTGACGCCGCCCGAGGCAGGAGGGGGCGTGCGCCTCGCAGCAGCCGCCGCGACGCGGCGGCCCGCGCGGCACGCTACGACGGCTGGACGCCGGCGTCGGCCAGGTAGCCCGCCATCACCTTCGCGTAGTGCGGGAAGGCGACCTCCGGCGGCGGAATCTCCGGGTGCCACCGCTTCTCCCATTCGAAGCTGTAGAAGCCCGCGTAGCGGTTGGCGGCCAGCACGCGCACCTGGTCCCTGACCGGCACGGCGCCCTCGCCCGTGAGCACGTAGGCGCGCCCGTCTGCTGCCGGCTTCGAGTCCTTCAGGTGCGTGTGCCGCACCCAGTGCCCGAGCGCCGCGTACGTGTCGGCCGGTGCCTCCTGCGCGCTCACGAACGTGTGGTGCGCGTCCCAGAGCAGCGCGAACGCGTCGGAGCCGACCTCGCGCAGGATGCGCTCCAGGTCGGACGCCTGCGTGAAGTCGCCATGCGACTCGACGAGCACCGTCACGCCGGCATCCTTCGCGTACGCGGCCATCTGCCTGAAGCCCTCGATGACGCGCGGGAGGACGTCGGCCTTCGACTCGCCCTGCGGGACGCGGTCGCCGAACATCCGCACGTACGGCACGCCCATGGCCTTCGCGAGGTCGATGAAGCGCCGGCCCTCGTCGAAGTGCTTCTGCCGCGCGGCGGGCGCCTTCTCGTGCATGTTGGCCGAGGCGCCGAGCACGGGCACCACCAGGTCGAGCGCGGCGAGGTCGCGGCGGGCGTCGGCGAGGCGCGTGCCCGACAGCTCCGGCACCTTCGTCAGGTCCATCTCGCCGGCAATGCCGCGCAGCTCGATCGCCCGGTAGCCGAGGGCCGCGGCCTGGTCGAGCACCTGGCGCCACGACCACTCGGGACAGCCCAGCGTGGAGAAGCCGATCGGATAGCGCCGCGACTGCCGCGCCCGCAGGAGCGCGGGGGCGGCCATGCCGGCGGCCACGGTGGTCAGGAACGTGCGTCGCGTCGTGTGGGCCATGCCTGCTCCGGAGAATCGACGGGTCGGTGCGGCCAAGGATATCGCGCCCGCGGCAGCGCGGCACACCGCGCCGCTGGTTCACCCTCGCGCTTCGGCACGGCAGCCCGCCGGCCGGTACGGACGAGCCGGCGAGCATGTAAGATGCCTGCCGAGCCACTGCAGCGCTGACCATGGACCTGCGTGTCGGACGCTGGGGGCGGGGAGGCGTGCATGCGGACGTTCGTCTTCGTGCTCGTGATGGCCGTCGCCGTGCTGCTGTTCGGGCACTGGCGCAACGCGCGCCGGCGTGCGGAGCTGCAGGCGCTGGCGGCGGCGTTCGGGCTGACGTTCGAGCGCGCGGTCCTGGGCGTCCTCGACGACGGGGGCAGGGCCGGTGGCGCCGGGCCGCCGAGCGCCCCGCCGTTGCTGCGCGTCCTGCCGGGCATGGAGACGTCGAGCGTCAGCGGCACGTACAACGGCGTCGCCGTCAGGCTCCATCGACGGTCGCGGGGAGCGCGCATGGTCGTCAGCGGGCGGCATCCCATGCCCCTGTCGGTCGGCCTGTACGTCGCCAGCCGGACGGCGTTCGACAACATCGCCAGCCGGGTTGGCGTGCAGGATCTCCGCACCGGCAACGAGCGGTTCGACCGCGAGGTCGTCATCCAGGGCAATGCCCCCGCCGAGATCACGGCGCTGTTCTCGCAGCCCGAGGTCCAGCAGGCGGTGCTCGACGTCTTCCAGACCCGGATGTCGACGATCGACGACGACGGCGTGCACGGACGGCTCGACGATGACGGCGCCGATCCTGCGGCGATCCGGCCCATGCTCGATGCCGTGACGCGGGCCGTGCTGGCCATCGACAACGCCCGTGCGTTCAGTGGACGCCTGCGGCACCGCCAGGCGTGAGCTACGAGGTGTCGTGTCGTCGCAGCAGGTAGGGGCGGTCACGCAGTTCGCGTCCGAGACGCTCGTGGGTCTGGCGCCAGGGTTCGAAGCGCAGGGCCACCGCGCTGAGGAGCCGGGCCTTCTTCGCGGACGGTTCCTGCGCCGCGGCACGGCGGAAGAAGCCGGCGCCGAGCGAGGCGTACCAGTTGACGTTGTAGCGGCCGCGCATCTGGTCGGCGAAGAACCCCGCCAGCAGCAGGCACTGTGCGCCGGCGGTCTCCATCATGCCGCCGTCGCCGAGATGCTCGACGCCGCAGACGAAGTGGTCGAACACGAATCCCAGGTGTGGCGGGGCGGGGAAGTCGGTTTCCGACGCCGTCGACACCTGGGCGTAGTGCGCGAGCACGCTGGCGTTGTAGAGCAGCTCCTGCCGATCGACGGCTCCGTCTGCGGCCTCGCGCAGGCCGTTGGCGAAGAACTCGAGCGTGCCAAGATGATCGACGGCGATCAGGGAATCCAGCGGATCGTCCATGACACCTCACGCGTTGCCGAATGTCTTCTTTATAGCAAGGACGTTCCAGCGGCGCCGAGAGGCTGGGGGGGTGGGGTCAGGTCTCGATTTGCCCCGGCGTGGGGTCAGGTCTCGATTTGACGCGGTGTGGGGTCAGGTCTCGACTGGGGGCCAACGTTGGGGTCAGGTCTCGAGCCCGGGAACCAGAGTGGGCTCGAGACCTGACCCCAATCACGTCACAAGGTCGAGACCTGACCCCAGCCGCAGCGAAATCGAGACCTGACCCCGCAGACCCCACGTACAATGCGCGGCAATCGCCCCATGCGCATTGCCGTCGACTGCCGATACCTCGCGCTCGGATCCTCGATGCTGACGCGCGGGATCCCCCGCTACATCCATCAGCAACTGAGGGCAGTCCTCCGCCACGGCAGCGAGCACGAGTACGTGCTGCTCCACGGCGCCTCCGACGCCGTCACGCGGCTGCCCGAGGACGTCCGGGCGGCCCCGGGCGTGACGCTGCGCGTCTTCCCCGGCGGCGGGCTGTCACCGCCGGAGCAGACGCTGCGCGCCACGGAAGAGCTCGAGGCCTGGCTCGTCCGCGAGCGCATCGACGTGTTCCACACCCCGGCGCCCTGGCTGCAGATGGCGACGGTATTCCCGCGCATCGACGCCTGCCCGGTCGTCACCACCGCGTACGACTTCATCCCGACGCTCTTCCACGAGCTGCTCGCGGGACCGCTGCGGGAGGGCTGGCGGCTGGCCGTCGAGCAGATGCGCTGCTCGACCCGCCTGATCGCCATCTCGTACGCCACCGCCCGCGACGCCACCGTGTACGCCCACGTGCCGCCCGACCGCATCGACGTCGCCTGCCCGCACGCCGACCCCTGGTTCCGTCCGCTCCCGCCCGACGTCCTCGAGACCACGCTCGCGCGGCTGCGCCGCCGGCTGGACATCCTCGGGCGCTTCGTCATGACGGTGAGCTACGCCGGGTTCCGGCACAAGAACCTCGACACGCTGCTCGAGGCGTACCGCCGCCTGCCCGCCTCGCTCCGCCAGACGCTGCCCCTCGTCGTCGTCGGGACGCAGCAGGCCGCGCCGGGCGCGCTGGGCGACATCTGCTGGCGGCTGGGTATCACGGCCGACGTCCGCGTCACCGACGTCGTGAGCGACGACGAGATCGTGGCGCTCTACAACGCGGCCACGCTGGTCGTCTGCCCGTCGCGGTACGAAGGCTTCGGGATGCCGATCGTCGAGGCGATGCAGTGCGGCACGCCCGTCGTGACGACCACGGCCTCGTCGATGCCGGAGGTGTCAGGCGACGCCGCGTGGCTGGTGCACCCGGAGGACGCCTCGGCCTTCGCCGACGCCATCGCCACGCTGGCCGGCGACGAGGCACGACGGCGGGCGCTGCGCGAGGCGGGCCTCGAGCGGGCGAAGCGGTTCACGAGCGACGCCCTGGGCCTGGCCACGCTGGCGTCGTACCGCCGGGCCGCGGCATCCGGCGGCGGAACGTCGTCGGACGATGTCATACCCCACAGGCCCCGTATCGCGCTGCGCATGCCCAACCCGGTGCTCGCCGCCGACCGCGCGCGGACCGCGATCGAGACGGCCGACGCGCTCCGCGACACTGCCAGCGTCGACCTGTACGTCACCGGCGACGGCGCGCCCGACGTCGAGCTCCTTCAGCGCTTCCGGATCCGCGATGCCGGCGCCTTCGACCGCGTGCACGGTGGCCGGCCCTACGACGGCGTCCTGACGGCGTCGGCCGAGAGCGACGGCTGGACGGTGACCACCTCGTCGGGCGAGCGCACGCTCACCGCCGGCACGCTCCTGCCCGGCGTCGCCGATCCGCTCGGTCCGCAGCCGCGCCTCCAGCGCGAGCAGGCACGCGCGATCCTCGGCGTCTCGACCACGAGCTACGTGCTGGCCTGGCCGGAACACGACGTGACGCCGTCCGAACTGCGTACGGGCCTGCTCGCCGTCGCCGACGTCTGCCGCGCGTGCCCGGACACATGGCTGTTCGTCCCGTGCGACCCGCGTACCGGGCGGGTGCCTGATGCCATCGCCGAACAGGCGGCGGCGCTCGCCATCCGCGAACGGGTGCGGGCGCAGCTCCCGGCCGCCCACGACGCGTCGCCAGCCACCCACGCCGCGACGGCCGACACGTACCTCGCCGCGGCGGACGTGGTGCTGGCCATCGCCGGCACGCGCGACGTCGTGCCGCCGCAGCCCGTGATGCGCGCCTGTGCCGCAGGCAAGCCGGTGGTGGTGGACGAGCACGACGCCTGGGCCTGGCTCCCGGCGGACGCCTGCGTCAAGGTGCCGACCACGGCGTTCGGCGTGGCGCTCTCGCACGTGCTCGTCGATCTGAGTCACGACCTCGCGCGCCGCGAGGCGCTGGACGCCGCGGCACGGGCCGCGTATCTCGCCCGATGGACGCTCGACCATCTGGGCGAGCGCTGGCGGCGCGAGCTCGCGCTCGGCGGCGACGAGGCGGTACCCGCAGGTGACGCGGCGACGGTATCCGCCGCCCAGCCCGACGTCGCGCCGCTCGGCTTCAACCGCGTCTGCAACATCGAGGACTTCGCCCATCCCGACCTCGTCGCCGAGATGCACGAGGTGCTGCCGCACAAGGTGCGGCACTTCGGGGCCGGCTTCCCGCGCGGCGTCGAGCACTGCAAGGACTGGGAAGTGGCCATGGCCACGCGCACGCTGCGGCACTTCGGCGCCATTCGTCCCGACGCGTCGATCCTCGGCGTCGCGGCCGGCATGGAGAGCACCATCTTCTACCTCTCGAAGCGCGTGCGCGAGGTGATGGTGGTCGATCGCTACGCGCAGCCGGGCGCCTGGGGGCTGAACTCGCCGCTGTGGATGCTCGTGTCGCCCGAGCTGGGCGCCGTCGGCGACTGCGACCCCGAGCGCCTCGTGGTGCAGCACATGGACGCGCGGCGCCTGCGCTTTCCCAACGACCGCTTCGACGGCATCTTCTCCAGCAGCTCGATCGAGCATTTCGGCGGCGCGATGGACGTGGCGTACGCCGCCTACGAGATGGGGCGCGTGCTGAAGCCCGGCGGCATCCTGTCGCTGTCCACGACGCTGACCGCCGCGAGCGCGACGGGCAGGCTGCTCGGCGAGGCGGGCAACTGCTTCCTCTTCGACCCCGGGCACCTCCAGCGCTTCATCGTCGAGGCCAGCGGCCTCGAGCTCGTCGACGCGTTTGTCACCGACACGACGCCGGCGACGCACGCGGCGCGACGGTCCGTGGAGCAGTCGCTGACCGAGTGGGCACGCAGGGCGGCGGCGCATGGCCTCAAGGGATTGCAGGAGGAGTCCGCGCACTGGGAGGTGCCGAACGTCTCGCTCGAGTGGGACGGCGTCACGTTCCACTCCGTCCACCTGGCGCTGCGCAAGCCGGCGACGGGATGGGGCGTCGCCAACGCCTGGGCGCGCCCGACCGCGGACGTCGAGGTCCGCGTCCGCCAGGACTACGCGCGGCTGGTGGAAGACAGCGGCGCGTGGATGCCGCCGTCGCCCGACGTGCTCGTGCCCGTGGACAGGCCCGAGATCCACGAGCGGCGCGCCGCGCAGGCCACGCGCGCGCTGATCCGGCAGCATGCGGGCGCGCTGGGCTCGCAGCTCGACGGCCTGCGCGCGGAGATCGAACGCCTGACGCCGGCGCCGCCACAGGCAGGCCAGCGCGCGCAGCGGGCCGGGGCCCATCCCGAGACATGGCAGCCCATCCCGATTCGCGTGCCGGGCATCCCGGACTACGTCGTCTTCGTGGACGCCGGCGACCGTCGCGACATCATCGTGGACGCGTATCTCAAGGGCCACGGAGGGCAGCTCAATATGGACGTGCTGACCCTCATTCGTGCATGCCTGCGGCCCGGCGATCCAGTGATTGACGCCGGCGCACACCTCGGGTCGGTCACGCTGCCGCTCGCGGCGCTCGGACATCCCGTGCTCGCGGTGGAGGCATCGTCGCGCAACGTCGCCTTGCTGCGGGCGAGCTGTGCCTGCAACGGCTTCAGGGACGTCACCGTTGTGCACGCCGCCGCCGCCGACGCGGAAGGCACGCTCGGCTTCTACGCCGATGGCGCCTGGGGCTGGGTGGCGCCGCCGGGCGAACCGGTTTCCGAAGTGGTGCCGGCCGTGCGGCTCGACGACCTGGTGCATGCGCTCGGGTGGCCGCGGGTCGGGGCCGTGAAGATCGACGTCGAAGGGGCGGAGCTGGCAGTCGTCAGCGGGCTGGCGCGGCAGCTGTCGCGGCCCGACGGGCCGCCCGTGTACTACGAGTCGAACACGCACACCCATCAGCACGCCGGCACGTCGGTGGGGCAGGTCGTCGCGGCCCTCGAGCGCTACGGCTACCGCAGCTACGCGGTCGGGCCGCGACGCCTCACGCGCGTGCGTCCGGACGACCCGCAGGACATCGAGGTGCGCGACCACCTGGCGGTGAAGGGCGCGCTGCCCGTGCTGGCGGGGTTGAGGATCGACGAACGCGGCCGCTGAAACGGGCCGACGGGACGGGGAGGGAAGAGAACCGCATGGGCATCGTGTCATTCGCGCAGAACCGTGAGGACGTTCGGCTCGCCCGCGTCCTGACGCAACCCACCGGCTTCTACATCGACATCGGCGCTGCCGATCCCACCGACCACTCGGTGA
>CAYSHC010000122.1:0-9959 GCA_964430855.1 uncultured Vicinamibacteraceae bacterium
CGATGTGAACTGGAGGCGATATGGCAGGCGACTGCAGGGTCAGGATCTGATGGCTGGGACGAGCCTTCGGGAGAGGGTCTTTAATCAGCCGTTGGCTGACAATTGGCTGACAATCGGTAGCGGCTCGCAGTTTACTGCAGTTGCCCCAAGTTGCAAATTTGCTAAGAAAAACGAGGGGCAGCGGTCTCCCGCTGCCCCCAGTTGTGTGGGTTCCTTCGCCTTGGGCGCAGGGGGTCACAGGGACGTGAATGGAGGCGAACGCACCCGTATGACGAGTCCCTCGGCCGCGCGTCGGTTCGGTGATGCACGAGGTTGCCGCCGGAGGTGGTGATGGGGCCCCGATGACCCCACGTATGGCCTGCCACGGCGGAACACGCGTGCGGTAGTCGTCGCCTGGCTGCCCGCGCAACTGCTTCGCGAGTCCGAGGAAGAACCGAGGGGCCCGGTGAAGGTGTCTTCCCGCCAGACGTCGAGTGGGTTGTCAGGCGGGCGACGAGCTACTCCGCCCGCGCGCCAGCGCGCATCTGCAGTCGCGAGCAGACGCACATCGAACTACACTCTTGGTCCCACACGCCGCCAGCCGGCGCCGGTACGACTACAGCTGCCGCACAGGGGCCTCGGCATGCCGCTCTTCGGCGCTCTGCAGCTGCTGCATGCGCGCGTAGAGTCCTCCGGCGGCCACGAGCTCCTCGTGCCGCCCGCGCTCGACGATGCGGCCGCGATCGAGGACGAGGATGCAGTCGGCCCGGCGGATGGTCGAGAGCCGGTGGGCGATGACAAACGTCGTCCGCCCCTGCTTCAGCGTGCGCAGCCCCTCGAAGACGAGCTCCTCCGACTCAGAGTCGAGACCCGAGCTGGGCTCGTCCATGATCAGGATCCGCGAATTGCGGACGAAGGCCCGCGCGATGCCGATCCGCTGCCGCTGGCCGCCGGACAGCATCAGGCCGCCCTGCCCCAGCATCGTGTCGTAGCCGTCGGGCAGCCCCTCGATGAAGGTGTGCGCCTGCGCCAGGCGCGCGGCCTCGACGATCTCGTCGCGCGTCGCGTCCGGCCTGCCATAGGCGATGTTCTGCCAGACGGGTGCGTGGAACAGCTGCGTCTCCTGCAGCACGAACGCGATCTCGCCGCGCAGCGATCGAATCGTGACGTCGCGGATGTCCTGCCCGTCGATTGAAACGTAGCCGTCGACCGGATCGTAGAAGCGCGGAATCAGGCTCACCAGCGTGGACTTGCCGCTGCCGCTCGGCCCGACGAGGCCGATCACCTGTCCGGGCTCGGCCACGAAGCTGATGCCTTCCAGCACGAGGCGCCCCGGCGTATACGCGAAGCTGACGTGGTGGAACTCCACGCGCCCCGCCGTGACCGTGAGCGGCCTGGCGGACGGCGAGCGGGGGAGCTTCTCGTCGGTCTCGAGCACCGCGCGCACGCGCTCGAGCCCCACGGCCGCCTGCGCGATGTTGGTGCTGGCGCGCGCCAGCGACTGGATCGGGCGGAACAGTCGCCCGAGGTAGTTCAGGAAGACCACGAGCGCGCCGGCGGTCATCGCGCCGCTCAACACGTCCCGTGCGCCGAACCACAGCACCGCCGCCGTCCCCAATGCCACGAACGAGGTGACGACCGGGCCGAGCAGCGACCGCACGCGGCGGGCGTAGAGCGCCGCTTCGACGCTCTCGCGGCTCTTGGCGGCGAGGCGCTCGCGCTCGAACGACCACTGCCCGAACGCCTTCACCACGCGGATCGCGCCAAGCCCCTCCTGCACGATGCTCACCAGCTCGCTCTGGCGCCGCCGCACGTCGTGCGTCGCCGACCTGATCACCGAGCGCAGCCGGAAGACGAACACCAGCACCAGCGGCATCACCGCCAGCGCGACGAGCGTGAAGCGCCAGTTCAGCGACATCATCACCGCGATCATCCCGACGATGGTCAGGCTGTCGATGACGATGTCGAGGAGCGAGGTCGAGACGAAGTCCTGGACCGAGTTGATGTCGTCGGTGATCGTGCTGATCAGCGGGCCGGTCTGCTGGCGGTCGTAGTACGACATCGACAGCCGCTGCAGGTGCGCGTACACGCTCTGCCGGAGGTCGTGCGCCACCCACTGGCCGATGCTCACGGTGTAGAAGGCGTTGAGATAGGCGTTGGCCGCCTGCAGCACCGCGATGACCACGGTGCCGGCAACCGCGATGTTCAGCAGCGTCAGAGGGCCCGCGTCGTCGCCGGCGAACCGCCGGATGAACGCGGGCGCCGGTTCCGTCCCGAAGACCGAGTCGAGCACGATCTTGAGCGGCCACGGCTGGGCGAGGCTCATGATCGTCTCGACGACCATCGCCACCGCGACGACCAGCACCCACCGCCAGTAGGGGCGGACGAGGAGGAAGGAGAAGCGCAGCACGTCCGGCGATTCTACGGCGTTGCCGGTCCCCGGCGACCACCAGGGCCGCGTCGTGGCACGCTCGACGGACGGACAGTAAGGTCGAGGATCGCGTGTGTCAGCGCGTCCGTCGCGCGCTACTTCATCAGCTGGACGCGATCGGCAGGCTGCGCAGGGGTCGTCCGCGTGCTGGCCGGGATTGGTCGCCCTGTTCGGACGCTCAGAGGGTCCGCAGGACTGAGGAACTTGGTGCCGGTGGGCGGACTCGAACCGCCGACCCTGCGCTTATGAGACGCATGCTCTAACCGGCTGAGCTACACCGGCACCCGCACGCGCGCGGCGCAGGAAGGCGCGCGCCGCGTCGCGCGAACTCCCAAGTCTACCACGACCACGGCGGTCTCTGTCGCTCGCGGCGGCCCCCGTCCTGCCCCTCCGCGCGGCGCCATGCTGCCCCGCGAGCGCCGAGGGCGACGGGAAATGCCGCACCGCTTCGGCGCGACCGCCAGGGTACAACCACGCCCCCTCCAGGCGCGCGTGCCACCGCGTCCGCGCTCGGGCGGCACCGTTCCTCCAGCCCGGAGTCTCCCGGCCGTCCCGACGCGGCGCCGCGGACGGGCAGTTGTCGCGGTCGAGGTTGGCGGGTAGCAGCTCGCGGGAAGCGGTCCGCGGTGAGCGGGGAGCGGTAGATGGAAAGCGGTAGACGGGAGCGGGGAGCGGCGGGCCGTGGGCGGCACGCACGACCATATGCGATTCCTGCCACATCTCGGTCCCGAGACCTGACCCCGCCGCCGTCCGAATCGAGACCTGACCCCAGCTACCGGTTCGCTTCGCTGATGAACCTCCGCAGCCGCTCCACGACCTCGGCGTTCTGCGCCGCCACCTCGTGCCGCTCCTCCGGGTCCCGCTCCAGGTGAAACAACTCCACCTGCTCCGCGGGCCGCCGCGTGACCCGCAGCTTCCACGCCCCCAGCCGCACCGCTTCGATGCGCCCGTTCTGGTCGTACAGCAGCGGCCGCTCCGCCATCGCCTCCGCACCGCCCGAGACGACAGACCAGATGTCCGCACCGTCCACGTCCGCGGGCACCTCGCTCGACGCGCCAGCGAGCGCCGCAACAGTCGGCAGCAGGTCGACGATGCTGATCGGCACCGCCGAGACCCTCCCCGCCTGGATGCGCCCCGGCCACGCCGCGATGAACGGCACACGGTGCCCGCCCTCGTACGTCCCGCCCTTGCCGCCGCGAAACGGGCCTGTCGAACCGTGGTCCCAGGGCTTCACGATGTCGCGGCCGAACATGCGCGGCGGCATCGCATTCCACGGGCCGTTGTCGCTGGTGAAGATGACCAGCGTGTTGCGCTCGAGCCCGCGCTCGGCAAGCGCGCGCCGCAGCTGGCCGACCGAGTCGTCGATCTCGGCCAGGACGTCGCCGTACAGCCCCGCGCCCGACGCGCCGCGAAAGCGCTCCGACGCGGCCAGCGGCACGTGCGGCATCGCGTGCGCAAAGTACAGGAAGAACGGCTGCTTCGCTTCGGCCGACGCCTCGATGAACGCGAGCGCCTCCTGCGTGTACCGCGCGGTGAGCGTCGACGCGTCGGGATCGTCCGCCACGCGCCGCTCCCCCTCCCACAGCGAGAGCACCTCCGGCGTCTGGACGAACGGGTCCTTGTAGTCGTGGCTGTAGAGCATGCCGACGAAGCGATCGAAGGCATGGTCGAGCGGACGCGTCCCGGGCTGGTCGCCGAGATGCCACTTGCCCACGAGCATCGTCCGGTACCCGCGCGACCGCAGCACCTGCGGCAGCGTGACGTGCGCGTCGGCCCGCAGCCCGAGCTCGCTGCGCGGCGACAACGGCGAGAGGATGCCGACGCGATGCGCGTACTTGCCCGTCATCAGCGACGCACGCGTGGGCGAGCACGAGGGCGACGGCGCATACGCCGACGTCGCACGGAAGCCCTCGCGCGCCATGGCGTCGAGGTGCGGCGTGCGTACGGTGGGATGCCCGTAGCTGGAGAGGTCGCCGTACCCGAGGTCGTCCGCCAGGATGACGATGACGTTGGGACGATCCGCGTCCGGCTGCGCGCCGGCGCGATGCGAAAACACCGCGGCGCCGGCAGAGAGCGTCAGGCAGAGCGCGAGGACGGCGCGGATGGCCAGCGACATCGGAAGCAGATCGTGGAGCGGCGGGCTATTTCTTGATCTCCACTTCGATCACGCGCATCGGCGTCTTCCCCGGGTTCGCCACCATGTGCGTCGCGTTGGCCTCGCGGAACCCGACGGCGCCCGCCTCGAACTGCACCGTCTCCTTCGCACCCGACGGATCGGTGAACGTGAGCGCGCCCGGCGTGAGGATGACGCCGACGTGCGCGAGGTCGTGCGTGTGCATGCCCGTGTCGGCCACGCCCACGGGGAACGTGACGTCCTTCACCCGCACCATGTCGTTCTCGAGCACGACGCGGCTGTCGTACTTCACGTTCGCCTGCGCAGCCGGCAGCACCGCGGCCACACGTGCCGCAGACACGGCAGGCGCGCCGCCCATCGCCGCCGCCATCAGCCCCGCACCCGCGGCCATCCCGGCCGCGAAGATCATCGCTCCACGCATCGTCATCGTCAGTGGCTCATGAAGAGAGTGTGAGACTACTTGTCCTGCAGCTCCTGGTACTTCCGGCGCGACTTGTCGAGGAAGTCGGCATCTGGCGAGAGGCCGCGCGCGCCGGCCTCGAGCAGGGCTTCGTCGGGCACGCGCGTGATCGGGGTGATGCACGACGCGGCAGGTTCGTCCGTGATCGGTCGATTCGCCAGCAGGTTGTACGCCGAGATGATCGACCACCGCGGATGGTCCGACGTGTTCTGCCCCGATGCGTGCAGCAGGTTGCAATGGAAGAAGAGCGCGTCGCCGGGCTGCATCTCGCAATGGACGACGGGCCGCAGCGCCATCATGGCATCCACGCGTGCCTGGTCGGCGCCCACCTGCTCGCCGACGTTGCCGTGGTTGATCCGCCCCATGCGGTGCGAGCCGGGGATGACCTGGAGGCACCCGTTGGCACGTACCGACGGCGTGAGCGCGACCATGACGCTGAGCATGTCGGGAAACAGGAACCCGTTGCGGTACCAGTACGCGTAGTCCTGGTGCCACTCCCACGCGCCGCCCGTGTGCGGCGCCTTGTACATGACCTTCGAGTGGTAGTGCCCCGCCGGCCCGCCGAGCAGCGCCTCGACGGCGTCCACGAGCCTGTTGCTCCGCGAGAGCAGCCCGAACACGTCGTCGCCGGGCGTGTACCAGAGCGCGAGCCGCGTGAGGTGGCCGGAGGCGTCGCGCAGCTCGTAGGAGTGCTCCGCAATGGCCGTGTCGTCCTGCGCGGTGCGCGCGAGCAGTCCGACTTCGTCGGCGTTGAGCACGCCGCGGCAGAGCACGTAGCCATCGCGGTGGTACGTCTCGACGTCCTGCGGCCGAAGGATGGTACGCGGGTTCACCTGCACGGACACGGTCACACCTCCCATGGTGGACGGGCCGGTACCGACAGCATCGCGTTCGCGGCGTTGTCGGTGAACTTCTCGGCGTCGGGATCCCAGGTGAGAGGGTAGCCCAGTTTCACGGCGATGAGGCCCATCTGGCACAGCGACGCGGTGCGGTGCCCCACCTCGACCGGCTCGAGCGTCTCGGTGCCGTTCTTGATCGCCGCGATGAAGTCGGCCTTGTCCGACAGCGTGTCGGCGTAGCTGATCCCGCCGCGCGGCACGGGCCGCTCGAGAATCCCGGGATCGCTGGCGCTCATGCCCGACGGATACCGCGTCTCGACCCAGCCCTCGGTGCCCTCGAACCGGATGAACGGCCGATCGATGGAGTGCTGCAGCGTCACGCCGTTGGCGTAGGTGTAGTGCACGTCGAAGGCCGTGATGGTGTTCCAGAGGCCCTTCGAGAACGCGCCCGTCCCCTCCACCCGGATGGGCCCGGTGCGCTCGGTGCCGTTCACCCACTGCGCGATGTCGTTCAGGTGCGTCCCCCAGTTGGAGATCATCCCGTTGGTGTAGTCGCTGATGCGCATCCAGTGGGGCCGCGCGGTGAGGTTCTTCGGCGGGTGGACGCGCCGCTCCGTGTACGGCGCCCACGGCGCCGGCCCGAGCCACATGTCGTAGTCGAGCCAGTCGGGCACCGGCATGTCGGGCTGCGGGGGGATGGACGGCGTTTCGGGCGGCGCGCCCGTCCTGATGTGCTTCAGCTCGCCGATCCCCCCGTTGCGCACGATCTCGGCGGCCCGCCAGAACGGCTGGAGGCTGCGGAACTCGCTGTCGGTACGGCTGACGACCTTGTGCTCGGCAACCGCGCGGCACAGCGCCCGCCCGCTGGCGATCGTCGTCGAGAGCGGCTTCTCCACCGAGATGTGCTTGCCCGCGCGCGCCGCCAGGATGCCCATCGGCACGTGCCAGTGGTCGGGTGTCGAGATCATGACGGCGTCCACCGAGGGCAGCGCGAGCACCTCGCGGAAGTCACGGAACGCGCGGCAGCCCTTGTAGGTGCCCGATCGCGTCGCGTCGGCGTAGCCCTTGTCCACCGCGAGGCGGGCCTGCTCGAGGCGCCAGTGGTCGACGTCGCAGACGGCCACCACCTGCACGTCGGGCATCTCGAGGAACTGTGGCAGGTTCGGCTTCATCGCCTGGCGGCCGGTGCCGAGCAGCGCCACCTCGATGCGGTTCGATGGCGCGAACGCGCCCCGGACGGACGCCGGGACTATGGCAGGAAAGGCCAGGGCGCCGATGGCGCCAGTGGCCGTCGCGACGAACTCCCGTCGGCTTGTAGGCATGAAGATGGATGCCGGCGGCACACACGACGCGCCCCCCGCCCGCCGCCGTCCGCCACGTGCTCTGTGATTCGCGCAGAGCATAGCTCGACCGTCGGCCCGAGACAATGGGCTCGCGGCTGCCGGCTCCGGAAACCGGCGCGTCCCCTACTCGATGAACATCGCGTCGCCGTAGCTGTAGAAGCGGAACCCCTCGGCGATGGCGCGCCTGTAGGCGGCCAGCACGTGCTCCCGCCCCGCGAAGGCGCACACGAGGATCAGCAGCGACGACCGCGGCACGTGGAAGTTGGTGACGAGCGCCCCGACGGCCCGGAACTCCACGCCCGGATACAGGTACAGGTCCGTGGTGGCGCGCCCCGCGCGGATGGTGCCCTCGCCGGCACGGACGGCGCTCTCGAGCGCGCGCGTCGTGGTGGTGCCCACGGCGACGATCCGACGGCCGTCGGCCAGCGCCTGCGTGAGCGCCGACGCCGCCTGCTCGTCGATGCTGTAGGTCTCGGGATCGACGACGTGCTGCTCCACCTCGTCGACGCGCACGGGCTTGAACGTGCCGTAGCCGACGTGGTGCGTCACCGTGACGCGCGTGACGCCGCGTGCGGCGATCGCCTCGAGCAGCGCCGGCGTGAAGTGCAGGCCGGCCGTCGGCGCCGCCACCGAGCCCCGGGTCCGGCTGAAGACCGTCTGGTAACGCTCGCGGTCGGATGGCCTGTCGGCGCGCCGGATGTAGGGCGGCAGCGGCATGTGCCCGATGCGCTCGATGGCCTCGTCGAGCGCGGCGCCGTGGGCCACGAGCCGCACGGTCCGCCGGCCCCAGTCGCCACGGCCGACGACCTCGCCCTCGATCGTCACCTCGTCCCCCGCCTCGCCCTCGCAGACGAACGTCGTCCCCGGCTTCACCCGCTGGCCCGGATGCACGAGCGCCTCCCACACGCCGGCTTCCGCGTCGACGACGCGGGTGAGCAGGCACTCGATGCGGCCGCCGCCCGGCCGCCGGTGCCCCAGGAGGCGCGCGGGGAACACCCGCGTGTCGTTCACCACCAGCACGTCGTCGGGCCGCAGCCAGGCGGCGAGGTCCCGCATAACGCCGGTCTCGGTGGCGCCGGTGCGGCGGTCGAGCCGCATCAGCCGCGACGAGCCGCGCTCGGCCGGGGGCTCCTGGGCGATTCTGTCGTCGGGGAGGTCGAAGTCGAAGTCGGAGACCCGCATGGCCGTCCGCATTGTACGGGCGGGGGCGGGCGCCACATGACATACTGCGCGATTGGCATATGAAGGTCCTGCCAGGTTCACCCTACCCGCTCGGCGCCACGTGGGACGGCATCGGCGTCAACTTCGCGCTGTTCTCCGAGCACGCGACGGCCGTCGAGCTGTGCCTGTTCGACTCGCCCTACGCCGGGCGTGAAACCCACAGGATCCCGCTGCGCGAGCGGACCGAGCAGGTGTGGCACGGCTACCTGCCGGACGTCCGCCCCGGACAGCTCTACGGCTACCGCGTGCACGGGGAGTACGACCCGCGCAAGGGCCACCGGTTCAACCCGGCCAAGCTGCTCTTCGACCCCTACGCCAAGGCCGTCGGCCGCAACGTCCGCTGGCACGAGAGCATGTTCGGCTTCCCGATCGGCGCGCCCGACGCACGCGACGACCGCGACAACGCCGCCTACGCCGCCCTCTCGGCCGTCGTCGACCCCGCCTTCACGTGGGCCGACGACAGGCCGCTGCGCCGCCCGTGGCACGAGACGGTCATCTACGAGCTGCACGTGCGGGGCTTCACGAAGAACCACCCCGGCGTCGCCGAGGAGCACCGCGGCACGTACCTGGGCCTCGCGTCCGAGGCCGTCATCGAGCACCTGCTCGATCTGGGGGTGACCGCCGTCGAGCTGCTGCCGGTGCACCACCACATCGACGACTGGCACCTGGTGAAGCAGGGCCTCTCGAACTACTGGGGCTACAACACGCTCGGCTACTTCGCGCCCGACCTGCGGTACTCGTCGAGCCGGTCGCCGCAGGAGTCGGTGCGCGAGTTCAAGTCGATGGTGCGCCGCCTGCACGCCGCGGGCCTCGAGGTCATCCTCGACGTCGTCTACAACCACACGGCGGAGGGGAGCCACCTCGGCCCGACGCTCTCGCTCCGCGGCATCGACAACGTGTCGTACTACAGGCTCTCGCCGTGGGACGCGCGCTACTACGAGGACTTCACCGGCACGGGCAACACGCTGAACATGCGCAGCCCGCGCGTGCTGCAGCTCATCATGGACAGCCTGCGGTACTGGGTGCTCGACATGCACGTCGACGGCTTCCGCTTCGACCTGGCGAGCGCCCTCGCGCGCGAGCTGCACGCGGTGGACAAGCTGGGCTCGTTCTTCGACATCATCCACCAGGACCCCATCCTGTCGCAGGTGAAGCTCATCGCCGAGCCGTGGGACCTCGGCGAGGGCGGCTACCAGGTCGGCAACTTCCCCGTGGGCTGGACCGAGTGGAACGGGCGCTACCGCGACACCGTCCGGCGGTTCTGGCGCGGCGACGGCGGGCAGGTGTCGGAGTTTGCGACGCGGCTCGCCGGCAGCAGCGACCTCTACGAGCACACGGGCCGCCGCCCGAGCGCGAGCATCAACTTCGTGACCTGCCACGACGGCTTCACGCTGGCCGACCTGGTCTCGTACAACCAGAAGCACAACGAGGCCAACGGCGAGCAGAACCGCGACGGCGAGTCGAACAACCACAGCATGAACTTCGGGGTGGAAGGGCCGACCGACGACCCGACCATCCGCGCCGCGCGCGTCCAGCAGCGGCGCAACTTCAT
>CAYSHC010000123.1:0-9828 GCA_964430855.1 uncultured Vicinamibacteraceae bacterium
CGGCATCTTCAAGGCGCTCAAGGGCTACCCGGCGACCATCCGCTTCCTCGATCCGCCGCTGCACGAGTTCCTGCCGCACACCAGGGAGCAGCAGAAGGATCTGGCCGCCAAGCTGGGCATCCCGGTCGAGAAGGTGCAGCAGCGCGTCGAGGAGCTGCACGAGTTCAACCCGATGCTCGGCTTCCGCGGGTGCCGCCTCGGCATCCGCTACCCCGAGATCACCGCGATGCAGGCGCGGGCGGTGTTCGAGGCGGCGGCCGACGCCAACAAGAAGGGGCTCAAGGCGAACCCCGAGATCATGATCCCGCTCGTGGGCTTCAAGAAGGAGCTCGACCTGCAGGTGGCCATCGTGCACGAAGTGGCGCGCCAGGTGGAGGCCGAGCGCAAGACGAAGCTCACCTACAGCGTGGGCACGATGATCGAGGTGCCGCGCGGCGCGATCACGGCCGACGAGATCGCCGAGACCGCGGAGTTCTTCAGCTTCGGCACCAACGACCTCACGCAGACGACGCTCGGCATGTCGCGTGACGACTCCGGCACGTTCCTGCCGGCGTACGAGGAAGCCGAGATCGCCAAACGGAACCCGTTTGCGACGATCGACCAGACGGGCGTGGGCGAGCTGATGCGGATGGCCGTCGAGCGCGGCCGCCGCACCCGGCCGAACATCAAGCTGGGCATCTGCGGCGAGCATGGCGGCGAGCCCGAGTCGGTGAAGTTCTGCCACGCGCTCGGCCTCGACTACGTGAGCTGCTCGCCGTTCCGCGTGCCGGTGGCCCGGCTCGCGGCGGCGCAGGCCGCGCTCGCGAAGTAGCCTGTCGCTAGGTAGGGACGGCTCTCCGAGCCGTCCCTACTGGCTCTCCGAGCCGTTCCTTGCCGCTCCACCCTCCTTGCGCCCCGCAGCTTCCGCGGCGCCAGTCTCTCGCCCATCCTCACGGCAACCGCGTCGGCCGCGCGCCTGCGCGCACGCCGCCCGCGCTGACGGTCCGCCCGTCTCCAGCAAGCGGGTGCGCGCCTGGGCCACGGCGCACGAGGTGCGCCGCAACCGCGGCAAGCGGTACGCGGTCTGCGGCTAGTACGTCGACCGTCCGCCCGAGATGTCGAACACGCCCCCCGTCGCGAACGAGTTCTCGGCCGACGCCAGCCAGCAGACGAGCGAGGCGATCTCGTCGACATCGACGAAGCGCCCGCGCGGGATGCGGCTCCGCATGTAGGCCACGTGCTCCGGCGTCATCTGCTCGAGGATGCGCGTGTCGGCTGCCGCAGGCGTGACGCAGTTGACGGCGATGTCGTGTGCGGCGAGCTCCTTGCCGAGCGACTTGGTGAGCGCGATGACGCCAGCCTTCGATGCGCTGTAGGCCGACGCGTTGGGGTTGCCCTCCTTGCCCGCCACCGACGCGATGGCCACGATCCGCCCGTAGCCACGGGAGATCATCGCCGGCACGAGCGCGCGGCAGCAGAGGAACGTGCCCGTCAGGTTGACGTCGAGGATCTCGCGCCAGGCGTCGAGCGGGTATTCCCATGTCGGGTGGTTCGGCCCCGCGATGCCGGCATTGGCCACGAGCACGTCTATCTGGCCGGCGGCGTCGAGCGTCTCGCGTGCCGCGCGGGCGACGCCCTCCGGGTCGCGCACGTCCACGCGCAGCGCCGTGGCCGGCCCGAGGGACGACAGGGCCGCGCAGGCCTCGTCCGCCGCGGCGCCGTCGTGGTCCCACACCCACACCGACGCGCCCGAGCGCAGCAGCCGTTCCGCGATGGCGCGTCCGATGCCCTGCGCCGCACCCGTGACGACGGCCGTGCGTCCAGCGAAGTCGTAGCGATGCATGACCGGCATTATGGTCGCAACGCGCGGCGCGCCGCACGGCGCTGCCAAGGCTCCGCCCGGGGGCGCGTGGCATCATTGAACGGATGCTGACCATCCGCATGCAGCCGCCGGGCGGCACGACGTCGGTCGTCGAGGCGATCGATCCGGCCTGGCTCGCGCGCGACTCCGGCGTGACGCTGTGGGCCGACCTGGCCGCGCCGACGCCGGACGAGGGCAGGCTGCTGCGCGACGTCTTCCGCTTCCACGAGCTGGCCATCGAGGACGCGTTCGAAGAGACCCACTATCCGAAGATCGACGACTACGGCGCCTATCTCCACGTCATCCTGCACGGCATCGACGCGGGCGCGGCCGCGGACGGCCGGTTCTCCACCCACGACATCGACTTCTTCATCGGACCGGGATACCTCGTGACCGTGCACGCCGGACGCTCGCGCTCGGTGGCCCGTCTCCAGGAGGTGTGCCTCCGCAACGCGCACGTCCTGGCCGACGGGCCCGTCGGCCTGATGCACAGGATCGTGGACGCGATGGTCGACAACTACACCCCCGAGGTGGAGGCCCTCGAGGATCGGCTCGAACGCCTCGAGGACGAGGTCTTCGAGGTGACCGATCAGCGCATCGTCCGCGACATCCTGTCGTTGAAACGCGACGTGGGTCGCCTGCGGCGCGTGATCACGCCGCAGCGCGACGTGGTCGCGCGGCTGGCGCGGCGCGAGTACCCGGTGGTGACCGAAGCGCTGGCGTACCGGTTTCGCGACGTGTACGACCACCTCGCGCGCATCGCCGACGAGGCGTCGGTCATGCACGATCGCGTGACGACGGTGCTCGACGCGCATCTGTCGTTCGTCTCGAACCGGATGAACGAGATCATGAAGGTGCTCACGATCTTCGCGACCATCTTCGGCCCGCTGACCGTCCTGACGGGACTGTACGGCATGAACGTCCGCCTGCCGTTGCTGCCGCTGCCGGAGCCTTACCACTTCTGGCTGATCGTCGCGCTCATGGTCGTCACCGCCCTCGGCATGCTGTGGTACTTCCGGCGCCGGAGGTGGCTCTGATGGGGCGCATCGCGGTCCTGCCGCCGGAGCTGGCCAACCAGATCGCGGCCGGCGAGGTGGTCGAGCGGCCGGCGTCGGTCGTCAAGGAGCTCGTCGAGAACGCGCTCGATGCGGGGGCGACGCGCGTGCAGGTGACCATCGAGCACGGCGGCAAGTCGCTCATCCGCGTCGAGGACGACGGGATCGGCATGAGTCCCGAGGACGCGCGCCTCGCGATCGAGCGGCACGCGACCAGCAAGATCCGCCACGCCGACGACCTCGATGCCATCCGCACGCTCGGGTTCCGCGGCGAGGCGCTGCCGAGCATCGCGTCGGTCTCGCGCTTCCGGCTGCGGACGCGGCCGCACGGCGCCCTGGTCGGGACGGAGGTCGTCGTCGAGGCCGGCCGTCTCGTGCACGAGGGCGAGGTGGGCATGCCCGAGGGCACGCACATCGACGTACGCGACCTGTTTGTGAACCTTCCCGCCCGGCGCAAGTTCCTGAAGTCGGACAGCGCGGAAGCGGCGCAGGTGTCACGGCTGCTCACGCAGCTGGCGCTCGGCGCGCCGGGCGTGGGCTTCACACTGACGAGCGCCGGGCGCCGGCTGTTGTCGTGCGCGCCCGCGGCCGACCAGGCCGAGCGGTTCTACCAGATCTACGGCGACCGCCGCGACCTGATCCCGGTCAGCCGCGAGGGCGGCGGCCTGCGCGTCGAGGGCTACATCGCGCCGCTGGCCGAGAACGGTCCGCTCCGGGGGCCGCAGCACGTCTACGTCAACGGCCGGATCGTGCGCGACAAGACGATCGCGCACGCCATCCAGGCGGCCTACGCGGTGGCGACCGTGCGGGAGCGCAGCCCCGAGGTGCACCTGTTCATCCGCATGCCGCACGATCGTGTGGATGTAAACGTGCACCCGACGAAGGCCGAAGTGCGGTTCCTCGAGCAGTCGCTGGTCCACGAGGTCATCCGCCGCGCACTGGCCGACGCGCTCGGCGCGACGGCACCGCCGGAGCTGCGGCTCCAGCCGCAGGATTCGGCCGTCGTCGAGCCGCGCGCCGTCTCGCTGCCCGGCGTCTTCGCCATCCACGACCGCATCGTGCAGCAGGGCGGCAGCGTCGTGCCGCCGCCGGGACCGATATACGCGGGCAGGGAAGGCGCGGGCGAGGTGGCCCTGGCCGCGGCCTCCTCCGCCGCCGCCGAGGCGCAGGCCGCGTCGCTGGCGGGAGGCGCTGCCGTGCCGGCCGGCGCCCCGACGCCCGACACCGGCCTGCGGCCGATGATGCCGCTGGGGCAGTTCCGCAACACCTACATCATCGCCGTCGACCCGGACGGCATCGCCATCATCGACCAGCACGTCGCGCACGAGCGCGTGCTGTACGAGCAGATCTACGAGCGGCTCACCTCGTCGGCGCTCGACAGCCAGCGGCTGCTGACGCCGCTGCTGCTCGACCTGGATCCGTCGCAACGGGCCGCGCTCGCGGCGCACCGTGACGACCTCGCGCGGCTGGGCTTCGAGGTGGAGGAGTTCGGCGGCGACAGCATCCGCGTCACGGCGATGCCTGCGCTGCTGCCGCTGTCCGACGTGGAGCCGTCGCTGCGCGCGCTGTCGCAGGACCTCGAGGGCTTCGACCGGGGAAGCCGCGTGCACGACGTGCTCAAGCAGCTGGCGGCCACGATGGCCTGTCACGCCGCGGTCAAGGCCAACGACCCGCTGACGCTGGACAAGATGCGCTACATCCTCGACGAGCTGCACCGCACGGCATACTCCACGGTCTGCCCGCACGGCCGGCCGGTCGTGCTGCGCCTCACCCGGCGCGAGATCGAGAAGAACTTCCAGCGCATCTGACGCGCGTCAGCGTTCGACCTGGAGGTTGTTGGTGATCGAAAAGATCCCGGGCACGCTGCGCGCCTGCGCCTCGGCGAGCTGGCGGTCCATCCTGCTGCTCACGATGCCCTCGAGCCGGACGTGCCCGCGGTCGACGATGATGTGGATGGAGGGCACCGCGCTCAGGCCGTACCGCTCGAGCCCGTCGTGCCGGTAGATGGCGCGGTACACCGCCAGACGGATGCTGTCGTCCTGCGGGGAGACCGGCAGCACCTCGATCTCGTTGCGCACCTCCTCCACGCCCTCGATCTCGCGCACGCGGGCCTCGGCGTCCTCCTTGAGGCTCGGGCGCCTGACCGCGCCGCGCAGGATGACCGTGCCGCCCTTCTCGACCTCGAACGACAGGTGGTCGAAGACGCCGTAGAAGGGCAGCGTAATCAGCTCGCGGTAGATGCTCCAGCTGAGCCGGTCGTTCGGGGCGATCGCCTGCTGCGCCAGTGCCGTGCCCGAAGGGAGGGCGACAAGGAGCGCCAGCGCCGCCATGGCGGCGCGCACCGCGCCAGCCGCGCGCCGGCGCGGGACGGGACGAGGAGCGGAAGGCGTGCCGGTGGATGCCGGTCCGAGCGTCGTGTCCATACCGTTGTGACGCGTAAGCGGGCGTGGAAGTTTACAGAGCTCAGCCGTGCCGCGGACCGCGGACAGCTTGCCGCTCACCGCCCACGGCTTGCCGTGAACCGCTTACCGCGGACGGCCTGCCGCGGAAGGCCTGCCGCGGACCTAGGGATACGTGTACGGCGCCTGAAGGCCGAGCGGGATGCCGAAACCCCAGTACACCAGCAGGAAGAGCGTCCACACCACGAGGAACGTGACCGAGTAGGGCAGCATCATCGACGCGATCGTGCCGATGCCCGTCCCGCGGTGGTAGCGCTGCGCGAAGACGACGACGAGCGGGAAGTACGGCATGAGCGGCGTGATGATGTTCGTCGTCGAGTCGCCGACACGGTAGGCCGCCTGCGTCAGCTCCGGTGACAGGCCCACCTGCATGAGCATGGGCACGAAGATCGGCGCGAGGAGCGCCCACTTCGCCGACGCCGACCCGATGAGCAGGTTCACCGACGCCGTGAGCAGGATGATGCCCACGATGGTCACCTGTCCGGGCATCTGGAGTGCCTGGAGCAGCGCCGCGCCCTTGAGCGCCACGAGCGCGCCAAGGTTCGACTGGCCGAAGGCCGCGGTGAACTGCGCCGCGAAGAACGCCATGACGATGTAGTAGCCCATCGTGCTCATGGCGGTGCTCATCCCCCTGATGACGTCCCGGTGGCTCGACACCGTGCCGGCCACGTAGCCGTACGCGACGCCCGGCAGCAGGAAGAGAAAGAAGATGAGGGGGACAATCGACTGCATCAGCGGGGCACTGAAGGCCGTGATCTCGCCGGCCTCGGACCGCAGGGGCGAGGTGGCGGGCCAGGCCCAGGCCGCCAGCGCCAGCAGGCCGCCCGCCATGCACAGCAGCCCGATGCGCAGGCCGCGGCGCTCGACGTCGGTGAGCGGCGCCAGCGTCGGCATCTCCGCCGTGTCGCCGTCGACCTCCACCGCGGACGCGAGGCGCGGCTCCACCACCCGGTCGGTGAGGTACCAGGCCAGGCCCGTGACGAGCACCACCGACGCGCTGGTGAACGCCCAGTTGCACAGCGGGTTGACCAGCCGGTCCGGGTCGATGATGTGCGCGCCCGCCTGCGTGAACCCCTGGAGCAGCGGGTCGATGCCCGACGGGATGAAGTTGGCGGCAAACCCGCCGGACACGCCCGCAAAGGCCGCGGCGATGCCGGCGAGCGGATGCCGGCCCGCCGTGTAGAAGATGACGCCGCCCAGGGGGATGACCAGGACGTATCCGGCGTCGGTGGCCGTATGGCTGATGCAGGCGACGACCACCAGCATCGGCGTCAGCAGGCGGCGCGGCGTCACGCCGAGCATGCCCTTCAGCGCGGCGCTGATGAAGCCCGTGTGCTCGGCGACGCCCACTCCGAGCAGTGCGACGAGCACGATCCCGAGCGGCGGGAACGCCGTGAACGTGCCCACCATGGTCGCGAGGAACCTGGCCAGCGCGGTGCCCGTCAGGAGGTTCTCGACGCGCAGCGGTGCCTGCGTCCGCGGGTCGATCTCGGTGAACGCCACCGTCGAGAGCGCGGCCGAGAGCACCCACGTGATGAGCAGCGCGTACACAAACAGCATCGCCGGGTCGGGCAGCTTGTTGCCCGCGACCTCGATGCCGGTGAGCAGCCTGTCGATCAGGCCCGGCGCGCGCGCCGGCGTGGGCGTGGAGGGTTCCTCGGTGTGGGCCACGGGAGCAGTGTACGGCAGGGAGCGCCGCGCTCAGCCTTCGCGCTTGCGCGTCCGGACCGACTCCCACCATGCGATGCGGCGCTTGATCTCGCGCTCGAAGCCGCGCTCGGTCGGGCGATAGTAGCGCCGCCCGCGCAGGGACGGCGGGAGGCAGTCCATCGCCGCGACGCCTTCCGGCGTATCGTGGGCGTATTCGTAACCCTTCCCGTACGAGAGCGACTTCATCAGCGTCGTCGGCGCGTTGCGCAGGTGCAGCGGCACCGGCTCGGCCACGTCGCGGCGGGCATCGTCGGCCGCGGCGTTGTAGGCCATGTACACCGCGTTGCTCTTCGGCGCCGTGGCCAGGTAGACGGCGGCCTGGGCGAGGGCGGTGTTGGCCTCGGGCATCCCGAGCATGTGCGCCGCGTCACGCGCGGCGATGGCCACCTGCAGCGCCTGGGGATCGGCGTTGCCGACGTCCTCCGAGGCGAAGCGGACCAGCCGGCGCGCGACGTACAGGACGTCCTCGCCCGCCTCGAGCATGCGGGCGAGCCAGTACACCGCCGCGTCGGGGTCGCTGTTGCGCAGCGACTTGTGCAGCGCCGAGATGATGTTGAAGTGCTCCTCGCCCTGCTTGTCGTAGAGGAGGGAACGGCGCTCGACGAGCGAGGCGAGGCCTTCGAGCGTCAGCACCGCGTGCCCGCCGTCGGCCGGCGCCGCGACGCTTGCCGCCAGTTCGAGCAGGTTCAGCGCCCCGCGGGCGTCGCCGTTGGCGTAGCGGGCGATGGCCTCGAGGACGCCGGGCTCCGCCTCGATGCCGAGCCTGCCGAGGCCCACGTCCTCGTCGTGCAGCGCGCGCGTGAGCACCTGCACCAGCGCCTCGACCGAGAGCGGCTGGAGCACGAACACCTTCGAACGCGAGAGCAGCGCGGCGTTCACCTCGAACGACGGATTCTCCGTGGTCGCGCCGATGAGCACGATGTCGCCGGCCTCGACGTGGGGGAGGAAGGCGTCCTGCTGCGCGCGGTTGAAGCGGTGGATCTCGTCGACAAACACCACCGTGCGCTGCCCGCGGCGTCTGCGCGCCTCGGCAGCCTCCTGCATCACGGCCTTGACGTCCTTCACGCCCGACAGCACGGCACTGAAGGCCACATAGCGCGCCTGCGTGGCGCTGGCGATGAGCCGCGCGATGGTGGTCTTGCCGGTGCCCGGCGGCCCCCAGAGCAGGATCGACTGGAGCACGTCCCGGTCGATGGCCTCGCGCAGCGGCCGCCCCGGCGCGAGCAGGTGTTCCTGCCCGACCACCTGGTCGAGCGTCGTCGGGCGCATGCGATCGGCAAGGGGGGCGCGCGCGTCGGGCGCTGGTGGCGTCGGCGGCTCTGGCGGATCGAAGAGCGACATGGCGGTTCAGGAAGGACGGGCTGGCGCGCCGTCTCCATCGATGACCGACTCGCGGCCGCCGCGGACGCGCCGCGCCTCGAACAACAGGACGGCGGCCGCCGTGGCGGCGTTGAGCGACTCCACCGCCGGGGCGAGGTCGATGCGCACGCGGGCCTCGGCGGCATCCAGCACGTCCTGCGGCACGCCGGCTCCCTCGGCGCCAATCGCAAGCGCCAGCGGCGCCGTCCAGTCGACCGCGCGCGACGGCGCGCGGGGGGCGGCGTCGGCGGCAACCAGGGCGACGCCGTGACGCGCGAGCGCCTCGATGACCTCGCCGGCCGTCGCCGCGCGATGGAGGGGCAGGCGCAGCGCGCTGCCCATCGACGCCCGCACGGCCTTCCAGCCGAGCGGGTCGGCCGTGCCGGGCAGCAGGACGATGCCCGTGGCGCCGGCCGCTTCGGCCGTCCTGACGATGCCGCCGACGTTGCCCGGATCCTGGATGCCGGCCAGCACCACGACCAGCGCCGGTGCGGGGCGGATTGTCTCGTCGAGCCTCGCCATGCGCACCGACGCGAGCGCGACGACGCCGGTCGGCGTCGAGGCAGGGCTGATGGCGGTGGCCAGCGCCTGCGGCACGAGGTGCACGGGCAGGCCGCGCGCCGCCGCGTCGTCGCAGAGCGCGGCGATCTCGGCGCGGGCGACGGCGCCGTGGGTCGCCACGACCGCGTGCAGCGTACAGCGTCCGCCGCCGGCGGCCGGGCTGCGCAGCGCCTCGGCCAGCAGGTGCGGGCCGTCGAGCAGCACCTCGTCGCCTTCGCGGCGGGCGGCCGCCCGCAGGCGGGCCACCAGCGGGTGGCGTCGGCTGGTGATGGGCGCGTCGACGGGCATGCCTGCCCATCCTCGCACAGCCGCGGCCGGGCCTGTCGAGCAGCGGCGGGGCCGGCGGGGCCGGCCCGCCGGGCTGCGTGGTAAGATGCCGGTGTCGCTGGCCCGGGACTGGCCACGTGCGCGCACGGTGCGCCCACGGGGGCCTCTTTTTTTTGGTGATGGCCGGCTGTGGATTGTCGTGAAAGCGCGCCTGCTCAAGAGGTTCGAGGACGAGATCAGTGAGCTGGAGCGGGAGCTCAAGAGCGAGCTGCCGAAGGAGATTCAGCGTGCTCGCGAACTGGGCGACCTCCGTGAGAACGCCGAGTACCAGGCGGCCAAGGAGCGCCAGACGTATCTACAGGCGCGAATCGGGATGCTGCGCAAGCGCATCAACGACATCGCGATGATGAACCTGGACAAGATCCCCCGCGACAAGGCCGCGCTCGGCTCGACGGTGACGCTCATCGAGGAGGACGGGACGCAGCAGGTGTACCAGCTGGTGATGCCGGAAGACGCCGACGCCGAACGGGGGCTCATCTCCACCGCTTCGCCGATTGGCCGCGCCCTGCTCGGCAAG
>CAYSHC010000124.1:0-9725 GCA_964430855.1 uncultured Vicinamibacteraceae bacterium
GGCGCCGCCGCTGCTCGACCCGACGTCGCGCGACCCCCTCGTCGTGCGCTTCGAGCAGTCGAGCGTCAAGGACATCGTCACCACGATCGGCAAGATGACGGGCATCAACGTCGTCTTCGAGGCGCAGTTCCAGGACCGCCGCATCAGCGTCGATCTCGAGGGGCTGCCGCTCGAGGACGCGCTCGCGCAGGTCATGGCCGCCGCGGGCACGTTCTTCAAGGTGCTCAACCCGAAGACGATCCTCGTCATCCCGGATACGCCGCCCAAGCGGGCGCAGTACGAGGAGCTCGCCGTCCGCACGTTCTACCTCTCGCACGCCGACGCGAGCGAGGTGCTGCAGACGGTGCAGAACATCCTCCAGATCCCCAACATGGCGCAGGCACCACGCGCCGTGGTGAACAAGACGCAGAACAGCATCACCGTGCGCGCCTCCGTGCGGGTGCTGTCGATCATCGAGCAGATCATCCGCAACAACGACAGGCCGCGCGCCGAGATCGTCGTGGACGTCGAGATCCTCGAGGTCAGCCGATCGCGCGCGCGGGAGCTCGGCATCAACCTGTCGCAGTACTCGGTGGGCAGCATCTTCTCGCCCGAGGCGCCGCCGACGGTGGGCACCGGCACGGGCGGGCAGGGCGCGGGCACCGGGGTGACCACGCAGCCGTTCAACCTCAACACGATCACGCGCGGCATCAGCACGGCCGACTTCTACATGACCGTGCCGCAGGCGGTGGCCAACTTCCTGGCCTCCGACAACACGACGCGGGTTGTCGCCAAGCCGCAGCTGCGGGGACAGGAGGGCGGCCAGCTGACGCTCGACCTCGGCGACGAGATTCCCGTGCCGTCGACGACGTTCGGCGGCATCGCCGCCGGCGGCGTGTCGACCATCCCGGTGAGCAGCTTCAACTACAAGACGGTGGGTATCCGCCTGGTGATGAACCAGCCGCGGGTGACGCTCGAGGGCGAGATCATCACCGCCCTCGAGGTCGAGAGCAGCACGCTGGGGCAGTCGATCAACATCGCCGGCCAGTCGCTCCCGACCTTCGGCACACGCCGCGTGGAGACAATGCTCCGGCTGCGCGACGGCGAGTCGCACATGCTCGCCGGCCTCATCCGCGACGAGGTGCGCCGCGACCTGTCGGGCATCCCCGGGCTGCTGCGCACGCCGGTGCTCCGGTGGCTCTTCGGCTCGTCGAGCGACACGATTGCCGACACCGACATCGTCTTCCTGCTGACGCCGCGCGTTGTGCGGACGTCGGAAGTGACCCAGGAGAACCTCGACCCGATCTACATCGGCTCGCAGCAGAGCATCGGCCTGACCGGCCCGCCGCCGCTCATCGGGACGCCGGAGCCCGGCGTTCAGGGCGAAGGCGACGCCGCGGCGGCGCCGCTGCCGGGCGGGACGCAGTCGTTTGCCAACCTGCCGGGGCAGCCTCAGACCGGCGCCGTGCTCTCGCAGCCCGGGGTGCTGCCGCCGCAGCCGCCCGCGATCGTGCCGCAGACGCCGCCGGCCGGCCAGCAGCCCGCGCCGCCTGGCACCCCGCCCGCCGAGCCCGTGCCGCAGACGGCGCCGGCGCCGCCCCAGCCGTCCGAGCCGCCGCCTGGACCGACGGCGCGCGTCACCGTGACGACGCCCGGCCCGACGTTCCAGGTGGGCGGGGGCCCGTACACGGTGCCGATCTCCATCGTCGGCGCGCAGCGGCTGTCGACGATCAGCCTGACGATCACCTATGACCCCGCCGTGCTGCGCGTCCAGTCGGTGCAGGAGGGCACGTTCCTCCAGCAGGGCGGCGTCGCGCCGACCTTCACGCACCACATCGACCCGGCGGCCGGCCGCGTGGACATCGCGATCGTGCGTACCAACGACCAGACCGGCGCGACCGGCAGCGGGCTGCTCGCGGCGCTGGTCGTCGAGGCCATCGCGGCGGGGCAGTCGCCGATAGGGGCGGCCGGCGTCGCCACTGATCCGTCCCAAGGGAGCATAGGTCTGCAGCTGGTGCCGGCCACCGTCACCGTGAGATGACCCTGCGCAACCGCCACGGCTACACGTTCGTCGAGCTGCTCGTCGTGGCCGTGATCGTCCTGATCCTGGCCTCGGCGGCGCTGCCGCTGACGAAGGTCTCGATCCAGCGGCAGAAGGAGATCGAGCTGCGCCGTGCGCTGCGGGAACTGCGGACGGCCATCGACCGGTACAAGGACGCGGCCGACCTCCAGCAGATCGCCAACTTCGAGCTCGAGCCCGACGACATGGGCTACCCGCCCGACCTCGAGACGCTGGTGAACGGCGTCACCCGCGCGGGCGACGCGTCGAACGTGAAGCTGCGCTTCCTGCGGCGCATCCCGGTTGACCCGATGACGGGCGAGGCCGACTGGGGCCTGCGGTCGTACCAGGACCGGCCCGACGCCACGACGTGGGGCGGACAGAACGTCTACGACGTGTACTCGAAGGCCCAGGGCACGGGCCTCGACGGCGTGCCGTACTCCGAGTGGTAACCAGATGCTGACGCGATTGACCAGGGCCCGCCTCGCCACCCGCCGCGGCTTCACGCTGCTCGAGCTGATGGTGGTGATGGCGCTCATCGTGGTGCTCGCCGCCATCGGCATGGCGAGCTACCGCAACGCGGTCACGGTGGCGCAGGAGGCCGTGCTGAAGGAGAACCTCTTCCGGATGCGCGACGCCATCGACCAGTACTACGCCGACAAGCAGCGGTATCCGGCGTCGCTCCAGGATCTGGTGAGCGACGGCTATCTGCGCGCGATCCCCGAGGACCCGATGACGCAGTCGGCCGACACGTGGCAGACCATCCTGGCCGAGCCCGACCCGAACAACCCGACAGGGGAGATTGGCATCTACGACGTGAAGAGCGGCAGTGACCGCACGTCGCAGTCGGGCCAGCCATACGCGGAGTGGTAGACAGGCAGGAGGACGGCCCGGGAGCCGTCCCGCCTGCCTTCCTCGTTGAAGCCGGCGCGACCCGGCTATCCGTGGACGAGGCCGCCGAACCCGGCGCCCGTTTCCTCCTCGCCAGCCACCGCGGACGTCGGCATCGTCGCCGAGCCCTGCCCCGGCCCTGTCGCCTCCGTCCCGACGCCGCCGGCGGTGAGCGAGACCGCGCCGAAGCCGTTGCTGGTCACCTCGGTGGACGGCGCGGGTTCGCCGTCGAGCGACACGGCCCCCATGCCGCCTCCCTCCGTTGACGCCGCTTCGGTGGGCGCACCCGTCATCGACACGGCGCCGAACCCGGCGCCCGTCGCCTGGCCGTCGAGGGCGTCGGCCGCGAGCGACAGCACGCCGTACCCTTCGGCCCCGTCGGCCCCGGCAGCGGCCATTGCCTCGCGGATCGGGCTGGCCGCGGCCTCGATGCCCGTCAGGCTCACGTCGAAGTTGACCAGCCGGAGTCCCTGCGCGTTCCACTCGTTCCACTTGTTCAGGAAGCTCGACCAGTCGGCGTTCACCCAGAGACCGTAGCCGCCGGCCCCGGCGCGGAATACGCCCGAATAGCGCGTGTCGTTGCCGACCTTCGTGATCTCGAGGTCAACCAGCCGCAGGCCCTGGGCGTTCCACTCGTTCCACTTGGCCACGAAGCTGTTCCAGTCGGCGAGCGCCCACAGGCCGTACCCGCCGGTCCCCTGGCGGAACACGCCGGAGTAGCGCACCTGGCCGTTGACCTGCATGGCCGTGAGGTCGACGAGGCGCAGACCCTGCGCGCTCCACTCGTTCCACTTGGCCACGAAGCTGTTCCAGTCGGCGTCGGCCCACAGCCCGTAGCCGCCCGACCCGGCACGGAACACGCCGGAGTAGCGCAGCTGGTTGTTGACCAGCGTCACCTCGAGGTCCACGAGACGCAGGCCCTGTCCGCTCCACTCGTTCCACTTCGCGGCGAAGCTGTTCCAGTCGGCGAGCGCCCAGAGGCCGTATCCGCCCGTGCCCTGGCGGAACACTCCCGAGTAGCGCAGCTGGCCGCCCGGCTGGCTGATCTCGAGGTCCTCGAGCCGGAGCCCCTGGTTGTTCCACTCGTTCCACTTGGCCACGAAGTGGTTCCAGTCGGCGTTCACCCACAGGCCGTGGCTGCCCGTACCGGCCAGGAACACGCCCGAGTAGCGCTGTCCCTGCGGGAATCCGAGATGGTAGGGCGTGTACGCGCACATCGCCCACGTGTTGGCCTTCATGATGCACGGCACGCCGCCGCCGGGCGCGCATGTCTCGCAGTTGGTGTTCGGCACGTTGAAGACGCCGTACTGGCCGCCGCAGTGACACCCGCTGGACTGGTACTCGTCCGGCGCGTTGAAGATGTGGCCGGTCTCGTGCGCGAACACGCGGTCGATGTTGTCGGGCCCCCAGCCGTCGTTGTCGTAGTGCATCACCAGCCGCGGACCGCCGAGCGACGCGTACGCGAAGTGGCCGAGCGGGTACTTGGTGAAGAAGGCGCAGTAGGCCCAGTCGGTGCCGCGCGACGTGCGCAACTGCTCGACGTACGCCGTCACGCCGGCCATGCCGGCGCCAAACCCGAGCTGCGCCATGGCGGGATCGCGCCAGCGCTGCTCCTTCTGCTCGGAGGTCTGGTTGGCGGGCCCGGGCTGGACGTTGAGCCGCACCACGCGGATGTCGTACACCCACGACACGCCCGCCGGCGAGCTCTGGCTGCCCAGCCACGTCAGGCCGTTCTGCACTTCGGCGACGACCTTCGTGCGTTCCGCGTCAGAGAACCGCAGGGCGTTGGTCGGCCCTTCGACGATGATGATTCCCACGGCCACGCGGCCGGTGAGCCTGGCGCTGAGCGGCGGCGCACCGGCGTCCGACGGCGCGGCGTGCGGTCCTCCGGCGTCGTCGTGCAGGCAGGGCTGCTGCAATCCTTCGGCATCCCAGGGCTGCTCGGCGTGTGGCCGGTTTGCCTTGGCCTGCCGGTATTCCTCCGACGTCCGCATCTGGAAGGCCGCCAGCCCCATCGCGCCCACATCGTCGAGGTCCTCGCGCACGCGACCCGGCAGCGCGGCCGACTCGTCGGCCATCGTGGCGGATGGCGCCAGCTGCTGGAGCGACGCGCTGGCCGCGGACGGCACGGCCGCGATGATCACCCGCGGCCCGTACTCGTGGGTGACGCCGCCGCTCGCCTGCTTGACGGCAGCCTGGGCGCCCATCGCGGGCAGGCCCGCCGGCAACACGATCACCTGTTCATGAATCTCGAGATCTCCGGCCATGGATGTCCTCCTTGGTGGTGCCCCGGCACGACGTCATGTCGTGTCGTCGTTCCGATCCGGCGGTGCGAAGCCCGGCGCGTCCCAGGACGACCCGTCGCCGCGGCGCACCTTGGGTGCACGACGGCTCAGCCAGGCCTCGACGAAGAGCGCGTCGCCTTCCTCGAGGTCGGCCGGCACCCGGCTGTCGTCGACGTCGGCCGTGATGACATGGAGGCCGGAGATGGTGCGCAGCGCGGCGAGCGCGTCCGGTGGTCCGCTGACGACGTGCACACGCGGGGACGCGGTGTGGCGGACCTCGACGGCACTCAGCGCGTGCGAGGCGGTGTCGGCAGGGAGATCTGGCGCGATGACGACGAGCACCTCGCGCACATCACCGGACTCGTCCATGTCGGCCCCACGGGCAGGCTGGCGGGACGCGGCAGCATGCCGGCGGCGGTGTTGCCGCGGGGCATGCAGGCACGGGCACGCCCGTCACACACGACGGGCGTGGGGCTGCTGCGCGACGAAGGTCGTGCAGGTCGCTGGAGGGACGTGCATTCAGCAGGAACGCTGCCCCGGGAATGACCGAACGCCAGCACGGCCGCTGCCGGGATAACGTCTCGTGCTGGCGCCGCTCCACGCGATGACGAGGGCGCGGTACGCCTCCCGACGGGATATGGTGTTGGACGTATGCCGTCGACCCCTTTCCACGACTCCGCCGACGCCGGCACGCTGTCGAGGGCTGGAACGGAAGCGTCCGCGCCGGGGCGGAACCCCCGGGTGGCCGCCTGATGACGTCGGCCAGGATGGAGCGGCAGGTGGAAATTCCGGGCCGCCGCGCGCTGTCAGGCGGCCCCCCGCCGTCGCGCGCGGCCGTGCCTGCGCGGGTGCACCGCGTCAGGTCGTCGTCACTCGCCGGCGTCCTTGTCGCGTGGCTCGTGCTGCTCGGCGCCGCGACGAGCTGTGCCCAGCCGGTGGCCACGCCGGTCACCGGGCGGGTGATCACGGTCATCGACGGCGACACGTTCGACGCCAGGCTCGCTGACGGCCGCCGCGTGCGCATCCGCGTGTTCGGCATCGACGCGCCGGAGCGCGGCGAGCCCTTCTCGGACGTCGCCCGGCGCCGGGCGCGGGCGCTCCTTTTCGACAAGGACGTCACCCTCACCCCCGTCGACACCGACCGCTACGGCCGTACCGTCGCGAGGGTCACCGTCGACGGCGCCGACTTCGCCGAGGCGATGGTGGGGGAGGGACTGGCCAGGCACTACCGGCGCTACAGCAACGACGCGCGGCTCGACGCGCTGGAAGCCGAGGCGCGCGCGGCGCGGCGAGGGCTGTGGCAGCAGCAGCGTGGCGCCAGCCCGCGGGCGGCCCCGGCGCCGCGTTCCGGGCCGCGCCAGCTGGTCCCCGCGGGATCAGGTCTCTTGCACGGCAACGTGCGCAGCCGCGTGTACCACGTGTCCACGTGCCGCAACGCGAATTGCCCGAACTGCACGGTGCGGTTCGAGACGGCGGAGGAAGCGCAGGCGGCGGGGTATCGCCCGGCGGGGGATTGCCACCGACGCTAGAGTCGCCACACGGGCAGGCTGCGAGGACGTGGTGACGTCGTCGACACCGGCATCAGGATGGGACGGACTTGCAGTCGCGCTCGAGAAATGAGCCGAACACCCGCGCATAGTCCATGAGACGCGCCGCCAGCACGTCGCGGGCAGGCACGCCGGTGCCGTCGACGGCGAAGAGCAGGCCGTCCGACTCCGTGAATGTCACGCGAAATGCGTCGTACACGATCCGGTCGTCGGCGCGGACGCCGCGCGCACGATGCCGCGGCAGTTGTGCGATGCACGAGTCGCGCCTGGCGTCCCATTCGGCCCCGCAGGCCTTCGCGCCGACCATTTCCACCTGAAACTCCACGCGGACGTCCACGCTGTCGAATGGCTCGAGCGCCGCGTCAGCGGAGCAGGGGGGGCCAGCAAGGTCAGGTGCTGCCCCCTCGGCTTGTCAGGCCGACTCAAGGCCGCGTAATACGTGTCGCTCCGCTGACCGCGGAACACGTGCGGCTTCCAGAGACTGGATGCCTGGCGAACCTTCAACTCGAGGCCCACCACGGTCTCCTCGCCCCAGATGACGAGGTCGATCTTCTGCAGGGTGCAGCTCAGGGGATTCAATATCCCGTACTCGCTGGGCGGAAAGACAGGGGACTTCGCGTTCCACCATTCAGCTTCAAGCCCTGAACACGAAAGGAGGCGACGGCATGCGCCGATCGCCTCCTCCCGTCGTCCGACTTCTTCCTCCGATGTGCCTCGCTTATTGCGTCATGCCTTCACTCCTCTGATCCTCTTCCTCCAGCCAGCATTCCTCCAGTCATTCGACTGACATCTGTCAGACCGGCGTCACCGCCTCCGTATCGAGTTCTCCCGTGCGGATTCGCTGCACCGACTCGAGCGGCAGCACGAAGATCTTCCCGTCGCCCACCTCGCCGGTGCGCGCGGCCGTGCTGATGGCCTCGATCGTCGGCTCGACGAACGAGTCCGACACGGCGATCTCGAGCCGCGCCTTCTCGTGCAGCGCCATCTTCACGGTGGTGCCGCGGTAGTTCTCCACGTGCTCCGTCTCGCCGCCGTGTCCCTGCACGCGGCTGATGGTGACGCCGCGCACCTGGGCGCGGAAGAGCGCCTCGAGCACGCCGTTGAGCCTGTCGGGCCGGACAATCGCGATGATCAGCTTCACGCCCGGCCTCCTTCCGCCGATGCGGTCGCGACGACCTGGGGCAGCGGCATCGTGGCCTCGAGGCCCACGAGGATCGCGCCGTCGCCCTCGGCGTACGCCTCCTCGCCGTGGTCGCAGACGTCGAGCCCGCGGCCCTCGTCGCGCACCGAGACGCGCAGCGGCACGACAAGGCCCACGAGCTTCAGGATGACGAACGTGGCGGCCACGCTGTAGGCGAGCACCACGACGACGCCGACGGCCTGGACGACCACCTGCCAGGCGTTGCCCGTGAGGAGGCCATTGGCCCCGCCGCTCCAGGCGGCATCGGCAAAGACGCCGGTGAGGAGCGCGCCGACCATTCCGCCTACGCCGTGCGCCGCGACGACGTCGAGCGAGTCGTCGAGCCGCGTGCGCGCGCGGTAGACCAGGCCCGCGTAGCTCGGGAAGGCCGCCAGCGCGCCGAGCGCGAGCGCCGACATCGGCCCGATGAACCCGGCCGCCGGCGTGATGGCCACGAGGCCGACGACGATGGCGGTGGCGGCGCCGACGGCGGTGCAGCGTCCCGTGCGGAACAGGTCGATGAGGGTCCAGACGACGAGCGTGGCCGCCGGCGCGAGCAGCGTGTTGGCAAACGCGAGGCCGGCGATCTCGTTGGCGCCGAGCGCGCTGCCGGCGTTGAAGCCGAACCAGCCGAACCAGAGCAGGCCGGCGCCCAGCAGCGTGAACGGCACGTTGTGCGGCAGGAACGCCTGGCGCCCGTGGTCACGTCGGGGCCCGACGACGAGAGCCGCCGTGAGGGCCGCGGCCGCGGCGTTCACGTGGACGACCGTGCCGCCCGCGAAGTCGAGCGCCCCGTGCGTGGCCAGCCAGCCGCTGCCCCACACCCAGTGCACCACCGGCGCGTAGACCGCCAGCACCCAGACGCCGAGGAACAGCAGGTACGCCGGGAAGTGCATGCGCTCGACGATCGCCCCCGAGATGAGCGCCACGGTGATGATGGCGAACGTGCCCTGGAAGGCCATGAACAGCACGTGCGGGATCGTGCCGTTCGGCTCGAGCGTCACGCCGCGCAGCAGCGCGTAGTCGAGGCCGCCGATCCAGGGGACTCCGGGCGCGAAGGCGATCGAGTAGCCGAGCAGCGCCCACGCCACGCCGGCAAAGCCGAGCGCGACGAAGCTCATCATCATCGTGTTGAGGGCATTCTTCGAGCGGACCAGCCCCCCGTAGAAGAACGCGAGGGCAGGGGTCATGAGGAGTACGAGGGCGGTGGATACCAGAATCCACGCCACGTCAGCGTTGTTCATCGTGCCTCCGGGCAGTGCGAGAAGCGTCAGGTCCGGCGGGCGTGCCGGACGGCCTCCGCAGGAGCAAGATCGATGCTCAGCCACGGCACGACGGGCAGGCGTGCCCGCAAGTCTTGCGGGCACGCGAGTTACGACGAAGACGTCGGAAGCGCCTCGATAGCCGATCCTTCAGGAATGTCGGACTGTAACCTCGATCCGACATTTTTGTGCGAAGACGGCTTGAAGCGACGAAGGTCGATCCGCAGCTTGCGCACCTTGTAGGCGAGAATGCGCTCCGTCGTGTCGAGCAACCGGGCCGCGCGCGCGATGTTGCCGCGCGTCGTCTTGAGCGCGTCCTGGATGAGGTCGAGCTCGAGCGCCGCCGTCGCAGCCGCCAGTGACGTGCGGGGCAGCGTGCCCGACACTTCCGCCGTCTGGAGCGTCGGCGGCAGGTCGTGGCCGTGGATCACGCCGCCTTCGCAGACGAGCACCGCGCGCTCGATGCAGTTCTCGAGCTCGCGCACGTTGCCGGGCCAGTGATAGCTCATCAGCATGTCGATC
>CAYSHC010000125.1:0-9655 GCA_964430855.1 uncultured Vicinamibacteraceae bacterium
TGGAGTGGGCGGCTAGCTCAGCTGGGAGAGCGCCGCGTTCGCAACGCGGAGGTCGTCGGTTCGATCCCGATGCCGTCCACCAGATTCACGTCACCCAGGCATCGCTGATGGGCCGCCTCGCGCGGCCCGTCGTCGTTGTAGGCCCCGTCTCCCGGCCGCAGCGTCCTCGCTCCCGCTCACCCATCGCCGTACCGCGCAGACGGCCGTGTGCCGTAGGATGGCCTCAGCACGGCCACACGGAGGGAGGTCCATGGAGCAGCAGGCTCTTCGCGAGACGCTGGCGCGCGCGCTCGCCTGGACGGAGGCGCACGTGTCGTTCACCCAGGCAGCCGACGTGCCGGTCGCCCTTCGGGGCACGACGCCACAAGGGTTCGCCTACTCCCCCTGGCAGCTCCTCGAACACATCCGCATCGCGCTCGAGGACCTCGTGGCGTTTGCGACCAGCGCCGACTACACGCACGTGCGGGCCTGGCCCGACGACTACTGGCCGCGGGAGGCCGCGCCGCCCGACGGTGACGCGTGGGACCGCAGTGTGGACGCCGTCCGCAGCGCGCTGGCGCGCATGCAGCAGCTGGCCACCGACCCGGACGTCGACCTGCTGGCGCCCGTCCCGACCGGCAGGACCGGGCAGACCTACCTCCGGGCGCTGCTCCTCGTGCTGGACCACAACGCCTATCACGTCGGGCAGCTGGTGGCGCTGCGACGCGCCCTCGGCGCCTGGGACTGACCGGGCACGCGCGGACGTGAACGCCGGCGGCGCCTCATCCATGACGCGGCAGCGGTCACGATTCGTCATCAATCAGCAACGGATATACTCGTCTGTATGCCGATCTACGAATACCGTTGTGCGCGCTGCGATCATCGCTTCGAAGCGCTCGTCTTCGGCAGCCGGCAGCCCTCGTGTCCGGCCTGCCAGGGCACGGTCCTCGAGAAACAGCACTCCACCTTCGCCACGCACATCGCCGGCGCCGCCGCGGCGGCTGCGGGCCCGGGCCCGTGCGGCACCTGCGGCGACCCTCGCGGCGCGGGCAGCTGCTCGCTGAACTGACAGCCTCGTGGCCTTGTTCGGCTCCCGACGTCGCCACCCCGAGGAGGTGGCCGCCATCCTTTCGGAGCTCGCCCTGCTCGCCCGGTGGAGCCGTCGTCACGAGCGCGCCGCGCAGCTCGAGGCGCTCGCCGAACGCCTCCGTGCCGAGCTGCGCGAGGGACGGCGGACGCCCTGGTCGATCGTGAAGCAGGGCGTCGCCGACCGCGAGTCGTCGCCGCGCTGGATCGTGGACCTGCTCGACCGGCTCCGCACCAACGCGAGCGACGAGGTCGAGGCGGCGTTGCGGACGCTGCCGCCCGTCGCACGCGCCGTCGCCCGCGCGGCGCTCGACCACCCCGCGCTCGCCGGCGTCCTCCAGACGCACGACCTGTTCCTGCCGGCCGATCTCGATCGCCTCGAGACGGCCGCCGACCTCGAGCCGCTGCTTCCCGAGCCCACGCACGGCGTCCCCCTCGGGCGCGCGTGGCTCCAGTGCGCCCAGGCGATCGACGAGCTGACGGCGCTGACGCAGGAGCGCGTGACGTGGGTGCAGGCGGGCGGGCTTCGGCGCGTGGAGCCGGTGCTGGACGACCCCGTGCTGCTGGCCGCCGTCGAGGCGCCCGAGGCCTGGGTGCCGGACGTGACCGGGGCCCTGCCCGAATACGCCGTGGGCTTCGTCGGACGCGCCGCCTTCGCGTTGTCGACCGAACCGGAGCCGCTCGTCGTCCACGTCGTGACGCCCGAGGCACTTCCGGCCGCGACGCTCTGGTACACCGGGCCGCGCGACCACGTCGCGGCGGTCCGCGCGCACGCCGCGGCACACGGCCTCACGCTCACGCGCGACGCCCTGCTCCGAGACGGCCGCCCGGTGCCCGTCGACGATGAGGACGCCCTCTACCGCGCCCTCGACATGGAGCCGATCCCCGCGGAGCTGCGGCACCGGCCGGGCATCGTCGAGGCCGCCGCGCAGGGGCGCCTGCCCTCGCTCGTCGCCGTGGACGACATCCGCGGCGATCTGCACATGCACACGGTCTGGAGCGACGGCCGCGACAGCATGGCCGGCATGCTGCATGCCGCGCGCGCGCTCGGCTACGAGTACGTCGCGATCACGGACCACTCGCCCACCGCGAAGGCGTCGCGCGTGCTGACGCTCGACCGCCTCGCACGGCAGGCCGACGAAGTGGCCGAAATGCGGGAGGCATTCCCCGACATCACGATCCTGCACGGCATCGAAGTGGACATCCAGGCCGACGGCTCGGTGGACGTGCCGGATCGGATCCTCGCCACGCTCGACATCGTGCTGGCGTCGCTGCACCAGGGCATGGGGCACGACCCGAGGCGCCTGCTGGCCCGCTACACGGCGGCGGCCCGGCATCCGCTGGTGAACGTCCTGACCCACCCGGCCAACCGGGCGCCCGGACGCGTGCCCGGCTACGACATCGACTACGACACCCTTTTCGGCATCGCGGCCGAGACCGGCACCGCGGTGGAAATCGACGGCGCCCCGGGGCACCTGGATCTCGACGCCCCGCTCGCCGAGCGGGCCGCGGCCGCCGGCGCCATGCTGGTGGTCAACAGCGACTGCCACATGGCCGAGCGCCTCGGACGGCAGATGGCCTTCGGCGTCGGCCTCGCGCGGCGTGCGGCCATCCGGGCCGACCAGGTGCTCAACACGCGGGGCGTGGACGACGTGCGCGGCTTCGTGGCGGCCAAGCGGGCCGGCCGCCGCTGGTAGTATCGTGTCCTACCAGCATGAGACCTTCCGCCCTGGCCACGCTGGCCCTCCTCGCCCTGCTCCTGCCGTGCGCTGACGCGGCGCGCGCGCAGCCGCCGTCGGTGGAAGGCGAGGCCCTCGCCCGCGCCGTCCAGCGGCACTACGACACGGTGCGCGACTTCACCGCCGATTTCGAGCAGGTCTACGAAGGCGGCGTGCTCAGGCGCAGGACCGTCGAGCGTGGCACGGTGGCCATCAGCAAGCCGGGGCGCATGCGGTGGGACTACACGTCGCCCGAGGCGAAGCTGTTCGTGTCGGACGGCGCGCAGATCTACTTCTACGTCCCCGCGGACAAGCAGGTGCGCGTGAGCCCGATGCCCGAGGGCGACAGGGCGCCGACGCCGATCCTCTTCCTCGCGGGACGGGGCAACCTGCTCCGGGACTTCGCCGTCGAGGAGGCGCCGCCCCCCGGCGATCTGGAGGACGTCCGCGCCCTCGCGCTCACCCCGAAGCAGCCCGAGCCCGAATACGCGTCGCTGACGCTCGTCGTCGACGCCCGCACCTTCGCGTTGCGCCGGCTCGTGGTCACCGATGCCCAGGGCGGCACGTCGACGTTCACCTTCACGAACCTGAAGGAGAACGTCGGCGTCCCTGCGCAACGCTTTACCTTCCGCATTCCTCGTGGAGTCGATGTCGTCAGGCAGGGATAGGTGGACGGCCGGCGCCCGGTACGCCTGCGCCGTCCTGCTGCTCGTCGCCGGCGCGGCCGGCTGCGCCACGTCGAGCGCGTACAGGACGGGCCTGGCCGCCGAGCGGCGCGACGCGTACGACGAGGCCGTCATCGCCTACACACAGGCGGCACTGGAGCGGCCCGACGACCGGGGAGTGCGCGCCGCGCTGCAGCGCGCGCGGCTGCGTGCCTCCGAGGCGCACTTCACCAGGGGACGCCGGCTGCACGGCCTTGGACGCTACGACGAAGCGCTCGTCGAGCTGCAGCTCGCCTACGACATGAACCCGGCCAACGGCGACATCGAGCGCCTGCTGCGCGACACGCGCGTGCAGCAGCGCGCGAAGGTGGCCGTCGAGCGCGAGGGACGGACGCAGCTCGAGTCGCTCATCGAGCAGGCCCGCGGCCAGCTGCCCGCCGAGCACGAACTGCCGCAGGACGTCGTGATGCCCGACTCGCTCGTGTTCCGCGACGCGGGCAGCCGCGACGTGCTCACCTCCATCGCGCGCTTTGCCGGCATCAGCGTCGCCTTCGATCCGCAGTTCCGCAGCACGCCGGTCTCGGTGGACCTGCGTGGCGCCTCGCTGCGTGCCGCGCTCGACGCGGTGACGCGGACGACGGGGACGTTCTATCGCGTGACGGCCCCCGGCACGGTGACCATCATCCCCGACACCGATGCCAAGCGGCGCGAATACGACGAGGACGTCATCCGCACGTTCTACCTGAGCAACGCGGATCTCAAGGAGACCGTCGATCTGCTCCGCATCGTCGTGGACGCACGGCGGCTGTCGCCCATCACGGCGACCAACGCCATCTCGCTGCGCGACACGCCGGAACGCGTGGCGGCGGCCGAGAAGCTCATCGCCGCGATCGACAAGGCGCGCGCCGAGGTCGTGATCGACGTCGAGCTGCTCGAAGTCGATCGCACGCGGTTCCGCCAGTACGGCGCGCAGATCGTCTCGCCTGGCAACGACATCGGCATCGCGGGACAGGTGGACGTCAACCGCGAGGGCGGCATGACGCTCGAGGACCTGCGCTCCCTCGGGCAGGGCGACATCTTCTTCACGAACCTGCCCGGCCTCTACTACCGCCTGCTGAAGCAGGACGCCCGCACGCGGACGCTCGCCAACCCGCAGCTGCGCACCTCCGACGGCCTGGCCGCGCAGGCGAAGTTCGGCGAGGAGGTGCCCGTCCCGCAGGTGACCTTCTCGCCCATCGCCGCCGGGGGCGTCAACCAGCAGCCCATCACGTCGTACTCCTACAGGAACGTCGGCGTGAACATCGACATCACGCCGCGGACCCATCACGACGACGAGGTGTCGCTGACGGTCCGCGTCGAGATCTCCAGCCTCTCGCCGGCGACGGGGTTCTCGGGCCTCCCCATCTTCGGCACGCGCTCGATCACCACGACCATCCGCCTGCGTGACGGCGAGACCAACCTGCTGGCAGGCCTGATCCGCGACAACGAGCGATCGACGATGCGCGGGATTCCCGGCCTCAGCGACATCCCGCTCATCGGCCGGCTGTTTGCGAGCAACGAGCGCGAGACGCAGCAGACCGACATCGTGCTGATGCTCACGCCCCGCATCATCCGCGTGCTCGACCTCTCGCCGGACGACCTGCGCCCGTTTGTCGCCGGCCGCGGGACCGGCGCCGGCGCCACGGCGCCCTTCGACGTCCCGCCGAGCGTGCCCGCGCCCCGGCAGGTGCCCCAGCAGCCGCGCGACGCCGGCGACGACCGCTTCGCGCCGGTCTTCCCGCCGCAGCGCCCGCAGCCGCCGTACGAGCCCGCCCCGCCCCGCTGACACGCGGACCCGACGCACGTTCCACGTTCCGACTCGCGGTGACGCGCGCGTGGATCCCGGCGCGCGCGGTCTCAGAGCAACTGGCGAAGCTGCTCGGCCAGCGCCTCGTCCTCGGCGCGCCCGAGCGCCTCGGCGAGCGAGGGTCGTGGCGGACGCCGGCGCCGCGCGTCCTCCGACAGGACGTCCGCCTTGGCAGCCTCGTGGCGGCGGAGGGCCTCTTCCAGCCGCGAGACGGGGAGCGCCTGCTGCTCGGCCGCGTGGATCAGGCACTCGATGGCGCGCGCCATGCCGTCGGGATCGCCGTCGCCCGCGAGCACCACGTCACAGCCGGCGCGGATGGCCCGCACCGCGGGATGCTCGAGGGGATCATCGGTCGTGGCCGGCATGCGCGCGAGGTCGTCGGCGATGGCGAGCCCGGTCCAGCCGGTGGTCGTGCGCAACGCGTCGTGCACGACGCGCCGCGAGAGGCACGCGGGCGCGTTCTCGTCGAGCGCCGGCACGAACGCGTGCGCCACCAGTATCGCGCTCGCGCCGGCACGTGCCACGGCGCGAAAGGGCACCCAGTCGACGCGTGCGAGCTCGTCGGGCGGCGCCTCGACGAGGGGGGCGCCGACGGCGGTTCCGCCCGCGTCCGCCCGTGCGGCGCCCAGCCCCGGGAAGTGACGCGCGCAACTGGCGAGGCCCAGGGCGTGCCAGGTCTCGACCAGCGACGCGCCGTGCTGCGCCACGCGTTCGGCGTCGCTGCCGATCGCGGGCCCGCGCACCGGCGCCACGCCCTCGCGCGCGACGTCCACGACGGGCGCGAACGTCAGCGTCACGCCGAGCGCGAGCGCCTGCCGCGCCACGGCTTCCGCGTAGCGTCGTGTCAGCGCGAGGTCGTCGGCATGGCCGAGCGCGGCGACGTGTGGCCATGCGGTGAGGGGCGGCGTCAGCGACGCGAGCGCGTTGTCGTCGGGATGCGACGCAACCCAGGGCGGCACGTCGCGTGCGAGGTCACCGACCCTGGCGGCAAGGTCGGCCACCTGCAGCACGTCGGTCACGTTCGCGCGCCGCAGCAGCACGCCGCCGAGCCCGAACTCCCGCGCCAGCGCCCGCAGCTCGACGGGGGTGTCGTGACCGCGCACACCTGCCAGGACGAGCTCGCCGAGCCTGGGACGGATGAGGCGCAACGACACGGAACGGCCACCAGGGCGGTCATTATAATGGCGCCACCACGCCGCCTGCCGATGGAGAACGCCAGCGTTGCCCGCATCCTGGGCGAGATTGCCGACCTGCTCGAGATCCAGGGGGCGAACCCGTTCCGCATCCGCGCCTATCGGAACGCGGCGCAGGCCGTGCGCGACACGGCCGCGCGCGTGTCCGACCTCGACGAGGCCGGCCTGCGGGCCATCCCCGGCATCGGCAAGGACATCGCGTCGCGAATCCGTGAGCTCGCCCTGACGGGTCGCAGCACGGTGCACGAAGAGCTCTCCGCGTCGATGCCCCTCGGCCTGCTCGACATCCTGCGGCTCCAGGGCGTCGGGCCGCGCACCGTGGCGCAGCTCTACGAGTCGCTCCGCATCACGTCGCTCGACGAGCTCGAGCAGGCCATCAGGGCGGGCCGGCTCACCGGCATCAGGGGCCTGGGGCCGAAGAAGGCCGAGGGGCTGCTGCGCGCCATCGAGGAGCGACGGCAGTTCTCGGGGCGGCACCTCGCCTCGACGGCGTCGCGCCAGGCGGAGGCGGTCGTCGCGCACCTGCGCGCCGCGCATCCCGAGGCCGCCTTCGACGTCGTCGGCAGCCTGCGGCGGGGCGCCGAGACCGTCGGCGACCTCGACATCCTCGTGACCGGCGCGACGAACGACGCCATGGCGACGTTCGTCGCGTCGCCGCAGGCGGAGCGCGTGCTCGGCCACGGGCCCACGAAGTCGAGCGTGCGGCTGGCCGGTGGGCTGCAGGCCGACCTGCGGCTGGTGCCGCCCGAGTCGCGCGGCGCGGCGATGCAGTACTTCACCGGCAGCAAGGCCCACAACGTCGAGCTCCGCGATCGCGCGCTCCGGCGTGGCTGCCGGCTCAACGAGTACGGCCTGTTCACCGCCGACGGCGCGACGCGGATCGCGGGCACCACCGAAGCCGAGGTCTACGAGGCGCTCGGGCTCGCGTGGATTCCGCCCGAGCTGCGGGAGCATCGCGGCGAGATCGAGGCGGCGGAGGCCGGCACGCTCCCCGCGCTCGTCGAGCGACGCGACCTGCAGGGCGACCTGCACTGCCACACCACCGAGAGCGACGGCAAGGACACGCTCGAGGCGATGGTCGAGGAGGCACGCCGGCGCGAATTCCGCTATCTCGCGGTTACGGACCACAGCCAGGCGCTCGCGATGGCCAACGGCCTCGACGAGGCCCGCGCGCTGGCGCACGCCGCGCGCGTCAGGGCGCTCGACCGCGAGTACGACGACATCACCCTGCTTGCCGGCATCGAGTGCGACATCCGCCCGGACGGCACGCTCGACCTCGACGAGGCCTGCCTCGCGCAGCTGGACATCGTCGTCGCGTCGGTGCACTCGGCGTTGACGCAGGACGGCCCGACGCTGACGGCGCGGGTGCTGAAGGCGCTGGCCTGCCCGTGGGTGGACGTGCTCGGGCATCCCACCAGCCGCATGCTGCTCAGGCGCGATGCCTCCGCGGTGGACATCGAGCGCGTCGTCGACGCGGCGGCCGAGTACGGGGTCGCGCTCGAGATCAACGGCCAGCCGCATCGCCGCGACCTCAGCGACGTCCACGCCCGCCTGGCCATCGCGCGCGGCGTGCCGCTCGTCCTGTCGAGCGACGCGCACGGCGTGGCGGGCTTCGACCATCACGAGTGGGCCGTCCTCACCGCGCGGCGCGCGTGGGCAGAGCCGCGGCACGTGCTGAACTGCCGTCCCGTGGACGCGCTGCGTGACGGGCTGCGGAGGCACCGCCTGCCGCGCCGCACGAGGTCGCGATGACGCCGCTCGAGCGCATCCGTCAGCTCTACTACGAGGCCACGCGCGAGACGATCGCCGAGGCGTTCGACGAGGCGATCGACCTGCTCAAGTCCATGGCGTCCGAGGAGGAGCGCGCGCGCGCCGCCGTCTTCATGGACGGGCTCGCGCAGATGCGCGCGGAGTGGGGCGGCGCGCCGCGCAGGCGCCCGCGGCGGCCACGGCCGCGCTGACCGTACACCGTATACTGGCCGCACGGCCCCAGGGCCGCCGCGACGCACGGCCGACCTCCCGTGTCGCGCCGCCCGTCGCGAACGTCGTGGTGTAAGCGATCAGTTACCGAGGAGGTCATACGTGCCCAGTCCCCGCTCCGCGAGCCGTCCGACAGCCGCCGCCGGCACGCGCCGACGCGCCGCGGCCGCGGCCGTGCCCGGACGCCCGCCGTCCCGCGTCGTCATCGAGGCGGTCCGGCCCGAGGTCGACGCCGGCCGGTTCCCGATCAAGCGCACGGTCGGCGAGGAGGTGCGCGTGACGGCCGACGTCTTCACCGACGGCCATGACCTCGTGACGGCGGTGCTCTGCTACCGCGAGGCGGGGGCGAAGACGTGGCAGGAGACGCCGATGACCCCGCTCGGCAACGACGCGTGGGAGGCGGCCTTCACCGTCACCAGCCAGCGGACGTGGCAGTACACGGTCGAGGCGTGGGTCGATCCCTTCCGGACGTGGCGGCAGGGCATCGAGAAGAAGGTGGCGGCCGGCCGTGTCGAGCCGGTCGACTACCTGGTGGGGGCCGAGCTGGTCGAGCAGGCGGCCGCGCAGGTGCGACGCGGCGACGTGAAGGCGCTGCGCGGCTGGGCGGCGCGGCTGCGCGCAGGCGGCGAGGAGGCGACGCAGGCCGCGCTCAGTGGCGACCTGGCGTCGCTCATGGCAGCGCATCCCGACCGGCGGGATGCCGCCCGCTACCCGCGCGAGCTGGAGGTGCACGTCGACCGGGAGCGGGCGCGCTTCAGCGCGTGGTACGAGATGTTCCCGCGGTCGTGCGCGTTCGAGCCCGGGCGGCACGGCACGCTGAAGGACTGCCAGGCACGGCTGCCCTACGTCGCGTCGATGGGCTTCGACGTGCTCTACCTGCCCCCGATCCACCCGATCGGCCTGACGCACCGCAAGGGCCGCAACAACACCCCCGTCGCCGAGCCGGGCGACGTGGGCAGCCCGTGGGCGATCGGCAGCGAGGCGGGCGGCCACAAGGACGTGCATCCCGACCTCGGCACGGTCCAGGACGTCGTGGACCTCGTGGAGGCTGCCCGGGCGCACGGCATCGAGGTGGCGCTGGACTACGCGCTCCAGTGCTCGCCCGACCACCCTTACGTCAGGGAGCACCCGCAGTGGTTCAAGTGGCGGCCGGACGGCACCGTGCAGTATGCCGAGAACCCGCCGAAG
>CAYSHC010000126.1:0-9650 GCA_964430855.1 uncultured Vicinamibacteraceae bacterium
TCGAACCCCACCTTGCCGGGGTTCATGATGCCGTGCGGGTCGATCGCGTCCTTGAGCGACTGGAGCAGCGGCCAGGCGTCACCGTACTGCGCGCGCATGAAGCGACTCAGCTTCAGCCCGACGCCGTGGTGCTCGTTGATCATGCCGCCGTGCGCGAGCGACGTCTGCACCGCGACGTCCCACAGCCGGTTGTGCAGCGCCTGCGCCTCGTGCGGGTCCTGCGGCGGCTCGCGCATCACGAAGCGGTCGTAGAGGCTCGCGCCCCACGGGAACCAGTGCGAGAAGTGCCCGATGTACTGCACGCCCAGGTGGCCGAACTCGCGCTCGATTGCGGCCTTCTTTGCCTGGTACATCTCGAGGATGCGGCTGAAGGTGGTGACCGTCTCGATGGTCCCGTACATCGCCGGCAGGTGAAAGCCGAGCGGCGGGTAATAGAAGTCGTACCGCCGCTGCCACCACCGCTCGCCGGGCTCGCGCCCGAGGTCGCGCGCGCCGGCCGCCTCGAAGATGGCCATCGCCCGCGCCTCCTGGGCCGCGGCAATCTCGGGCCAGCCGTCGAAGCCGACGATCATGTACGCGCCATCGAGTTCGTAGCCGAGGACGCGCTTCACCAGCGACGCCGTCGAATGCTCGTCGTACATGCGGATGACGAGCGGGTTGAGCCGCTGCACCATCAGCTGACGGCCCGCCTCGAGGCCCGTGGCAACGTCCCTGAACAGCAGCGCCCTGAACAGGCGCGCCGCCGGCAGCCGCTCCACGCGCATCGTCGCCTCGGTGATGATGCCCAGCGTGCCCTCCGAGCCGAGGAACAGCCGCATGAAGTCGGGGCCCGAGGCGTGGTTCGGCACGGGCGGCGTGCGCGCGAGCGTGCCGTTCGGCAGCGCGACCTCGAGGCTCATCACCAGGTCCTCCGCCTTGCCGTACTTCGTGCTGATCGTGCCCGAACCGCGCGGCGCGAGGTAGCCGCCGAGCGTGGCGCAGTTGGCCGACGCCGGGTAGTGCGGCAGCGTCAGGCCGCGGTCGTTGAGGGCCCACTCGAGCTGCCCGCCGTTGATGCCCGCCTGCGCCCGCACGGTGAGCGAGTACTCGTCGATCTCGAGGATGCGATCGAGCCGCTTCAGGTCGACGAGGATGCCGCCGCGCGTGGAGAGCGCACCGCCCTGCGTGCCAGAGCCGCCGCCCCACGGGACGACGGGCACGCGGGCGTCGTTGGCGATGCGCAGCACCGCCGCCACTTCCTGCGCCGTGCCCGGATGGACGATGACGTGCGGCGGCGTCGGCGGGAAGCCGCGATCCATCCACATCTGCGGCAGCCAGAACGAGTCGACCGAGTAGACGAGGCGGTCGACGTCGTTCACCGAGACGTGCTCGGGCGAGACGACGCCCCGCAGCGCGTCCATGACGCCCTCTGGCAGCGGCGGCAGCGGCGGAAAGGGCTGGGGGCCGGGGCCCCCGATGACTGTGGAGCTCATGTCAGGTACGTGTCCGGCCGCGCGTCACCGCGCGGGCGGGTTCTCGAGAAACGCGAACAGGTCCGAGATCTCGCGCAGCGTCATGGTGTTGAGGAGCCCCTCGGGCATCGGCGACACCGTCGCGGCCGTGCGCGACTTGATCCGGGCCTTGGGGATCGTGACGGGCGGCGCATTCATCGGCACCAGCGTCACCGACGCGGCCGACTCGGTGGCGATGGTACCCACCAGCATGGTGTCGTCGCTGGTGACGATCTGCACGGCGGCCCACTGGTCGGAGACGGTCTTCGACGGGTACAGGATGGCCTCGAGCAGGTCGGCCCGCTTGAAGCGGCGCGCGACGTCCGTCAGGTCGGGCCCGGCCGACTGGCCGACGTCGCCGAACCGGTGGCAGGCGCTGCACGCGGCCTTCTCGTACGCCTGGCGGCCGCGCTCGGCATCACCGGTGTAGGCCATCGGGTCCCACAGCAGGTACTCCATCAGCTCCTGCTCCGAGAAGGCGGCCACGTCGTTGCCGGGGCGGACGGGCGCGCCCGACGAGCTGAACTGCGGCTGCAGCGACGGCAGCCTGTCGTTGGCGGCCTCGAGCTCCTCGGGCGTGAGCACCTTCGAGAAGTCGTTCCAGAGGTTTTGGATGTAGCCGATGAAGCTGGCCCCGCCCTTCCAGCCCTCGTCCTGCACCTTCAGGAACCAGTTGACGACCGCTTCGCGGTCGGCGGGCTCCCAGCCCTCGGCCATGGTGCGCAGGACGTACATGTCGTGGATCTGGTCGAGCCTGCTCGTGCCCGGCGCCGTCATGTGCTGCACGATGGCCGGGATGGCCTCGGCCGTCCCGATGTGGGCCAGCGTCGTCGCGATCTCGCGGTTGGCGGCGCTCGACGCCATCGGGTACCGCGCGAGCAGCAGCGACGCCATCCTGCTGTACACCTCCGCGAAGTTCACGCCCTCGTCGCGCGCCATCGTGAGATGCACGACGCGCAGGAACGCCGGCAGGTGCTCGTCGGGCACGCCGGCCTCGAGCAGGGCGCGCTGCCGCTCCAGGAGCGGGCGCACCTGCGTGAAGGTGGTCACGGTGTTGACGAGCGCCAGCTGCGCGTCGATGGCCGCGGGGAACGTCGACACCGCCAGGGCCGCGTCACGCCAGCGGTTGCGGTTGGTGCGCTCGAGCGCCTCGCGTGCCGCGTAGCGCACGAAGCGGTCGCCGTCGTGCAGCAGCGGCAGCAGGTCGGCGACGGGGTCGACCGGCGCGAACGACGCCGGCTCGATGCGCGTGCGGACGAGCGCCTCGGCGGCGCGCCGGCGGACGAACGCGGAGTCGTCGCGGAGCCTGGCGACAATGGCGCGACGGGATGGCTCGGTCGCGTGCAGGCCGAGATAGTAGGTCGCGGCCGCGCGCACCTCGGGTGCCTCGTCGGCGGACAGCTCGACGAGCGCGGGCACGTCGAGCGGTGCGCCCGTCACCTGGAGCAGCTCCAGCGCGCGCACCCGGCGCGCGGGGTCCTCACCGGCCCCGCTCACGACGGCACGCAGGCCGCTGGCCCAGGCCGCCCCGGCTTCCTCCCGCGCCCTGGCGATCGCGGCCCGGCCGAAGGCCGACCGCGGCTGTGCCTGCGCGAGCGCCCGCTCGATGGGGGGGCCGGAGGCCGGCTGCGGCGCCGGCGGCGCCCCGCCGTACAGCACGCGGTAGAGGCCGCCCTCGGTGTTGCGGCCTCCCTTCGAGAAGTACACGAGGCCGTCGGGCCCGACGTCGAGGTCGGTCACGTTCATCGGCGTGCCGAGCACGAAGTCGATCTGCTTCTCGGCATACGTGGCGCCGTCGGGCGTCAGCAGGCCCGCCAGGATGCGGCCGCGCGACCAGTCGGCGACGAGGAAGGCGTCACGATAGCGCGCCGGGTACGCGTGGGCCTGATAGAAGACCACGCCGACAGGCGACCCTCGCCCGGTCTCCGACATGCCCGGCAGGCTGTCGGGGTAATACGACGGCCACTTGCCAGACCCCGTCCGCCAGCCGTACTCGCCGCCCGGCACGACGTGGTTGGTGCGGACGGGCCGGTACCACGGCAGGTCGATGTCCCACTCCATGTCGGAGTCGAACGTGAACAGCTCCCCCGCCAGGTTGAAGGCGTGGTCGTAGGCATTGCGGAAGCCGCCCGCGACCATCTCCCAGTCTGCGTCGGGCTGCGAGGGGTCACGGCGTACGACGAAGCCGCCCGGCGCGCGGATGGCCGCCGCGTGGCCCCTGGCGTCGACGTACGGCTCGAGCAGCTGTCCTTCGCGCCAGTCGCGGTGCGGCGACCACGGCGCAAACGACGGCACGATGCCGGTGTGGTTGCCCAGCATCCAGTACAGGTAGCCGTCCGGACCGAAGACGACGGCGTGCGGGCCGTGCTCCTGCATGTCGGCGGTCGACCGGGTCACGGTCTCGACGGCATCCCCGGCGCCGTCGCCGTCGGTGTCGCGCACCAGATAGAGACCGGGGCCGTCGGGGCCGTGCCCTACCGCGTAGAGGTCCGGCCCGTCGAAGAGCAGGCCCTGGCAGTTGGTCACCTTGTCGGTCACCACCTCCTCGGCGTCGAACACGCCGTCGCCGGTCGTGTCGCGCAGGCGCACGATCGGCCCGCGCTCGCGCGACACCACGAGGTGGCCGTTGCTGTCGAACGTCAGCGTGACGATCGTCCCGGCCTTGTCGGCCGGGTAGACCTCCTGCACGCTGAAGCCCTCGGCAGCCGTGAAGCGCGGCGGCTCCGGCGCGGCCTGCCCGCCGGCGCCGGCCTGCTGGGCGCCGACGCGGATCCACAGCGCGCCGCTCATCAGCAGCAGCGATGCGACGACCGGTCCCACGCGAACCATCAGACGTCCTCTCCTTCAAGCGCGGGCGCGTCAGGCGCCCGTTGAACCAGCCGCGGCCCCGGCCGCGCCGCGCGCGAGCTCCACGAACCTGTCGGCCACCGCGTGCGCGAAGGCCGTGTCGTTGATGTGGTGCGCGTGCGTCGTCACCGGGATGTCGGGACGGAGGTCGGCGCGCAGCGCGTCGAGGAACGCCGCGTCGGCCTCGGGGTCCCAGAAGACGCCGCCCGGCACGCTCGGGATCGACAGCCCCTCGGTCGGCACCATCACCTCGATTGGCCCGCGCGCGCCCGACAGCCGCTCGGCGAAGGTGCGCCCGAGCTGCGCCATCTCGTCGCGCAGCGTGCGCACCAGCGTGAACTCGGGGTTGTGCGTGTAGAAGGGCCGGCCCTGCAGGCGCTGCGGCACCTCCTCGGGACGGCCGTGCACGGTGAAGTCGATGCACCCCGGCACGACGACCTGCGGCAGGCCGAGCGCCCCGATGCGGCGCAGCCGCTCCGGCCCGCCGTTGTGGAACCCCCCGACGAGCTCGTCGGCGAGCTCGTCGGTCGTGTAGTCGATGACGCCCACGAAGAGGCCCTGCGCCGCCAGCTCCTCCATCGCCGGCCCGCCGACGCCGTTCGAGTGGAAGACGACGGTGTCGTAGCCGTGCCCGGCCAGGCGGTCGCGGATGGCCATGACCGCGCGCGTCGTGTTGCCGAGCATGGTGACGGCCACCCTGGGCCGCGGATCGCGATCCTCGAGCGCCCGGCCGTGCGCCACCATGCCCGCCATCGCGGCCGCGACGTTGTCGAAGACGGTGGTGCTGATCGGGTTGAGCCCCAGGATGTCCACCACCGAGTGGACCACCATCACGTCGCGCGTGCCGACGAGCGGCCCGAAGCGCCGGCGCCCGGACGCGATGGGCGTGACGATGATCTTCGGGACGCCAATCGGCAGCGCCTTCATCACGCTGGCCCCGAGGACGGCACCCTCCGCGCCGCCGAGGGCGAGCGCGCCCTGGAGCTGCCCCTCGGCGTACATGTCGAGGGCGACGCGCTCGAGCCCGGCCAGCATGCCGTGCACGGCCGCGCCGCGGCTGCCGGCGTTGCGCAGCGCCTCGATCGTCGTGCCGCCGCGCCGCGCGACCTCGGCCCGCGTGACGTCGGGGACGATGTCGAGCGGCTCGCCGAGGATGCCCGAGTCGGCGACGACGGTCGCCACGCCCAGCTCGCGCAGCCGGTCGCGGACGTAGGCGACCTCGGGCCCCTTCGTGTCGAGCGTGCCGATGAGCAGGACGGCCATGGACGGACTACATGTACTTGCGCAGCGTCTTGATCGTCTCGTCCACGAGCCACGTGTAGAACTCGTTCGAGAGCGTGCTGCTGCCGTGGTCCTCGATGAACTTCAGCTCCTCGGGCGTGAGGTCGACCTGTCCCTGCTCGAGGGCATTCTTGTAGGGATTGGCCGGGGTGCGATCGACAGGCGCCACAAACTCCACCGTCAGCGCGCCGTCGTAGCCGATCTCCTTGAGGGTGCCGATGATCCTCTCCCAGTCACAGGCGCCCATGCCGCAGGCCATGCGGTTGTTGTCGGCGACGTGGAAGTCGACGAGGCGTCCCTTCGAGGCACGGATGGCCTCGAACATGTCGCGCTCCTCGATGTTCAGGTGGAAGACGTCGAGGCAGATGCCGCACTCCGGGCCCACTTCCTGGGCGAGCAGCAGCGCCTGGTCGTGGCGGTTGAGGAAGTAGGTCTCGAAGCGGTTGAGGGGCTCGAGCGCCAGCTTCACGCCCTCACGCAGGCCGTGCTCGTAGCATTGCCTGAGGCTCTCGATCGCCCACTGCCACTCCTCCTCGGGCGAGCCCTGCGGCTTCACCTTGCCGACTGTCGACGGGACGATCGTGATCTCCTCGCCGCCGAGCTCCTTGACCATCGTGATGCAGTCCTTCACGTACTGCACCGACGCGGCGCGCTGCGCCTCGTCCTTCGCCAGCAGGTCGCGTTCGGCGAGCATCAGCGTGACCGCTCCCCAGCACCGCAGGCCGGCATCCTCGAGCAGCTTGCGGACGTGTCGCGTGTCGTAGCGCTCGGGCTCCCCGCTGATCTCGATCGCGTCGTAGCCGCTCGAGGCAAGGCGGGCGATCGTGGTCTCAATGGGTTCCGCCCGCATCCAGTTGTGCATCGCGACGTGCATGTACAGGCCCTCCGTCGATGACTGCGCCGCCCCCGCGGGGCCGCGTCAATGGCTGATGTCGCCGGGACGCTATCACACTGCCCCCGGCCGGGGGAATGTGCCATGATCCGCCGGGCTCTGCCCGGAGATCGTCATGACATCGAACAACGGCCTTTCCCTCATCGCGCCCCGGATCACCCCGGTGCTCGACCCCTTCTTCCGCCCCGCCGTGCTCGCCACGCGGGCCTACCGCAAGCTGGCCGACGCCACGCCAGACGCCGTGCCCGTGGGCCTGGCCCTCGAACAGGCCGACGGCTCGGTGTTCCACCACGACCTGAAGGTGCTGCCCGAGGGCCATCCCGGCGCGGCAGGCAATGCCGTGTACCTCGAGCGGCTGGTGAAGTTCCTGCTGTGGTCGCGCGGCGGCTGGCGCATCTACGTGAAGGGGCCGAAAGCCCTGGCCGAGGCGCTCGCGGCGCACTACCGCGACACGCCGACCGGTCGCTTCGACTCGCAGCTGGTCGGCGAGCAGATGTTCGACCACCCGATCGAGGTGGTCCACACCGACGACCTGCCCGCGCCGAAGTCGGAGACGCGGCCCCTCGGACGGCACCTGGACGGCTGCCGCATCGGGTTCGACCTTGGCGGCAGCGACCGCAAGGTGGCGGCCGTGATCGACGGCCAGGTGGTGTTCAGCGAGGAGATCGTCTGGGATCCCTATCACCAGCCCGACCCCGACTATCACTTCACCGGCATCATGGACTCGCTGCGGCGCGCGGCCGAGCACCTGCCGCGGGTGGACGCCATCGGCGGCAGCGCGGCGGGCGTGTACGTCAACAACCGCGTCAAGGCCGGCTCGCTCTTCCGGGGCGTGCCGCGTGACCTCTTCGACCGCCGCGTGAAGGACCTCTTCCTCGAGGTGAAGCGTGCCTGGAACGACGTCCCGCTCGAGGTGGTCAACGACGGCGAGGTGACGGCGCTGGCCGGCTCGATGTCGCTCGGCGAGAACGCCATCCTCGGCATCGCGCTCGGCACGAGCACCGCCGTCGGCTACGTGACGCCCGAGGGCAACATCACCTCGTGGCTCAACGAGCTCGCCTTCGTGCCCGTGGACTACAACCCCGCGGCGGCCGTGGACGAGTGGTCGGGCGACTACGGCGTCGGCTCGCAGTACTTCTCGCAGCAGTGCGTCGGCCGCCTGCTGCCCGTCGCCGGCATCGAGGCGCCCGAGGGCATGGGCCTGCCCGACAAGCTGAAGCTCGTGCAGCAGCTGATGGCCGACGACGACTACCGGGCGGCGAAGATCTACGAGACGATCGGCACCTACCTCGGGTACGGCGTCGCGCACTTTGCCGACTTCTACGACGTGCGGCACGTGCTGGTGCTCGGCCGCGTGACGTCGGGCCGTGGCGGCGACGTGATGCTGGCCGGCGCCCGCGAGGTGCTCAACGTGGAGTTCCCGGAGCTGGCCGAGCGCATCACGTTCCACGTGCCCGACGAGAAGGACAAGCGCCACGGGCAGGCGATTGCCGCCGCGAGCCTGCCGGCGATCCCGAAATGACCCGGAGGCACCCGATGCGGAGATCGACACTCGCCACCGCCCTGCTGACGGCGGGGCTCGCGCTGAGCCTCGTGCCGGCGGCAGGCGCCGCGCAGCCGGCCACTGGCGTGCTGCGGGCCGGCGCGGCGACGAGCAACGTCACGCCGGCGCTCGGCGGCCAGATCATCGGCAACTGGACGCCGACCCCCGCGACCAACATCCACGACGAGCTCCACGCGCGCTGCCTCGTCCTCGACGCCGGCCGCGGCCCGATCGCCATCGTCGTGGTGGACAGCCTGGGCGTGCCGCGGCACGTACTTGACGTCGCCAAGCGCGAGGCCTCGCGGCACGCGCGCATCCCCGTCGAGCGGATCCTGATCAGCGCGACGCATACCCATTCGGCGACCTCCTCGCAGGGCGCGCGGTGGACGCCCGCGCGATACGAGACCGAACCGGAGCTCGACGAGTACCAGCGGTTCCTCGCCACGCGCATCGCCGACGGCATCCGCCGCGCCCACCACCGCCTCGCGCCCGCGCGTGTCGGCTGGACCCGCGCGCAGCTGGCCGACGAGGTGTTCAACCGCCGCTGGCACATGAAGGCGGGGCCGCACCTGCGCAACCCGTTCGGGGGCACCGACCAGGTGATGATGAATCCCGGCGTCAACAACCCGAACCTGATCAAGCCGGCGGGCCCTGTCGATCCCGAGATCGGCATCCTGTCGGTGACGACGGCGGACGGGCGCCCGCTCGCGGTGCTGGCCAACTACTCGCTGCACTACGTGGGCGGCGTGCCCGAGGGAGACGTGTCGGCCGACTACTTCGGCGTGTTCGCCGAGGAGCTGACGCGGATGGTGGGGGCCGACCGCCCCGGCGACGGCTTCGTCGCCATGCTCTCGAACGGCACGAGCGGCGACGTCAACAACATCGACGTGCAGAAGGCGCAGCCGCGCCTGCCGCCGTACGAGCGGATGCGGCGCGTCGGCAGGCGCGTGGCGGCCGTCGTCTACCAGGCGATGCAGGCCATCGAGTACCACGACACGGTGCCCGTCGACATGGCCGAGCGGATCCTGACGCTCGAGACCCGCCGGCCCACGCCCGAGCAGCTCGCCTGGGCGCGCGACGTGATGGCGCGGCCCGCCGACGCGCCGCTGGCGCACCCGCGCGAGCGCATCTACGCCGAGCGCGTGAGCCTGCGCGCGGACGTCCCGCCGCACCTCGACGTCGTGCTCCAGGCCGCACGCATCGGCGACCTCGCCATCGTCACGATGCCCTTCGAGGTGTTTGCGGAGATCGGCCTCGAGCTGAAGGCCTCGAGCCCGTTCCCGCAGACGTTCACGATCTCGCTCGCCAACGGGTCGGAGGGCTACCTGCCGACGCCCGCGCAGCACAAGCTGGGCGGCTACGAGACGTGGCTCGGCACCAACAGGGTGGAGTTCGAGGCGTCCACGAAGATGGTCGGCGTGCTGAAGGAGCTGCTGGCCGCCCTGCACGCGCGGCCCTGACATGTCGGCGCGCCTGCTCACCGCCCTCCTGCTGGCGTGCACCCTGTTCGGCAGGGACGGCTCTCCGAGCCGCCCGGGCATCGGTAGGGACGGCTCTCCGAGCCGTCCGACACCCCAGGACGCCTCGCATAAGGACG
>CAYSHC010000127.1:0-9373 GCA_964430855.1 uncultured Vicinamibacteraceae bacterium
CCGCCTCGGCAACACTCGTCAGCATCAGCGCACAGGATCGCACGAAACGTCCGCCAGGATCCCGGCGCGAGATCCGATCCCTATGGATCACACACTCCTGCTGAACGCGACGTGGGAACCGCTGAAGGTCGTCCACTGGCAGAAGGCGATCACGCTCTGGTGCCAGGGGAAGGTCGAGGTGGTGTCCGTCTATGACCGGGAGGTCCGGTCGGTCACGGTCAGCTTCAAGCTGCCGTCGGTCATCCGCCTCCTGCGCCGCATCCGGATACGGCGCGCCTTCGACGACGTGCCGTTCTCGCGGGCGAACATCTACGCGCGCGACAGGAATACCTGCCAGTATTGCGGGACGCGCCACCATCCGCAGGACCTCACGTTCGACCACGTGATTCCGGTCGCGCAGGGCGGACGCAAGACCTGGGAGAACATCGTCGCCGCGTGTGTCCCGTGCAACAGGAAGAAGGGCGGACGCACGCCCGAGCAGGCCGGCATGACGCTCGTGCGGCCGCCGAAGCGGCCGTCGAAGGCGCCGGCCGTGCGGCTGACCATAGGCCTGCGCCACACGCCTGAAAGCTGGCGCGACTACCTGTACTGGAACGTCGAGCTGGATCAGACATAGGTAGGGACGGCTCTCCGAGCCGTCCACGCTGTGAACCGCGGACCGCGCATCGTCTCCGCTAGCCGCTCACCGCTGACCGCTGACCGCTGGTCCGAGCAGGCGTTCAAGCCGGGGGAGTGCGTAGCCCCTCCAACCCGGCTCTTCACCGAGCGGGCCGCCGAGAAGGGTCGAGTAGCTGTAGACAGACGACGAAATCAGAATGCTCCAAGAGAGCGTTCGCGGATCGACAGCGATCACTGCTGGCAGAATCACGCAGGCGAGCATCACCAGTCCCACGCCACAGGTCGTCGCACCGAGCGCGCGGCCAGGTGCCGGAAGAACCGAAATGCCCGGCAATTCGCCGCAGTCATCCGAGGCGTGACCAGCGCCGCGATGGTCGGTCCAAGTGTCGCTACGGCGGTCCATGCCAGTCCTCCGCGAAAAATCACCAGCGGCACGAAGGTGAGCCACGCCCAGGCGCAGGGATCGTGAAGAAGATGGCCAGATTCCTTGACGTCGCCATATCGTGAACCTGAGCCCGTGGACTATGCGGTGGGCGGTGGACCGCGTCCGCGTACCGCCAGGACGGCGTCCGCGTACCGCCAGGACGGCTCGGAGAGCCGTCCCTACCGAGCCGTCCCTACCCGAGTGCGTCCATGACGCGCTCCGGCGGGACGCGGGTCATGCAGCGATGGTCGATGGGGCATTCGCGCAGCAGGCACGGGCGGCACCAGACGTCGGCCGTGAGGATGGTGTGCGGGCCCAGGGGCGCCGTGGCGTGCTCGTCGGTCGCCCCGAACACCGTGACGACCGGCGTGCCCACGGCCGCGGCGAGGTGCATGGCGCCCGAGTCGTTCGCGAGCACCCGCGTCGCGAGGGCCAGCACCGCGGCCAGCTGCGACAGCGACGTGGCGCCCGTCAGGTCGACGACCCGCGCCACGCCCGGCGCCGCCAGCGCGTGCGCCGTCTCGTCACGGACCTGCTGCGCTGCGGGCCGATCGCCGGCCGCCCCGACGAGCACCACGGTCCCCTGCCGTTCGGAGATCCATCGCGCAGCGACGCGTGCCATGAAGGCTGGCGGCCACTGCTTGGCCGTGCCGTAGGCCGCGCCGGGCGCGCAGGCGAGCAGCGGCGACGTGCCGTCCCAGCCCGCGGCCCGCAGAAACGCGTCAGCTTCCGCTGACATGTCTGGCGGCACCCGCAGCTGCACCTCGAGCGCCGGCCGCGGCAGGCCCAGGGCGTCGACGAGCGCCGCGTAGTAGTCGGCGTGATGGCGCGAGGTGCGGCGCGTCGCACGCGGGCGCACCGCACGCGTCAGCAGCCATCCCCGCCCGTCCCGCCTGTAGCCCCAGCGCTCGGCAACGCCCGCCTGTCGCAGCACCCAGGCCGATCCGAACGAGTTGGTGAAGAGCACCGCGAGGTCGTAGGCCCCCGATCGCAGGCGGTCCGCATCCGCGCGCTGCGCCGCGAGGCCGCGCATCCCCTTCCCCGCCAGCGGCACGGCGCCGAGCGAGGCGTCGATCATCGGGACGAGCGGCACGAACGGGGCCGGCAGCGCGACGTCCACCGCCGCGTCCGGCCAGGCACGGCGCACGGCGAGGATCGACGGCGCGGCCATCACCACGTCGCCGAGCCAGTTGGGCGCCCGCACGACGACGCGCGACGGCGCGGTCACGACTCGGCCCCGCCCGGGGGCGGCTCCATGCGCAGCTCCGGCGACTCCGACGTCGGCACGTCGTCGCGCCAGCGCCGGTGCATCCAGAGCCAGAGCTCGGGGTGCGCGCGGACGTAGCGCTCGAGCATCCGCGTGCACCGCTGCGTCAGCTCGCGAACCGCATCGGGCGCGTCCGGGTCGGGCATCGCGATCGGCGCCTCGTAGATCAGGCGGTAGCGCCCGTCGTTGAGCGGCAGCGCGAACACGGGGATGATGGGCGCCCCGGTCTTGAGCGCGAACGACGCGACGGCCGACGTGGTGGCCGCGGGCCGCCCGAAGAAGTCCACCTTCACGGCGTCGGTCGTCAGGATGTGCTGGTCGATCAGGATCGCGACGCCCTGGTTGTTCTGCAGCGCGCGCAGGATGCGGCGCAGGCCGCCCTTGCGGTCGATGACCACGTTGCCGGTGCGCGTCCGGAGGCGCTCGAGCAGCGCGTCGAGCTCAGGGTTGTCGAGCGCGCGCGCGACGACGGCGATGGGCGGGTACCGCAGCGCGTGCGCGACGGCGTGCACCTCCCAGAAGCCGAAGTGGCCGGTGATGAACAGCGTGCCGCGCCCGAGCGCCCGCGCCGCCTCGAGGTGCTCGGTGCCGACAAACTCCACCGACGCCAGCATCTCCTCGGGCGAGAGGCCGCTGAAGCGCAGCAGCTCCATCATCTTGCGTCCGAAGTGCCGGAAGACGCCGCGCGCGATGCGGCGCCGCTCCTGTGGCGACCGCTCGGGAAACGCCGCGGCCAGGTTGTCGAGCGTGATGCGGCGGTGCCTCGCGTCGACGATGTAGGCCACCCGGCCGAGCGCGCTGCCGAGCGCGAGCACGACGCCCTGCGGGAGGCGCTGCACGACGGCCGACAGGCCGCGCACGAGCGCGGACTCCAGCCGATGGCGCACACGACGCGTCATGCGCCCTCCGCGGCGAGGTTGAGGCGGGCGCGCAGCCACGCGTGAAACGCGTCGACCGGCTCGATCACGACCTCGAGGGGGACGACGGCCATCGGAACGGCCGCGGGCGTGCGCCGTTCGAACTTCACGGCGTCCTTCGCGGTGGTGATGACCGCGTCGGCGCCGAGCGCGGCGACCCGCTGCTCGATGTCGTGCACGTCGCCGTCGGTGAACACGTGGTGATCGGCGTAGCGCATGTGGCCGGCGAGCTGCCAGCCCGCGCGCGCGAGGTCGTCGGCGACACGCTCCGGCCACGCGATGGCCGTCACGAGCAGCACGCGACGCTCCTTGAGGTGCCTGAAATCGGTAACGCCGGCCAGCGCGCGCGGCGGGCCGAGATGGCGCGTGACCTCGAACACCGGGCGGTCGCCGAGCGCCTCGCGCCCGAACGCGAGGCTGAACTCGGCCGCGGACGTCCCGACGGCGAGCAGCGCGTCGGCATATGCGAGCGCCGCGCGCGACTCGCGCAGCCGTCCCGCGGGGACGACCTCCCCGTGCAGCAGGTCCTCGAGCGTCAGCAGCACGAGGTTCACGTCACGCGCCAGCTGCACGTGCTGGAACCCGTCGTCGAGGATGTGGATGGTGCAGTCGAGGTGCTGCTCGGCGTAGAGGCCGGCACGGTACCGCTGCGGATGCACGAGCACGCAGCAGCCGGGCAGCTCGCGCGCCAGCATGTACGGCTCGTCGCCGCTCTCGGCCAGGTCGGCCCGCATCCGCTCGGCGTCGCGCACGACGACGACGTCGGACGTCTTGCGCTCGCGGCGGTAGCCGCGGCTGAGAATGGCAGGGCGCTCGCCCCAGCCGTGCAGCAGCCGCGCGAGGGTCGCCACGACGGGGGTCTTGCTGCGTCCGCCCACGGCAAGGTTGCCGACGCTGATGACCGGACGTGACAGCCGCTGCGGCGCCTTCTGCCGCCAGTGCCGCCGCGCGGCGGCGACGCTGCCGTACAGCCGCGCCGTAGCCCGAGTCATCCCCAGCGACCAGTCAGTCACGTCCGTCCCGTGTCCCTGCCGCCTCGCGCGGCGCGTGGCTCGTGCCGGACGTGACGCGGCCGATGGCCTCGAGCGTGCGGAGGGCCGCGCCGCGATGCCGTTGCACCAGCACGCGTGCGTTGGCGCCCAGCGCCTCGCGGCACGCCGGCGAGGCGAACAGCTCGAGCACCGCCTGCGTGAACGCCCGGGCGTCGGATACCTGCACGAGCGCGCCCTCGTCGAGGAAGGTCTGCGCGATGTCCGGGAAGTTGTGCATCGAAGGCCCCACGACGATCGCGCGCCCGAAGAGCGCGGGCTCCAGCACGTTGTGGCCGCCGGCGTCGACCAGGCTGCCGCCGACGAACACGACGGTCGCCAGCCCGAACAGGGCCGCCAGCTCTCCCACGGTATCGACGATCACGACGTCGGCCGTCAACGGGGCGCCCGGCGCCAGTGACGTGCGGCGCACGACGCGCAGCCCGCGCCCCGACGCCAGCGCCGTCACCTCGTCGAACCGTTCGGGATGCCGCGGCACGAGCAGCAGCAGGGCGGACGGCTCGCGCTCGCGCAGCGCCTCGAAGGCATCGAGCACCAGCGCGTCCTCGCCGCGCAGCGTGCTGGCCGCCAGCAGGACGGGCCTCGTCCCGACGCCGCTGAAGGACGCCAGCACCGGGTGCGTCGCGCTCCGCTCGAGCAGCGACCAGTCGAGGGCGTCGTACTTGAGGCTGCCGGTGACGACGACGCGGTCGGCGGGCGCGCCCATCTGGCGGAGCCGCTCCGCGTAGAGGTCCGATTGCGCGCACAGCAGCGCGACCTGATCGAGCACGGGCCGGAGCAGGGCCCGCGCGGCACGGTAGCGCGGGAAGCTCCGATCGGACACGCGCGCGTTCACGAGCACGACGGGCACGCCCTGGCGGCGGCTCTCGCGGATGAGGCGCGGCCAGATCTCGGTCTCGACGATGACCAGCAGCGCCGGGCGCAGCCGGCGCAGCACACGGCGCACGCTGAAGGCGAAGTCGAGCGGCAGGTAGAACAGCCCGTCCAGGTCAGGCAGCTGGCGCGCCGCAATCTGGCGCCCGGTGCGGGTGGTGGTCGACACGACGATCGCATGCCCGGGGAACCGCTCGCGCAGCGCCGGGAGGAGCGCGCGCGCGGCCAGCACCTCGCCGACAGACACCGCGTGCACCCAGACGCTCGGACGGCCGTCGGCGCCCAGGGCGGCAGGCAGGCGTCCGAAGCGTTCGCCGATGGCGTCGGTGTACTTGCCGTGCCGCCAGGCCTGCCAGAGCAGCCATGGCGAGACGAGGGTCAACGCCACCGAACCGACGCAGCTGTAGAGGAAGTACATGACGGCCGCGGCCCGGGGCCCGTCGGAGGAAGCCGGGGCGGAAGTATAGCGCACCGATGCGGTACTATTGGAGGTTCCGAGCGGCGCCCCGGCGCCTCCTGCCGGACTCCTCAGGCAGGACCCGTGACGCCCGGTCATCGGCATCATTTCAGGCGACGGTCTCGCCATCCCACTGGAGGGTCTTGCATGGGCATCAAGGTAGGCATCAACGGCTTCGGACGCATCGGGCGCAACATCATGCGCGCGGCGATGGCGCACGGTGACGCCATCGACTTCGTGGCCGTCAACGACCTCACCGACACGAAGACGCTCGCCCACCTGCTCAAGTACGACTCCATCCTCGGGAACCTCGACGCCGACGTCGAGGCCGGCGAGGGCTGGATCAGCGTGAACGGCGACAGGTTCCAGGTCCTGTCGGAGCGCGATCCGGGCCAGCTCCCCTGGGGCGACCTCGGCGTCGACCTGGTCTTCGAAGGCACGGGCCGCTTCACCAAGCGCGACGATGCCGCCAAGCACATCGCCGCGGGCGCCAAGCGCGTGGTGATCACGGCGCCGGCCACGGGCCCGGACGCGACGTTCGTGATGGGCGTCAACCACGAGGCCTACGATCCGGCCGCCCACAAGGTCGTCTCCAACGCCTCCTGCACGACCAACTGCCTCGCGCCCTTCGCCAAGGTCCTGCACGAGGAGTTCGGCATCGTCAAGGGCTGGATGACGACGATTCACAGCTACACCAACGACCAGCAGCTGCTCGACCTGCCGCACAAGGACCTCCGTCGCGCGCGCGCCGCGGCCGTGTCGATGATCCCGACGACCACGGGCGCGGCCAAGGCCGTCGGCGAGGTGCTGCCGGACCTCAAGGGCAAGCTGGACGGCTTCGCGATGCGCGTGCCGACGCCGAACGTCTCGGTGGTCGACCTGGCCGTCATCGTCGGGCGGAAGACGACGGGCGAGGAAGTGAACGCCGCGTTCCGCAAGGCCGCCGAGGGTCCGCTGAAGGGGATCCTGGCCATCGAGGACGCGCCGCTCGTCTCGGTGGACTTCCGCGGCAACAGCAACTCGTCGATCGTCGACGCGGCCTACACCAAGGTGATGGACGGCGACTTCGTCAAGGTGCTGAGCTGGTACGACAACGAGTGGGGCTACAGCAGCCGCTGCGTCGACCTCGCGCTGTACATGGCGGGAAAGGGCCTCTGAGGTGAAGCGCTCGGTCAAGGACCTCGACCTGAAGGGCCGGCGCGTCTTCGTGCGCGTCGACTTCAACGTGCCGCTCAAGGACGGCGTCATCGGTGACGACACGCGCATCCGCGCGTCGCTGCCGACGATCACCTACCTCCTCGAACAGGGCGCGACGGTGATCCTCGCCTCGCACCTCGGACGTCCGAAGGGCAAGCCGAACCCCGAGTACTCGCTCCAGCCGGTGGCGACGCGCCTCTCCGAGCTGCTCGGCCGTCCCGTGACCTTCGCGAGCGACTGCGTCGGCGAGCCCGCGAAGCAGGCCATCGCGGCCGCCGGCGACAACGGCGTGGTGCTGCTCGAGAACCTGCGCTTCCACGCGGGTGAAGAGGCCAACGACGAGACGTTCGCGCGGCAGCTCGCCGAGCTCGCCGACGTGTACGTCAACGACGCGTTCGGCTCCGCGCATCGCGCGCACGCCTCGACGGAGGGCATGGTGCGCTTCGTCGGCGACGCGGCGGCCGGCCTCCTGATGGCGAAGGAGGTCAGCTACATGGGCAAGGCGCTGACCTCGCCCGACAGGCCGTTTGTCGCCGTGCTCGGTGGCGCGAAGGTGAGCGACAAGCTGGAGGTCATCCAGAACCTGCTGCCGAAGGTCGACGCGCTGGTCATCGGCGGGGCGATGGCCTACACGTTCCTGAAGGCGCAGGGGCTCGAGGTGGGCAAGTCGCTCGTGGAAGCCGACCTCGTCGACACGGCGCGCGAGCTCATCGACGCCGCGAAGCAGGCCGGCGTGACGCTGGCGCTCCCGAGCGACCACGTCGTGGCCGAGAGGCTCGATGCGAACGTGCCGTCCGAGACGCTGAAGGTGGGCGATGCCGCCATCGGCGACCGGATGGGCCTCGACATCGGGCCCGAGACGGCCGCGCGCTACGCCGAGATCATCAGCGGCGCCAGGACGGTCGTGTGGAACGGCCCGATGGGCGTGTTCGAGATCGACGCGTTCGCCCGCGGCACCAAGACCGTGGCCGATGCCGTCGCGGCGGTGGACGGCACGACCATCATCGGCGGGGGCGACTCGATCGCCGCCGTCACCAGGGCGGGCGTGGCCGATCGCATCAGCCACATCTCGACCGGCGGCGGTGCCTCGCTCGAGTTCCTCGGCGGCCGCACGCTGCCGGGGGTGGCGGTGCTGCCCGACACGACGACCGACTGAGGAGCCGAGGAGCATCCGATGCGCGTTCCGCTGATTGCCGGCAACTGGAAGATGTACAAGGGCGTGCACGAGGCGGTGGCCTACGCCAAGGAGCTGCGCGTGCTCGCCGCCGACATCGTCGACCTCGAGCTGGTGCTCGCCCCGCCGTTCACGGCCGTCCATGCCGTGGCCGACGCGCTGCGCAACTCGAACATCGCCGTGGCCGGCCAGGACCTGTTCTGGGAGAAGGAAGGCGCCTACACGGGCGCCATCAGCGGGCCGATGCTCCAGGAAGCCGGCGCGGCCCTGGTCATCGTCGGCCACTCGGAGCGCCGGCGCCTGTTCGGCGACACCGACGCGGACGTGAACCGCAAGGTGCACGCCGCGTACGGCGCCGGCCTCGCGCCGATCGTCTGCGTCGGCGAGACGCTGGACGAGCGGGACGCGGGCCGCACCTTCGACGTGCTGGACACGCAGGTCAAGGCGGCCCTCGAGGACGTCTCGTCGTCGCAGTTCTCGACGATGGTGATCGCGTACGAGCCGGTCTGGGCGATTGGCACCGGGCGCAACGCGACGCCGGACCAGGCGCAGGAGGCACACGCGCACATCCGCGGGCGCCTGCGGCAGTGGCTCGGGGCGGAGGCGGCCGACGGCTGCCAGATCCTGTATGGCGGCAGCGTCAAGCCGGACAACGCGAAGGCCATCCTCCAGCAGCCCGACGTGGACGGCGCCCTGGTGGGCGGGGCGAGCCTCGACGTGCAGAGCTTCCTCGCGATCGCGCGCGCGGCGCTCTGAACCTGAGGTATACTGAGTCGTTATGCTGTACGGATTGCTGGTCGCCCTGTTCGTGATCGTCTGCTTCCTCCTGCTGGTGGCGGTGCTGCTGCAGCAGGGCAAGGGCGGCGACATCGCTGCGGCCTTTGGCGGCGGCGGCGGCCAGGCAGCCTTCGGCGCGCGGCAGGGCGCGACGGTGCTCGCGAAGAGCTCCGCGGTGCTCGGCGCGCTGTTCATGGTCGGCGCGCTGGCGCTGGCCATCGTCGGGCAGCGGGGCCCGGGCTCGGTGATGAGCGGCGTGCCCACGCCGTCGTCGCAGCCGGCGCCCGCGGCGGCCCCGGCCGCGCCCGTGGCGCAGGAGCCCGTCGTGACGCAGCCCGAGGAGGTGAAGCAGGACGAGGCGCCGAAGGCGCCGGCGGCACCTGAGGCCACCTCGGAACCGCCGAAGCAGTAACCGCTTCGCGAAGGGCCCTCGCGGTCCTTCTCAGAAGGCCCCGCGACCTGCTATAGTTCCGGGGCTCGGCCGGCCACGGCGTCGCGCAATGCCAATCGCGACGGCCGGCCTCCCACCGCACGCGGAAGTGGCGGAATTGGCAGACGCACCAGCTTGAGGGGCTGGCGGGCGCAAGCTCGTGGGGGTTCGAGTCCCCCCTTCCGCACCA
>CAYSHC010000128.1:0-9344 GCA_964430855.1 uncultured Vicinamibacteraceae bacterium
TACAGGTTGGCGAGCGAGAGGCACGCCAGCGCGTCGCGCGTCGCCTGCCGAAACCGCTCGCGATGGGCGGCGCCGGTCTCCATGGTCAGTCGGTGCGACGCCTCAGGAGATAGAGCCAGCGGTGCGTGCCGTCGGTGTGCTCCGTCCTGAGGATCTCGAAGTGCCGGCTGCACGACCGCTCGAACACCTCGCGCGTCAACCCCTGGTGGAGCGCATCGCGGCCGCGCGTGAGCGTGCGGAACATCGAGTCCTCGGGCGCGACGAACTCGATGATGGCCAGGTCACGCGTGAGATCCGCCGCCATGGCGACCACATCGTCCAGCGGCACGCGCTCGGTGACGAGCAGGTGGTGGATGAGCGCCAGCATCAGGACGAGGTCGAACCGTCCCGACGCGCGGTCGAGGAACGACGACGCTTCCCTGTTGCGCCAGCCGGTGGCGGGCGTCGGACGCGACAGGTCCACGACAAGCGGCAGGATGTCCAGCTTCTCCGCCCTGGCGCGCGCCCACACCTGCCCCACCACGGCCTCGTCGTAGTCGATGGCCACCACCGAGGCGCCGCGTCCGGCCGCGAGCGCGCTGAAGTGCCCCGTGTTGCAGCCGACGTCGAGCACGCGCGCCGGACGGTGCGCGTCGAGCGCGGCGGTGACGAACCGTTCCTTCTGCGCGAACTGCTCGGCCAGGTAGTTGTTCGAGCCCTGCATGTACGCCGTCCAGTGGCTCTCGCGCGGCGCCGGCGCGGCCTTGCGCAGCGCCCGCCCGGCGCGCTGGTACGACGCGCGCACGACGAACCGTGCCTTTTCGGGGTCGCTCATCGTGCGCGGCTGGTACAGGGCCGTGCTGCGCGCGGCCTTGCGCGCCAGCAGGGCCGGCATCATCACCGAGCCGAGCAGCGGCGGCCGCAGGGAGCGCCGCCAGCCCAGCACCCGGTAGAGCTCCTCGGGCTCGATGCCATCCCGGTGCGTCAGGAACGTCTGATGGAGGCCGATCCCCAACGTCCGGTGCGCCAGGAGCGGCAGCAGGAACGTGCGCTGGAACTGGGCCTCGGCGAGCCAGAGGGGATCGTCCGGGCGGCGCGCCTCGATCGACAGGATGTCGAGGAACACAGGCGCCGGCCCGCGAAACATGACGTTGTACGGGGTGGCGTCCTTGAGGCCGAGCCCTTCGTCGAGCAGGCGCTCGTTCAGCTCGAGCGTCAGGAAGCCGGCCTCCGCGAGCATCTCCGGCGCCCACTCGTACGGGTAGCTGGGAAACGCCACCCGCTCGTGCTCGAGGAGTACCGAGCCGTCGATGGCGCGGTAGACAGCGTCGACGGCTGGCGTCCCGCGCACCTCCGCGGCTTCCTCGTCGTCGAGTCGCCGCGTGCCGACAACCTTGCCTTCGGCCTCGAGCGCGCGGCACACGGCGGAGCGCTCGAAGGCCGTCCATTCCTCCAGGCCACTCGCGCCGACCACGCGGAAGACGCGCTCCCCGGCGAGCAGGACCGCGCCGGAGGGGTCACGGAAGGACGCCTGGGTCGGTGTTGCGACGCGAGCGGTGAGGGTATCCGGGGATGTCAAGACGGGCTTACGGCTTCTTGTCGCGCTTGAACCATCCGATGAACCGGCGGAAGTAGAACGACGCGCCGACCGCAGCCGCCAGGAGCGTCTGCCAGATCAGCGCCCCGGACCCGGGGTCCATGTAGGCCTCGGCACTCGAGGTCGTGCCGACCGTGATCATCAAAGCCAGGACGAGAACGTCTCTGATACGCAAGTCGGCTCCTTCGGAAGACGGGCGTGACGTTACATGAACGTCACGGAACCGGTCAAGCTCATGACGGGCCGTTCCGGGCCCGTCCGCGCCCGCCCTCAGGCGATGCCGTACCGGCCGGGCGCCAGGACGCCTGAAGGGTCCAGCGCCTTCTTCAGGCGCCGGACCACCTCGTCGTACGGCGTCGGTGCGTCGCGGCCGTGCGGGTGTACGCCGCGCCTGTACGACCGGTAGCCGTGCGCGGCGAGCGTGGCGACCAGCTCGTCGTAGCAGGCCGACGCGCGTCCGTCCTCGCCCGGCACGTCGCGGTCGTACGCGATGCTGACGACACAAGTGAGCGCGCGGTCGGTGACCGTGGTCAGCGAGAGCATCGGCTCGAAGCCGTGCGCGAGGAGGGTGCCGATGCAGATGCCGGCCATGTGCTCGGCGTGGCGCCCCTCGAGCGGCGCGACGGGCGCGCACCACAGCAGCCCGCAGCGGTCGCGGTCGGGGTCGGGATCGGCGGGCGGCGGCGTGCGCTTGCGCCAGTACGCGCTGGCCATCGTGGCCGATGTCGGCTGGCCGCGCATGAGGCCGTAAACCGGACGCAGCAGTTCGAGGGCCTCGCTGAGGTTCCAGCCCGTCACGCGGCCATAGGGCGCCGCGAACCGCTCCGCCAGGCGAAGCGTGCGATCGTTGATGAACTGGAGCTGCGCGACCTTGCCGCGCAACGCCTGGCGCAGCAGGCGCCTGGCCTCGGCCACCTGGGCCTTCGTGCCGTAGAGCCCCCCGGATCCATTCCACACGCCGATGCGCAGCTCGCGCCGCATCTGCGCCATCAGCGACGGCTGGAGCGGCGTCGCGCCCCCCGTGCGGTCCCACGGGTACTGCGAGAGGCCGTTGAGCACCTTGTAGTCGTTGCCGATGTGCGAGGCGCTGCGCAGCGTGCCGTTCATGCGCAGCGGGCGCATCGCGTCCACCACCCCGCCGAGGGAGTGCCCCTCGTCGCAGCGGAAGAAGAACGCCTCGAAGCGCTCCGGCGCCGGCATCAGCCAGATCGTCATGCGCGTGACGATGCCGAAGTTCGACTGGGTGAACAGGCCGTCGAGGACCGGGCCGAGACCCCACCGGTAGACGGGTGTCGCGGCGCAGCCGTCGAAGCGGCCGAGCCCTGTCTCGATGCGGGTGCCGTCGCCGAGGACGACCTCGAAGGCGCAGGCGTTGGCCGCGTGGTCGCCGTACGGCGTATGGCCGAAGCCGCGTTCGAGCGTGTTGCCAATCAGGCTGCAGTCGGGACTCGCGCCCGTCGCGTCCATCCAGTACCGGGACCCGCGCGCCGACAGGTAATCGAACAGTTGCCGCTGCGTCACGCCGGGTTCCACCGTGACGTACCCGAGGTCATCGTCGTAGGCGACGATGCGGTTCATCCTGCCGAGGTCGACGAGGACGTTCCCAGGCGTCGCGGGCACCGACGAGCCATATCCCCAGTTGTGCCCGGTGCTCACGGTGTAGAGAGGCACCCGGTAGCGGGCTGCCACCTGGACGCAGGCCTGGACCTCCTCGGTGGAGCCAGGCCGCAGGATGAGCGGCACCGGCTGCTGCGTCGCATGCGTGGCGGTGGACGCCGCGCGACGGACCTCGTCGTCGGCGATGACGTGCGCCGGGCCCAGGATGGCCTCCCACGCACGACGGGCTTCGATCAGCGGGTGGGCGGTGTCCTGGGGCATGCCCCTGTTGTAGAGCAGACGTCCGGCAATCGCAATGACTCAGGCGGCGTCGGCCGCAAGGTCGGCGTCCCCGGCCGCGACCGCGCGCGCGGGCTGGACGCCGGCCGTCCCGCCGGCGAGCGCGTCGCCCATCCAGTGCGCCGCCACGACCGGCGCATCGGCGAGCAGCGCCGACAGCCGGCGAATCTGCCGGACGTAGCGCGGGCTCGGCGTTGCCGAGTCGAAGCGGAGGATCTCCATCTGGCAACCGTAGTGGGGGTCGAAGTACGAGGGAATCGCCAGGCCGGCCACGGCCAGCGACGCGCCGCCCAGCTTCCGCAGGATGCGGGCCGAGCAATGACGCACCGTCGCCGTCGTGATGCCGATACAGCCGCCGAGGCTTTCGGCGAGCGCGAACGTGGCCGCAGCCGTCTGGAACGCGCAGACGCCACCGCGCTTCGAGCGCTCCACGGCCCAGCCGCCCACCTCGACGAACGCGACGCCACGCCGCCGGGCTCGCGAGGCATCGCCCCTGACGGCATGCCGCAGCCGGGTCCGCCACGACGGATCGGCCGCAAGGGGGGTGCGCCACACACCCAGGTCGGCACTGCTCGCGTCGCCCACGATTTCACGGTACCTGGCACAGGCCAGCACGCGGTCATGGGGATCGACTGCAACTACATGCCAGCTCGTTTCGTCCATGTGCTGTACGTGGCGTCCGTCCGGCGTGAGCGCGTCGGACGTGATCGCGCCGTCTTCGAGATAGGCGCGGCCCCGCACCCGCTGAATGTCGGCCAGGAGCCGGGCGTGGCGCTCCCCGTCAACGCGCAGACGCGCGAACGAGTCGGGGACCACGTGCGCCGACGGTGCCAGGAGGAGCAGGCGCGTTGCCGCAGGGAGGGCGGATGTGCTCATGGCGATGCTCCTCAGGAGAACGTGGCCAGTGGTCCGGTTCGCCTGTCGGTCACCGGGGCGAGGACCTGCGAGCGGCGAGCGGGACCTCCGCCCGCCTCCGTTGTTCGCCTGAGGGATGGCGCGTCGTTGACCATGCAGCAGGCCCGGTTCAGGCCCGCGTTGGAAGCGTAAGGTTCGGGCATCCGTAAGGTCGCTCTTTGCGCGTCAGGACTCACGCGACGTCATGTCGTCGTGAACGTGGCTTGGTTCTGACGGCCGTGGCGACGTGTGCAAGGACAGCGCCACTTTGTCGTTTAAATGAGTTGCCGGTTACCAGGAGAAGGGATTCCGTTGGAAATTGTGGGGAATCTCCCGGTTCATCCTGTCCATGTGACATCCCTCCCGGTCGCCAGGCCCCTCCACGACCGCGCAATTTGTACGTGCCGCCCACAAATCTGGCAAAAGTTACTGCATGATTTTCATACATCATTGCAGAGCTTGCTTGGGGGCGACGCGACGTCGCGCACAACGAGGCCGATGGGTGCTTCAACCGACAGCGCGAGGCTAGAAGGCTTCCTGAGGGCAGACAAACGTCGCCCGTGGGTTGGAAGTCACCAACCTGAACAAGGAGGGGCGAAACTCGTTAAGTCTTTGCACAAGCTCATTTACCACGAAGCGGCACGACCGGCACTCTTGTTGCAAATACGTCGTGTCGGCATACTGCCGAGCGAGCAGTCAGTAGCGAGCCGGCCCCGGTAGGCACGAGAAATCGAACGAGCTGCATTGATGAATGGGGGACGGGAGGAGACTCTATGAAAAAGATTCTTGCTGGAATGGCACTGAGTGCCATGTTCGCCCTGCCGAGCCAGGCAGAAGCGGCGCTGGTGACGGTGTGGGACTTCACCGTCGAAACCAAGTGGACGGACGCGGTCTTCGGTGGCGCTGGCACCGAGGGCACCACGATCTTCACCGACACCGAGCTCAGCTGGGGCGCCACCGGCGGGTCGTACTCTGCGGCCCCGTTCGATCGGAGCGCCCTGGTGATCACCGAGTCGCCGAAGGATGGTCAGATGACCACCAATGGCGCCCCGTCACCGACGAACGTCATCACGCACCACAACAACCGGATCAGTGACAGGTTCGAAACGCTGACCGCCGGCCAGCTCAGCACGACGCTGTATCTGACGCCGAACACACCTTCGGGCCCCCCCTTCCCGGGGGACACGCGGGTCTTTGACTTCCGGTTCATCGAGACGGTGAACGCGGAGAACGGTCCGGAAGATTGCGGCTTCGAGTCGAACACCAACTGCGACGACATCTTCGTCGTGGAGCTCGGCAACCTGAGCGACTCGTTCCTGTATGACGGGTATCTCTACACGATCAGCATCCTCGAGCTGAGCGGCAACCTCGGGCCGCTGACGGATGCGCAGTGCGCGGCGGCTGGTGCCGAGAGCGGCTGCGTCGGCCTGCGCACGAACGAGGGCGCGGCGACGCCGCTGAACTTCGCCATCCAGATCACCGCGGAAGCCGTGCCTGAGCCGACCACCCTCGCGCTCATGGGCCTCGGCCTCCTCGGCGCCGGCGTCATCCGCCGCCGCCGGGCGTAAGACTGGTCGCCAGCCAGCAGCACCAAGGGCCGCCCTGGACACCGTGCCAGGGCGGCCCTTTCTCTGTCTCCATAACCACCGGCGCGCCGTCAGCCGCCGCTGCCCGCAGCACCCTGGCGGCGCCCGCGCCGGCGGCTTACCTGAGCAGGTTCTCGGTCGCGCGCAGCAGGATGTCGAGCGCCGGCCCCTCGAATCGCTCCCCGTCCCCCCGGTAGGCCGCATCCTGCACGAAGACCAGCGTCATCGGCTTGCGCCCGCCAAGCAGCAGCCGCGGCGCCGTCTTCACGTGGAAGAAGAACGGGTTGGCGACCGTGACGTCCTCGTACAGGAGCGTATACGCCTCGACGCCCTGCGTCGCACGTTCCAGCACGTGCACGTGAATCGGCTCGCCGCCCCCGGGCCGCGGGTGCGACTCGACGCGCACCGACGCGTACTCGGCGCCCGACGTGAGCGCGAGCTCGGGGTGGTGATACACGCGCTTCATGTCCAGCGTCCGCGCGACCACCAGCTCGACCGTCGACGCCCCATGCAGGTAGCGCCGGCCGGCCCAGGCCGTCGCGTCGAACGACCGGCGGATGCTGCGGTCGCGACGGGCCGTGTCGGTGGCGACGTACGCGCCGACGCTTTTCGGCAGGGCCGCCTCGAGGTCAGGCCCGCTGTCCTCGTGGCTGCCGAAGTAGCTGTTGACGACGGTCGGGACCAGCGCGCACAGCAGCAGCCCCAGGGTGGCGGGAGCGTAGCGTGGAGACATCACGTGGCGGCCGTCGGCGCCTTCGGCGCGGCCGGCGGGCTGCTGCCGATCCAGAAGATGAGCGGCAGCGCGAGCAGGAAGGTGAAGATGCCCGAGATCTCGTGCAGCGACGTCGCCAGCACGTCGGTGCCCTGCCAGCGCACGAGCAGCGTGAGCAGCGTCACCCTGAGGACGTTGGCGCCGATCGCGATGGGCGCCGCCAGCAGCAGCACGGCTACCTTCCGCCAGGCGACGGGCGTGGTGTACGCCGTGAGGCACGCGACGGCGCCGGCGGCATAGAGCGTCGAGAAGCCGCTGCACGCGTCGGCCACCACGAGCCGCGCGTTGGCCACGTCGAGGATGAGGCCGTCCCTGAAGAGCGGCACGCCGAGCAGCGGCACGAGGTGCTCCACGCCCGAGGCCGTCAGGTGCCGCAGGGCCAGGTGGATCCGCTCGGTGACGGCGAGCGGGATCGGCAGCATGAACGTGAGGAAGACGAGCGGGAACAGGATGGCCCGCGTCCGCTCCGTCCCCAGGAACAGCAGCGACAGGCCGGGCAGCAGGACAACGATCGACACCGCGGAGAGCAGCTGCGTGTACATCGCCAGGTCGACGACATGCAGCAGCAGCGCCGGCACGACCAGCGCGAAGCCCCACGGGTTCCCCACGGGCGGCGGCCCGTCGAATCGCCGCAGCTCGTCGCGGACGAAGTACGCCACGACGAACGGGATCAGCATCCCGTGCGCGTTGTGCCAGACGCTCAGCGTCCAGCGCTCCCACAGCCAGAGAACCGTGGGCAGGTAGACCCCGACGAGCACGACGCCCAGCAGGCCCCACCACACGCGGGCGTCGACGGCAGCCAGCCCGGAGGCTGGCCGCAGCGCGGCATCTCCTCCATGTGGAGCGCCGGACGGCGGCGTGGGGAGGCTGACGCTCATCGCCTGGGGCTCAGGACGGGAGCTCTTCGAGGGCCTTGCGCGCGGCGTCGAGCTCGGGGAACGGCTGGCCGGCGTTGACCGCCTTCTGGAGCGCCCCGCGCGCGCCGTTCGTGTCGCCGACCTTGCTCAGCGCGAGCCCCAGCCGGTAGTTGTACGACGGGTTCTGCGGGTCCTTCGCGAGCGCCGCCTTGAAGGCCTCGACGGCCTGCGGATACTGCTCCTTCTTGTAGTAGACCCACCCGAGCGTGTCGGTGATCTCTGCCTGCTCGGGCAGCCGCCGCTGCGCGCGCTGGGCGAGCTGGAGGGCGATGTCGAGGTTGCCCTTCCCTTCCGCGTACATCCACGCCAGGTTGTTGGCCGCCACCGGTGCGGTCTCGTCGATGTCGAGCACGCGCTCGTAGCTCCGGATCGCATCGTCGTCGCGGCCGAGGGCCTGAAGGAGCATCCCGACCATCGTGTGCGCGGCGACCGAGCGCGGCTGCTGCTCGGCCACCCGCTCGAACTCGGCGAGCGCCTCCGGCAGCTTGCGCTGGACGAGGAACAGCTGCCCGAGGAAACCGAACGCCTGGACGTTCGTCGGGTCGGCCTGCACGGCCCGGCGGAGGAGCTCCTCCGCCTTGGGCACATTGCGCATCGCCGCGTGCGCGCGCGCCGCCTCGACGAGCAGCTTCGAGTTGTCGGGGTCGGCCTTGACCAGCGGCTCGACACGCGCCAGCGCCGCCTCCGGCTTCCGCTCGGCGATGTCGAGCGCCACCATGCCGCGCACCGCGTCGATGTCGTCGGGCGCGAGCGCGAGGGCCCGGTTGTAGGCGGCCCTGGCCGCCGCGTAGTTGCGCTGGAGGATCCGCAGCGTCCCGATCTGCGTGTGCACGATCGGCGCGCGCGGGTACTGCGCCTCGAGCTTCTCGAGCATCCCCTCGGCCGCACGAAGGTTGCCCTGGCCCATGTAGGAGCGCGCGAGGACGACCTGGGCCAGCGGGTTGTCGGGCGCGTTGCGCACCGCGTCCTCGGCCGCAATCTGCGACTGCGCGGGCTGCCCTGACGCCAGATAGAGGTTGGCGAGCTGGATGTGCGCCGCGGCGGCGCGCGGGTTCAGCCGGACGACCTCCCGGAACGCCCCGATGGCCGCGTCGTACTGCTGCCGCGACGCGAGGAGCATGCCGTACTCGAACTGGGCCGGGATGCTGTCGGGAGCCTTGCCCACCGCCGTCTCGAGCACCGAGAGCGCCTCCACCGTCTTGCCCTCGGAGCGCAGCATGCGCGCCCGGGCCACCAGCGCCTCGACGTTGCCGGGATCTCTCGTGAGCACCTTCTCGAGCAGCCCGTAGGCTTCGGCCGGCTTCTTCTCGTAGAAGGCGATGGCCGCCAGCCTGTTGGTGGCGGGCGCGAACCCCTCGCCCGTCGCCGCGGCGGCCGTCAGCACCTGCCGCGCTTCGTCGATGCGCCCGAGGCGCATGTAGAACTCGCCAAGCGCGATCTTCGAGCTCACGGCCGCGTCGTCGGCGGCCAGCGTCTTGAGGTACGGCTCGGCCTTCTCCGGGGAGTCGCCGGAGAGATGGAACGTCGCGAGCGCGCGATTGGCGAGCCTGTTGGTGGGCTCGAGCTCGAGCGCCTTCTCGAAGACGGCCTGCGCTTCCTCGCGGCGGCCCGTGCCCCACAGGAAGTTGGCGAGGCCGAGCTGCGCCGGCACCGACGTCGGCTCGACCTCGACGGCCCGCCGGAACGACTTCTCGGCCTCCTCG
>CAYSHC010000129.1:0-9233 GCA_964430855.1 uncultured Vicinamibacteraceae bacterium
CGACGAAGGCGCTGCCGCCCGACCTCACGACGCCGGAGCCGCCGGCCTACGACCCCGGCGAGCTGTATGGCATCGTCCCGACGGACCTGCGACGCGGCTATGACGTCCGGGAAGTCATCGCGCGCATCGTGGACGGGTCGCGGTTCGACGAGTTCAAGGCCGCCTACGGACCGACCCTCGTCACCGGCTTCGCCCGCCTCCACGGCGCGCTCGTCGGCATCGTCGCCAACAACGGCGTCCTGTTCTCGGAGTCGGCGCTGAAGGCGGCGCATTTCGTCCAGCTGTGCGACATGCGGGGCATTCCGCTGGTGTTCCTCCAGAACATCACCGGCTTCATCGTGGGCCGCGAGTACGAGCGCCAGGGCATCGCGAAGGACGGGGCGAAGATGGTGCACGCCGTCGCGACCTCGCGCGTGCCGCGCTTCACGGCCATCATCGGTGGCTCGTTCGGCGCCGGCAACTACGGGATGTGCGGCCGTGCCTACGACCCGCGCCTGCTGGTGACATGGCCGAATGCGCGCATCTCGGTGATGGGCGGCCAGCAGGCCGCAAGCGTCCTCACCACCGTGAAGCGCGAGCAGCTCGCACGCGAGGGCCGGACGCTCCCGGACGACGAGGCCCAGGCCATCGCGCGGCCCGTGCTCGAGAAGTACGAGCGCGAAGGGTCGCCGTACTACGCGACAGCGCGGCTGTGGGACGATGGGATCATCGACCCGGCAGAGACGCGCACCGTGCTGGCGCTCGGCCTGTCGATGGCCTGGAACGCGCCCCTGCCGCCCCGGCGGACGGGCATCTTCCGGATGTGAGGTCGACGATGCTCGCCGTGGCACGCCAGGGAAACGTCGTTCACGTGCGTCTCGACCGGCCGGACGCGCGCAACGCCCTGTCGCCCGGCCTGATCGCCGCGCTGACCGCGTGGGCCCGGGAGGCCGGCAACACCCGGGATATCGCTGCGGCCGTGCTGTCGGGCGCCGGCCCCGCGTTCTGCGCGGGGGCCGACATCGGCTGGATGCGCGAGGCGCGCACGCTCGACGAGGCCGCCAACCAGGCCGACGCGGAGCGCCTGGCGGACATGTTCGAGGCCCTCGCGCGGGTGCCCTTCCCGCTCGTCGGACGTGCGCACGGCGCGGCGCTCGGGGGCGGCGCCGGGCTGCTCGCGGTGTGCGACCACGTCGTGGCAGGTCCCGACCTCTCGGTCGGCTTCAGCGAAGTCCGGCTCGGGCTGCTGCCCGCGGTCATCGCGCCGTGGGTCGCGCGCCGCATCGGCTGGTCGGCATGCCGGTCGCTGTTCCTGACGGCGCGGCGGCTCGACGCGCACGAGGCGCGCCGCCTCGGCCTCGTGCATGACGTCGCCGGGCCGGACGGCCTCGACGCCGCCGTCGGTCGCGTGCTGGACGAGCTCCGGCAGGGCGCGCCCTCGGCCCAGCGCGCTGTCAAGTCGCTGCTCTCGGCGCTGGAAGCGGGTCGGCACGACGCCCGACAGCTGACGACGACGGCAATTGCCCGTCAGCGGGTATCAGCCGAAGGCCAGGAAGGGCTGGCCGCCTTCCTCGAGAAGCGCCGCCCGGCGTGGACCGGAGACAGCTAGCGTGCGTCGTGTCCTGATTGCCAACCGTGGCGAGATCGCGGTGCGCATCGCCCGCGCGTGCCACGAGCGCGGCCTCGAGGTCGTGGCCGTGTGCTCGGACATCGACGCCGAGGCGCCGCACGTCTTCGTCGCCGACGCCGTGGTGCCGCTTGGAGGCCGCACGCCCGCGGAAGGCTATCTCGACGTCGGGCGGATCCTCGAGGCCGCGCACACGGCGGGCGCAGACGCCATCCATCCAGGGTACGGATTCCTTGCCGAGGATCCCGCACTGCCGGAGGCGTGTGCCGCGGCGGGCCTCACGTTCATCGGCCCTCCTGCGGAGGCCGTGCGCGTCATGGGCTCGAAGATTGGTGCGCGCGCGCTGATAGAGGCGGCCGGCGTGCCGTGCGTGCCAGGGGCCGCCATCGACCCGCGTGACAGAAGCGGCGTGTCGGCCGCCGCCGAGCGCCTCGGCTATCCGCTCCTCGTGAAGGCGTCGGCCGGCGGCGGCGGCAAGGGCATGCGTCGCGTGGACGGTCCCCGTGCGCTCCACGAGGCTGTCGACGCCGCGCAGCGCGAGGCAGCGGCCGCGTTCGGTGACGGCACGCTCTTCCTCGAGCGGCTCCTGCTCGACGCGCGGCACGTCGAGATACAGGTCGCGGCCGACGCACATGGCGCGTGCATCCATCTCGGCGAGCGCGAGTGCTCCCTCCAGCGCCGGCACCAGAAGGTCGTCGAGGAAGCGCCGTCGCCGGTCGTCACGCCGGCCCTGCGTGGCGCCATGGGCGCGACGGCCGTCGCGGCAGCGCGGGCGGCCGGCTATCGCAACGTCGGCACCGTCGAGTTCCTCGTCACGGGCACCGGCCCATCCGCGGAGTACTACTTTCTCGAGATGAACACCCGCCTCCAGGTGGAGCATCCGGTGACCGAGGCGGTCACGGGCCTCGACCTCGTCCAGCTTCAGCTCGACATCGCGGAGGGCCTCCCGCTCCCCGTTCGGCAGGACGACGTGGCGTGGCGAGGCCACGCCATCGAGTGCCGCGTCTACGCGGAAGCGCCTGCTGACGGGTTTCTGCCGCAGGCCGGGCGCCTCCTCGTCTACCGCGAGCCGTCGGGGCCCGGGGTGCGTGTGGACTCGGGCGTGTGGGAAGGCCAGGACGTCCCGCCCTACTACGACCCGCTCCTCGCCAAGGTCATCGCGACCGCCGCGACCCGTCCGCAGGCACTCGCGCGCATGCGCCAGGCGCTCCGGTCATTCGTCGTGCTCGGCGTGTCCACGAACGTCGACTACCTCCAGCGCGTCCTCTCGCACCCGGACGTCGAGCGCGGCATGACGCACACGGCCTGGCTCGATGCGCACCCGGAGCTCGCCCACGAGGCGGCAGCAGCGGACGACCCCAAGGCGCCCGGCGCGATCGAGGCATTGGCCGAGGCTGCCCGCCGCCATCACCCCACAAGGGGCGCGGCCGCCGGGGCCGTCGCCACGCCGGGGACCACCGCGGGCGCCGATCCGTTCGAGTCCCTGGGGGCATGGCGTGGGTGACCGGTGGCGCGTGAAGCCGGCGCCTGGCGGGCCGCCGGCGTGGGTACTCCAGTCACCTGATGACGACCGGGCGGGAACGCGGCTGGCGTTTGCCGCCGTCGACGACCGCGGCCGCGTCTGGACCTGGCTCGATGGGCGCACCCGCGTCGTCCCGCCCCCGGAGGCCGGCCGCCCCGGCGCCACCCGCCCTGGCAGGACCGCCCGAGGACCTGACGCGTTGATGTCGCCGATGCCGGCCACCGTTACGCGGGTCCTCGTCGCGCAGGGCGACGCGGTGCAGGCGGGCGACATTTTGCTGCTCCTCGAGGCGATGAAGATGGAAGTGCCGCTGCGGGCCCCGCACGACGGCCGGGTCGACGAGGTGCGATGCCGTGTCGGCGACCTCGTGCCACCCGGCGTGCCGCTGGTGGTGCTCGGCGAGGGAGGGCGGACGTGACGCGTCGCGACGTGATCGTCGTCGAGGTCGGACCGCGGGACGGCCTTCAGAACGAGCAGGCCGTCGTGCCGGTCGACGCCAGGGTGGCCTTCATCAGCGCGCTTGCGGCCGCCGGCGTCCCTGCGATCGAGTGCGGCGCGTTCGTGCGGCCCGACCGGGTGCCGCAGATGGCCGACAGCGAGGAGGTGTGCCGTCGCGCCGGCACGGACCCGGCGGTGGTCGCGCACGGCGTGCGCCTGTCGGCCCTGGTGCCCAACCCGCGCGGCCTCGCGCGCGCCCTTGCGGCGGAGGTCGACGAGGTCGGGCTCTTCGTCGCCGCGAGCGAGACGTTCAACAGGCGGAACGTGAACCAGTCGATCGAGGCGTCGCTCGCGGGCTGCCAGGACGTCTGCAGCCAGGCGCGCGAGGCGGGCCTGCGCGTGCGCGGATACGTGTCGACGGTGTTCGGATGTCCCTACGAAGGCGAGGTCCCCCTTGCGGCCGTGCGCAAGGTCGCCGATGCCCTGCTCGGCATGGGCGTCGACGAGCTCGTGCTGAGTGACACGATCGGCATCGCGCACCCGGGCCAGGTGCGTCGCGTCCTGGCCGACCTGCGCGACGACCTGCCGTGGTCACAGGTCGCCCTGCACTTCCACGACACGCACGGCACGGCACTCGCCAACGTGCTCGTCGCGCTCGAGGCCGACATCCGGACGTTCGACGCGTCCGCCGGGGGCCTTGGTGGCTGCCCCTTCGCCCCGGGCGCCGCGGGCAACCTCGCCACCGAGGACCTGATCTACATGCTGGACGGGCTCGGCCTGTCGACCGGCATCTCGCTCGAGCGCGTCGCGGCCGCCAGCACGGCCCTCGCGCCGCACGTGGGCCATCCGCCGCCGTCAAGCGTCTGGCAAGCCATCGCCGCGCGCTCGGCTCCCGTCTGAAATCGCTCGCCCCAGGCGCGTCGCGCGCCGCGGCGGGGGCGCGGCGCCGGCATACGGTGCCCATGCGACGCCTGCGGGTGGCGCGCCGGCCCCGCACGCGTAGAGCACCGGCGAGGTGGCGGCCGAGAGGCCGAGCGCATCCTCGATGGCCGTCTCCGCGAGGGCTCCCGTCGTGAAGGGCGCGAGGCCGAGCGCCGTCGCCACCAGCGCGAACGTCTGGGCGAGGTGGCCTGCCTCGATCAGGACCACCCGATACGCTCGCGCGTGCGGATAGCGCCAGCGAACACGCGCCAGCTCGGATGCCATCACGCAGGTGACCGCCGCTGATCGATAGCCGGGTTGCCCGGGCAGGAAACGTCCGATGTCGGCAGCCGAGCATCCCTCACGCAGCCTGACGAGCGTGTGCGTGTCGGGGCGGTAGTGATACAGCCCGGCGGCAAGCCCCTCGACACGGCGAACGCAGACGTAGGCCTCGAGGCTGTGGCGTGCGCCGCCCGAGGGCGACGTCTTGAGGGCCGTCCGGCCGGCGCCAGGTGCGTCGGCCCACGCCTGGACGCCGAACGTGAACCCGAGCAGCGTGGCGAGGTCGTCAAGCGACAGCGGCGCGCGGCCGAACCGGCGCCACGTGCGCCGCGCGGCAAGCGCCGCGGCCAGCGGCATGTCGAGCGTGCGGGGCCATGGCAGGCGTACGCGTGGTCCGCTCCGCCGGCGCACGGGGGACGGCGGGGGTGTCGCGCGGGGCGTCCCCTTCCGGACGGGGACGTCGCGCGTGGCGTGGTGGTACCACTCGGCGACGGGATCCCAGGGCGCCCAGCTCTCGGCCTGCCCGGTGGTGGCGTCGACGAGCACGCCGGCCGCGACAAGGGCCGTCACGAGGCGGTCGACGACGGTCGCGGGCCACTGGCGCAGCCGGCGACGGATCGCCGCGCGCGTGGCGGGGGTCGCGCACGCGTCGAGGCAGGCGACAAGCAGCGGCGCGGCCGGCAGGCGCGCGCCGCTGCGGGCCTCTCCGACGATCCAGCCGCCCTCGTGCCGCCTCGCGTACACGGTGCGGGCGACGACGAGACGCTGGCGCGGGGAGGAGGTGGGGACGTCAGGCACCCGGGAAGGAGAAGTCGTCCTGGCCGCCGGCCCAGCAGGCGCCCTTCATCGTCAGGACCATGCCCTGGACCTGCTTGCGCAGGCCTTCGACCGTCTGCTGCTCCGACGAGGCTGGCTCGGCCTCCACCGGCAGCTTGTCGAGTTCCTCGAGCAGCGTCTCGAGCGCCTTGACGGCCTTCTTCAGCGAGACGTGCTTCCTCTTCTTCCGCGAATCCTTGCGCGAACCGCGTTCCTGTGCCACACGGCCTCCTTCACACCACGAGGGCGGGCCCCGGTGCCCGCCCTGGTTTCCTATTCGTCCACCCGGGAGACGAGCGCGGCAAACCGCGGGTCGCCGCGAAGGTTGGTGAAGCGGGGGTCGTTGCGCAGGTACAGCAGCCGGGACGACCGTCCGGCCAGGGCGCGATCGAGCCAGCTGAACGCCTGGTCGTGGTCGCCGAGGCCCGCGTACGCCACGGCGGTGAAAAACGCCAGGTCGGCCTGGCGGCCCGCGTCGGCCGCATGCGCTTCCTGCGCGAGGCGCTCGGCGCGCCTGACCGCGGCATCCCGACGCCCCTGCCCTGCCTCGATGGTCACCAGCTGCGCCTCGACGAAGGCCAGCTGCTCGGTGCCACGCTCGCTCACCGCGCGGCACGCATCGAGAGCCGCCGCGAAGTTGCCGACCGCCGTATGCACGCGGCACAGGCCCACGAGCGCGCCGCCCCAGCCGCGGTCGATCCGGTGGAGCTGCTCGAACACGCGCAGGGCCTCGGCATCGCGACCTGCGTAGTGCAGGGTCATGCCGTAGTAGCCCTGCAGCGTGGAGGAGAGCGGCGCCAGGCGGCGGGCCTCGGTCAGCTGGTCGAGCGCCTCGGTCGTGCGGCCGCGACCGGAGAGCAGCATCGCGTAACGCGTGCGAGCGTACTCGTTGCTCGGGTTCCGCGCCAGTGCCGCGTGGAAGTCGTCCTCGGCGCGGGCCCAGTCGCGGTCGGCCTCGGCACGCAGGTCACCCGAGACGGCAAAGGCGTCCGAATTGCCGGGGTCAATCGCCAGGGCGTGGCTGACAGCGGTGCGGACGGTGTCGAACGTGTCGTCGGCGGTGAGCTGCCCCGCACGGTAACGTCGCAGCAGCGCCTGCGCCCAGCGCGCCGTCGCCGGCGCGAACGACGGGTCGAGCGTCATCGCGGCGTGCAGCTCGTCGGCCGCGTCGGCCAGCACCTCGTTCGAGCCGCGCGCGAGAAGCGCCGAGCCGCGCATGAAGTGCTGCATGACGTCGGGGCTCGTCGCCGCCATCCTCGAGCGTTCGGCCAGCGGGCGGAAGCTGCGCATGTCCACGCGCAGGCGCGGCGCGAGTATCGCGACGACGTCCTCGGTGAGCGAGGGCAGGTCGCGGGCCGGTCCCACGGCCGGCAGGCTTGCCGCCACGCCGCCGGCCACCAGCACGCGGGTGTTCGCATACAGCCCGTCGGGCCGACGAGCCACGGGCAGCACCTCGACGAGCGCGTCGGCCTGGAGCGCGCCCATCATCGTGGCGCTGCGTTCGCCGGGCCGGTTGAGCGCCTCGACGGCTTCGGGGCTCGTCACGCGCAGGTCGGCCGACGTCCCCAGCATCTGCCCGATGTCGCTGGCCAGCGCCACGGTCAGCGGGTCGGAGTCGTCGGTGACGAGCGGCCTGACGGCGACCACGGGCGCCACCGTCGCGGCGTGCCGCGCGACGGGCGTCCAGGTGGTGCCGGGCCAGAGTGAGGCAAGGGCGGCGACCAAAGCTGCCCCGCAGACAAACCCGACCGCCGCCACGATCGACCAGCGCCGGGCCGTGCTCGAGCGTGGGCGGCCCGGCCGCGCGGCCGGGCGCTCGGGCGCCGCCGGGCGTGCGACGGGGGCGCTCTTCCGCTCGAGCGCGATCGTCGAGTCGAGGCCGAGCGACCGGGCCAGCGCCTCCTGCATGGCGCCGGCCGAGGCGAAACGGCGGCGGGGATCCGGCGAGAGGGCCCGCTCCACGACCCGGACGAAGTCGTCGGCCAGGTCGGGGCGTGCATCGTGCAGGCGCAGCCGCCGGCCCGCCGCGTGCGCCTCGCGCAGCTGGTCGAGCGACGCGGCGTTGACCGGGTACTGTGCCGTGACGAGGTGGAACAGCAGCACGCCGACGCTGTAGATGTCGGAGTGCACCGTGGCGTCGGCGCCGGCGAGCAGCTCGGGAGCCAGGTAGAGCGGCGTGCCCGTCAGGCGACCGCCCGTGGACGCGCCCGCGCCCTGGAGCACTTGCCCCGCGCCGAAGTCCATGAGGACGAGGCGGCCGCCTTCCTCGCGCATGACGTTCTGGGCCTTGACGTCGCGATGGACGAGGCCGGCCTTGTGCACGGCAGCGAGGGCGCGGCACAGCTCCTGCCCGATGAGCGCGGCCTCGCGAGCGCCGAACGTGCCCTGCGACCGCAGCAGCTGCTCGAGCGTGCGGCCGCGGACGTACTCCATCCACAGCCCGACGCGCCCGTCGCGCTCTTCGGCGCCGAACACGGTTACCACGTTGCGGTGGCGGACCCGCGCGAGGATGCGGCCTTCGTGGAGGATCTTGGCGGCCAGTTCGGCGGCGGCCCGCCCGGGCCGGAGCAGCTTCAGCGCGACGTCGCGGTCGAGGCGCGTATCGTGCGCGCGGTAGACGAACCCGAACGAGCCCTCGCCGATCTGCTCGAGCAGGGCGAGGTGGCCCCAGTACTCCGTCGCGCCGCGCGTCGGCTGCGGCAGCACGCGCTCCTCGATGGTCGGCAAGTCCCCGGAGGCGGGCGTGATGCGGCCGACGACCTTCGACGGCGGCAGCTTCCGCGTGGGCCGCGGGGCGGTGTCGATCGAGCGATGGACGTCGGAGATGCCCGCCAGCAGCTTCAGGTCGCGCAGCAGCTGCCGCTCCTCGTCGTCCTGGAGGCTGGCCTCGACGGCGTCCCAGTCGATGTCGGCCGTCCCGTCGGCCACCGACGCCGCGAGATCCACGAGTCGAAGAGGCTCCCCACTCATCGGTGCAGCCTCGACGCACTCCGGGCGAAACAGCTCGACACGACCATGAACCTGGGTGAGTGACGCGGCACGACAGGAGGCCGTGCCGGGCTCGGGGCAGGCCCGCCCTGCCATTGGATAGTAACGATCCCCGCGGGCGGCGCGAACAGCGACGCCGGGGGACGAACCGGCCCCGCCATGCGTCGCGTCGGAGGCCGGGCCGCACGGGCCGGCAGCGGGTCGGCCGCCGGCGCGCCGCTGGCCAGGCGAGAACACCCTCGCATCCCCGCCGATCCCTGCTTGCGCTTCACATCAGCGGATGGCAGACTGCCCGAGTCACGCGTTCCCGATTTCATCTGTCTCGGTGCCTGTCTCGAGTCCACCGTCCCGTCCGCGTTCCGGTCGAGCCAACCGCCCGGCCGGCGGCCGCGTGCCGTTCCGCTACCAGTTCACCGAGGCCGACTGCGTCCCGACGACCTTCCTGAACGGCCTCGCGATGCTGTTCGATCGCGACGAGATTCCGCCGCTCGCGCTCCAGAAGATCTACACCTATACGCTGAACGGCGTCAGCCGGAGCAACATTCTCGGCGACGGCACCGACGAGTGGGGCATCCGCGTCACGGCCGAGTGGCTGGGCGCGTATCGCGAGGGACGCTTTGCCGTGAAGACCGCCTACCTCCGCGGGGCGGAGGTGCACGT
>CAYSHC010000130.1:0-9093 GCA_964430855.1 uncultured Vicinamibacteraceae bacterium
GTACTGCAGGGCCACCATGGCCCCTGTGCCGAGCACCAGAGCGACAGCGACCCCGAGGCCGGCGTCGCGGCCGCACAGGGCGGTCGCGGCGAGCACCGGCAGGAGCAGCACCGGCGCGAAGAGGGTCGTCACGCCGCCGGTCACCCACACCAGGACCAGCACGATCGCCACGTCGGCCGCCAGCTGCGGCGCCACGATGCGGGTGGTCGCCCGCGTGGCGGTGGCGAGGCCCACGCCGCTGGCGACGAGCGGCACGGCCAGCAGGACGATGCCCCACGCCGCGCGCGTCATGTCGCCTCGCCCGGCCGCGAGCGTGACCATCGGAACGAATACCGCCAGAGCCAGCACGACGCGCAGCCCGGCGAGCCACCTCACGCCGCGCGGGTCGAGGCGCGGCGCCGGCCTGGCCGGCGCGGCCGGCACCCCCAGGGGGTACCACGTCCTGGCGATGGGCAGCGTCGTCATCGCTAGGTCAGCTTCGAGATGAGGTCGAAGATCGGCAGGTACATCGAGATGACGATGCCGCCGACGATGACGCCGAGGAACGAGATCATGATGGGCTCGAGCAGCGTCAGCAGCCCGGCAACGGCGGTGTCGACCTCGTCCTCGTAGAAGTCCGCAATCTTCGCGAGCATCATGTCGAGCGCGCCGGTGGCCTCGCCGACGCCGATCATCTGCGTCACCATCGGCGGGAACACCTTCGTCTCGGCGAGCGGCTTCGAGACGGTCTCGCCGCGCTCGATGCGCTCGCGCGTGTGCAGGATGGCGTCCTCGATGATGGCGTTGCCCGCCGTCTTGGCGGTGATGTCGAGGCCGTCGAGCAGCGGCACGCCCGAGCTGATGAGCGTCGAGAGCGTCCGGCAGAACCGCGCCACGGCGACCTTGCGCAGGATGATGCCGAGGATGGGCGCCTTCAGCAGCCACGCGTCAATGACGTGCCGGCCGCGGTCCGTCCTGTAGAACGAGCGGACGGCGAAGACGAGCCCGCCGAGGGCGAGCAGGATGACCGGGCCGTAGGCCACCAGCCCGTTGCTCATCGCGATGACGACGCGCGTGGGCAGCGGCAGCGTCGCGCCGAGGCCGGCGAACATCTGCGCGAAGGTCGGGATCACCTTCCACAGGATCACGCTGACGACGACGGCGGCGATGATCAGGACGGCGACGGGATAGATCATCGCCGACTTCACCTGCGACTTCAGCTTGACGGCCTTCTCGATGTAGGTCGCGAGCCGCTTCAGGATCGTGTCGAGGATGCCGCCCGCCTCGCCCGCCGCCACCATGTTGGTGAACAGCGCGTCGAACGTGCGCGGATGCTTGCGCATCGCGTCGGCCAGCGTCATGCCCGACTCGACGTCCTCGCGGGTCTTGAGGATCGTCGTCGCGAACCCCTTGTGGGGCTCCTGGTTGCCCAGGATGTCGAGGCACTGGACGAGCGGCAGGCCGGCGTCGATCATCACGCTGAACTGCCGCGTGAAGACCGCGAGGCTCTTGGCCGGCACCTTCCGGCCGCCGCCCACGCGCACGCGCGGCGCCCGCGTCTTCACGGGGTCGATGCGCGTGACCAGGATCTGCTCGCGGCGCAGCGCGGCGACGACCTCCTCGATCGACGCCGCCTGGCGCTGGCCGGAGACGGCCTCTCCGGTGCGCGTGCGGCCGCTGAACGCGAATGCCTGCATACCCCTCTCCCCGCCCGTTTACCGGCGCACGGGCGCAGCGCCCCGGCCGAGGCCGGCCCCGGCGACCACGCCGGTGCCGCGCTGGATCATCTCCTGCAGCTCGTCGCGCATCGACGAGGCCGCCATCGCCGTCTCGAGCGTGATCTGCCGCGACAGGTAGAGCGACGCCAGCGACTGGTTCATCGTCTGCATGCCGAGCCGCTCCTGGCCGGCCTGCATGGCCGAGTAGATCTGGTGGACCTTGTCCTCGCGAATCAGGTTGCGAATGGCCGGCGTCGGCACGAGGATCTCGAGCGCGACGACACGCCCGTGCCCGTTGGCGCGGCGCAGCAGCGACTGGCACACGATGCCCTCGAGCACGAGGCTCAGCTGCGTGCGGATCTGCGACTGCTGGTGTGCCGGGAAGACGTCGATGATGCGGTTGATCGTCTGCGCCGCCGAGTTGGTGTGCAGCGTCGCGAACGTCAGGTGGCCGGTCTCCGCGATGCGCAGCGCCGACTCGATGGTCTCGAGGTCGCGCATCTCGCCCACGAGCACGACGTCCGGGTCCTCGCGCAGCGCCGCGCGCAGCGCCAGCGCGAAGCCCTGGGTGTCGCTGTGCACTTCACGCTGGTTGACCAGGCAGCCCTTGTGCGTGTGGATGTACTCGATCGGGTCCTCGATCGTCAGGATGTGCTCGTTGCGCTCGCCGTTGATCCGGTCGAGCAGCGCCGCCAGCGTCGTCGACTTGCCGCTGCCCGTGGGCCCGGTGACGAGGATCAGCCCCCGCGGCTTGTCGGCCAGCTTGGCGAGGATCGGCGGCAGGCCCAGTTCCTGGAGCGTTGGGATGCGCTCGGGGATCAGCCGGTAGACCGACGCCACCGCCCCGCGCTGGTTGAACACGTTGCAGCGGAAGCGGCCGATGCCGCGGATGCCGAACGAGAAGTCGAGTTCCTGCGTCTCCTCGAAGCGCTTCTTCTGGGCGTCGGTGCAGACGCTGTAGGCCAGTTGCTTGGTTTCGGGCGCGGTCAGCGGCGGCAGCTTCAGCGGCACGAGCTTGCCGTGCACACGAACCACGGGCGGCGCGTTCGTCGTGATGTGCAGGTCCGACCCCTGCATCTCGACGGTGGCTTTGAGCAGTTCGGGCAGTGTCGCCATGGGTCTCGGCCGAAGCAATCGGCACCCGCGCGCGCAACGTGAGCGGGCACCGCACAGCCCGTGGTGCAACTGTCGGGCCAGCACGGCCGGGCTGGGCAGGCTCCGGGCGGATCGCGTGCAAATCGTGAAGCGGCAGGAGGTTAGGGCGTCGCAGGGCGGAGAGACACGTGTCGGTTCACCGACACGCTTGCCGGGCGCGCCGACGGGCGTGCGGGGTCCGCTGACGAAAATGCACGAGCTAGCGCACGGTCTCGCGCGTGACTTCCTCGATGGTCGTGACGCCCTGGCGGATCTTGAGCAGGCCGCTCTCGCGCAGCGTCACCAGCCCTTCCTCGGCGCCCTTGCGGCGGATGTCGATCGCCGAGGCCCCGACGAGGATCAGCTCGCGCAGCGCGTCGGTGATCTCGAGGACCTCGTAGAGGCCCACGCGGCCCTTGTAGCCCGTGTTGTTGCACGCATCGCAGCCCGCCCCGCGCATCGGCGTGACACTGGCCGCGTCTTCGGGCGAGAAGCCCAGTTCCACCAGCGCGGACTCGGGCATCGGGTGGGGCTGCGCGCACTTGGTGCAGATGCGGCGCACGAGGCGCTGCGCGCAGATCAGGTTCACCGAGCTGGCCACGAGGAACGGCTCGATGCCCATGTTCATCAGGCGGCTGACGGTGCTCGGCGCATCGTTGGTATGCAGCGTGGAGAGCACCATGTGGCCGGTCAGCGCGGCCTTGACCGCGATCTCGGCCGTCTCGAAGTCGCGGATCTCGCCGACCAGGATGATGTTCGGGTCCTGGCGGAGGAACGAGCGCAGCGCCGCCGCGAACGTGAGGCCGATGCTCTCGCGGACGTTGACCTGGTTGACGCCGGCGAGGTTGAACTCCACCGGGTCCTCCGCGGTCATGATGTTGGTTTCGGTGGTGTTCAGCTGCGCCAGCGCCGAGTACAGGGTGTTGGTCTTGCCGCTGCCCGTCGGGCCGGTGACCAGCACCATCCCCCAGGGACGGCTGATGGCGTTCTTGAACTTCGCGAGCGCCGCGTCCTCGAAGCCGAGCTTCGTCATGTCGAGCATCAGCTTCTCGCGGTCGAGCAGGCGCAGCACGACCTTCTCGCCGAAGAGCGTCGGCAGGCACGAGACGCGGAAGTCGATTTCCTTGCTGCGGCCGTTGTCGTTGAAGCGGATCTTGATGCGCCCGTCCTGCGGCAGCCGCTTCTCGGCGATGTCGAGCTTGGCCATGATCTTCAGCCGCGAGATGATCGCGTCACGGAACTTCATGGGCGGCTGCATCACCGTGTAGAGGATGCCGTCGATGCGGAACCGGATGCGGAAATCGCGCTCGTAGGGCTCGATGTGGATGTCGCTGGCGCCCCGCTGGATGCTCGACATCAGCACCAGGTTCACGAGGCGGATGACCGGCGCCTCGCCCGTCTGCCGCTCCAGCGCGGCGACGTCGATCTCCTCGAGTTCCTCGAGCACCTCCACGTCGTCGCCGCCCGCCTGGCTCGCGTCCTCGAGGGCGCGCGTCACCATGTCGAGCGAGCTGGCGGCCGCGGCCGACTTGCCGCCGTTGCCGTAGTACTTCTGGATCGCGTCGGCGACGGCCTGCTCGGAGGCCACGACCGGCTCGACGTTGTAGCCCGTCATGAACTTGATGTCGTCCATGGCGAACACGTTGGTCGGGTCGGTCATCGCCAGCGTGAGGGCGGCGCCGGCGCGGCTCAGCGGGATGACCTGGTACTTCTGCGCCGTCTCGGCGGGGATCAGCTTGATGACGGTGGGCTCGATCTCGAACTTGGCCAGGTCGATGGCCGGCACGCCGTACTGGCGGCTGAGGAGCGCGGTGATCTCCTCGTCGCGCACGAACCCCAGCTTCACGAGGTTCATGGCCAGCTTGCCGCCGTTGGCCTTCTGATAGGTCAGGGCCTCCTGCAGCTGGTTGGGGGTGATCTTCTTCTCCTTCAGCAGGAGTTCGCCGATTCTGACCGCCATGCGTCGTGGGTGTCGAGGACGTGTCCGTTGAGGGCCGCCCGCATGGCGGCCGCGTCGTGCAAGGAGGGAATCGGCACGAGCGCCGGATGGTTCAGCGGCGCTCAGAAGATCACGCGGAAGCCGCCCCCTCCCCCGGAGGCCGCGCGGTCGCCCACGCCCGCGGCGACGTAGCCGTCGACGTAGACGCCGGTGCGGACAGCGAGGCTGCCGCCGGCCGTCAGCGTGGCCCGCGAGGGACCGACCGTGCTGGCGCGCATCCCGGCGCGCAGGCCGAGCCTGTTGCGCCACGCGCGCTGCTCCAGGCCGACGGCGACGTGGCGGCTGTCGCCCACCGGGTCGACGCCCCGCCGCAGGTCGGCATCCGCCGCCACGATCAGCGAGTCGCTGGCGAGGACGGCGACGCCGGCGCGCACCTGCCGGTCGAGCGCGAGCGTCTCGCCGTCGCCCGTCCGGAACTCCGGCGTCAGCACGTTGCGCACCGCGAGGCCCGCCCGCACGCGGCGGAAATCGGCCATCAGCCCGAGATCCAGGTCGAACGCGCCGGTGCCCGCGTGCGCCAGCGTCGGCGCGGCGTCGACCGCCGCGCCGGGCCTCCCCGCCACGAGGCCGCCGGCAGCGTCGCCCCTGACGTACTTCAGCGTGCCGCCGAGGTGCAGGCCGTCGAGCAGTGTCTGGACGAGCGTGACGCCGACGTGCGACGTCCGCAGGCGCGCGACCGTCGAGCCCAGTGACGGGTCGTCCCCGGGGCCGGTCGTGACGCGGGCCGCGGTGCTCGTCAGGCGGTAGTACGCGAGTCCAAGAGGCGGCGTGCCGACGGCCGCCAGGGTCGTGCCGAGCTTCGACGCGCTCGTCCCGTCGTCGTCAACGCTGACCGAGGAGGCATCGAACACGACCGAGAAGAACCGGCCAGTGGCCAGGCCCGCCGGGTTCCAGTAGACGGCCGAGGCGTCGTCGGCGACGGCGACGAAGGCGCCGCCCATGCCGAGGGCACGGCTGCCGAGGGCCTCGTAGTCCTGCGCGAGGGCGTCGCGGCGGCCGGGACCGAGGAGGCAGCCCAGCGCTACAATGACGAGCAGGGTCGCACGCACGCCCGTCAGTGTACCCTCCGGGGCGCGCGCGGACCGGGGCGCGGCTGTCGAACATCCCGCCGAATGGCTGCGTACTATAGCGGTGAGCGCAACCGAACCGTACTTGGACGGCGCCGCCGCCTGAAAGGTGCACGCCGCTCGTCCCCGAGATCCATCCGACGATGACTGACACCGCGACACCGGCAACCGTCCCCCGTCTGTCCCTGCCCGCGCGGCTCATCGGCGTCCTGACCTCGCCCGAGGCCACGTTCCGCTCCGTCGTGGCCCACCCGGCCTGGTTCGGCGTGCTGACCGTGCAACTGGTCGTCACGGCCCTCGCCTTCTTCGTGTTCTTCTCGACCGACGCCGGCAAGGCCGCGTACGTGGACCAGGCGGTGGCCAGCATCGAGAGCTTCGGCGGCACGGTCAACGCCGACATGTACGAGGGACTGCGCAGGCAGGCCGAGTACGCGCGGGTCATCCAGCCCGTGTCGATGCTGATCGTCGGCCCCGTCATGACCGCGCTGTTTGCCGCCCTGATCTACGGCGTCTTCGCGGTGCTCGGCGGCGAGGCGCGGTTCAGGCAGGTGTTTGCCGTCGTCACGCACGCCGGCGTGGTGACGTCGCTCCAGCCGCTCTTCACGCTGCCGATCAACTACCAGCGGCAGTCCATGAGCAGCGCGACCAACCTTGGCGTGTTCCTGCCGATGCTCGAGGAAGGCTCGTTCCTGGCCTCGCTGCTCGGCGTCCTCGACCTGTTCTACATCTGGTATGTCGTCGTACTCGGCATCGGCCTGGCCGTGCTCTATCGGCGTCGGACGACTCCCATCGTCGTCGGGCTGCTGGCGGTGCTCGTGACCATCGGCGTCGTGATTGCCGCCGTCAAGCTCGCGTTGGGGGGGAGATGAAGTCGTCCACGAAGAAATGGCTGATTGGCCTCGGCATCGTCGTGCTCGCCATTGCGCTCGTCATTGCCAACCTGCGCTTCAACCGGCAGACGGGCAAGGTCGTCACGGCCGAAGTCGTCCAGCAGCGCAACCTCACGGCGATCGTCTCGGCCTCCGGGAAGATCGAAGCGAAGCGCACGGTCAACATCAGCGCCGACAACATGGGCCGCGTCACCGAGCTGGCCGTCGAAGAAGGCCAGCGCGTCACGCGCGGCCAGTTCCTGCTCCAGATCGAGCCGCAGCTGCTGCTGTCGGCCGTCCAGCAGGGGCAGGCCAGCGTGGCCGCCGCCCGGTCGCAGCTCGTGCAGATGCAGGCGGCGGTGACCGCCGCCGAAGAGACCCTGGCGCTGGCGCGCGAAGACCTCGCGCGCGAGCAGGAGCTGTGGAGCCAGCAGCTCACCACGAAGCAGGCGCTCGACCGCGCGCTCAATACCGTGAAGGTCCGCGACGCCGAGCTCGCCCAGCGGCGCCAGGAGCTCACGACGCAGCGGAACCGGATCCGCGCCGAGGAAGCGTCCGTCGCGCAGGCGCGGTTCAACCTGAGCCGCGTCCGCATCGTCTCGCCGATTGACGGCATCGTCACCCGCCGGAACATCGAGGAGGGCGAGACGGTGGTCGTCGGCACCATGAACAACCCCGGCACCGTGCTGCTGACGATCGCCGACATGTCGGTGATCGACGCGGAGGTCGAAGTCGACGAGACCGACGTGCCGTCGGTGCGGATCGGCCAGCGCGCCACGATCAGCGTGGACGCCCTGCCCGGACGCGAGCTCCAGGGCACGGTGACCGAGATCGGCAACAGCCCGATCCAGCAGGCCGGCGCCGGCGCCGCGGCCCAGGCAGGGGGTGCCGGCCAGACGGCCACCAACTTCCTGGTCAAGGTCACGCTCGACGAGGCGATCGAGGAGCTGCGGCCAGGCTTCACGTGCACGGCGCGCATCACGACCGCGACGCGCGAGAACGTGACGGCGGTGCCGATCCAGGCGATGGCCGTCCGCGACGTGATCTTCGACGCGTCGGGCAACATCGTCCGCCCGCAGCGCGACGAGGGCGGCCGGGGCCCCGCACCGGTGCCCCTCGAGCTTGAAGAGGGCCAGACCCGGCGCGAGATGGAAGGCGTCTTCGTCATCGAGAACGGCCGGGCGGTATTCACGCCCGTGAAGACCGGCATCGCCGGCGACCGCTACTTCGAGGTGCTCGAGGGCCTGTCGCCGGGCGCCCAGGTCGTCACCGGCCCGTTCAACTCGGTCCGCGACCTGCAGGACGGCGACGCCGTGCGTCTCGAGAACGCCGGGAAGAAGAAGTAGGCGCGAGCCGCTGCGGACGCCATGAACAAGCTCCTCGACGCGGTCGGCCTGGCGCTGTCGTCGATCTGGGCCAACAAGCTCCGGTCGTTCATGATGGTGCTCGGCAACATCGTCGCGGTGACGTCGATCATCGCGGTGGTGTCGCTGATCCAGGGCATGAACAACTACGTCGCGCAGACGATCGTCGAGGAGGTCGGGGTCGGGACGTTCAAGGTCATGCGGGTCGGCGTCATCACCGACGAGGAGCAGGAGCGCGAGGCGCGCCGCCGGAACCCGAACATCACGCGTGACGACCAGCGGGCCATCCAGGAGTTCAGCCCGCTCATCGCCGCGGTGATGGCCGAGTCGTCGGCGCCGGCCAACGTGGCGTTCCGCGACACCGTCGTCGAGAACGTCAGCGTCCGCGGCGTGTCGCCGGAGTACGGGCAGTTCAGCGGGTACGCGGCCGAGCGCGGGCGCACGATCAGCCGGATCGAGGTCGAGCGCTCACGCCCGCTCGCCTACCTCGGCGCCGAGACGGCCAACAAGCTGTTCCAGGGCCGCAATCCCGTCGACCAGACCATCCTGATCAACGGCGTGCACCACCGCGTCGTCGGCGTGAACGAGACGAAGGGCACGATGTTCGGCAACTCGCTGGACGACTTCGTGGTGATCCCCCTCGGCAGCTTCCTCAAGCTGTTTGGCTCGCGGCGGAGCCTCGAGCTGACGGTCAAGCCCGTCGACCCGTCCATGGTGCCGGCCGCGATGGACGAGGCGCGAGTGGCGCTGCGCATCGCGCGCAAGCTCAGGCCCGGCGACGACGACAACTTCGGCCTCGTGACGTCGGACACGTTCATGAACCTCTGGGCGAGCTTCTCGCAGGGCGCGTTCGCGGTGCTCATCGGCATCGTGTCGCTCTCGCTCGTCGTCGGCGGCATCGTCATCATGAACATCATGCTGATGGTGGTCAGCGAGCGCACGCGCGAGATCGGCCTGCGCAAG
>CAYSHC010000131.1:0-9053 GCA_964430855.1 uncultured Vicinamibacteraceae bacterium
GATGTGGCCGGAATGTTCATTGCCTGCGTTGGTCTAGTAATGTCAGACGCCGTTTCCCCTGTCCACAACCCGCTGCAGGTCGCGATCGGATCGGCGGCAAGCGTCGGCGTCCCACCGGCGGTATCGCACCGAACAGCACGCATCGCCAGGATCCTCTATCGTCTCGGGAGGCCCGCAATCCTGCGCGCCGAAGGACGCGGCCTGGAAGCGCAGCTAGTCCATCCTGAGGTCGCCCGGTGAGTCGGGCGCCATCAGTGTCTCGCCTTCGCCGTACTCGTGGGCCTGCCTCAGCACAAAGACGGCCTCGTCGATGCCGCAGGCAACGCAGGCCTCGGCGATCCGCTTCACTCGCGTGGTCCGATCCGCCGTTCGGAGGTCTTTACCGGCCTCCTCGCTGAGTCGAGCCGCCAACCCGTTGAGCGCTCGCGCGGCGTACGCCCACGCCTCTCTGATATCGTCAAATGTTCAGACAGGGTCAGTCCTCCTTCGACAGCATTCCAGCCTTCGTTCGATATGCCTCGACCCGCTGCCGAACAAAGTCCAGGTACACGCCAGCCTCGTAACTGAGGTCGCGTGTGGAAAGAGGCACGCCAGATTGCGGCACACGATACACCGAGGGTATCGGCCGCCGGGCCCCCGCGCATGAACCCTCTGTGCAGCTGTCACTTGGTTCATTGTTGGTCGCTCTGGGGCTGGCGGGCACGACTTCGTTGAGGTATGACCCTCCGGTCAGCCTCACGGCGTCCGTCGGCGGCGCTGCACGCGCCCGGCGCTCGTGCCCAGGCGGCCCTCCCGGCTGTACCATGCCTCGGGAGCCTCCAGCATGAAGCAGACGCGTCGCGAGTTCATCGGCTCGAGCGCGGCACTCGCAGCGCTCGCCCCGACGGGCGCCGTGCCCGCCCGCGCGCAGTCCACACCCGGCACCAGCCAGCGCTGGGATGAGTCGTGCGCGTGGATGAAACTCTCATTCGCCTACTTCCACGGCGGCGTGCGCGCGCGGCCCGAGCGCGTGAGCATGGCCCGGCAGATGGGCGTGCTCGGCGGCGTCGGCGGCGCCGGCCGCGACGTGGCCGAAACCAAGCGCGCCTACGAGGAGATGGGCCTCGAGTGGACCGTGCTCGAGGGCGTGAACCTGACGCGCGCACAGCTCGGCGTCGACGGGCGCGACGAGGACATCGAGCGGTTCATCCGGCTGATTCGCGACTGCGCCGCCGTCGGCCAGCGCATCATCTGCTACAACTGGATGCCTGCCGTGAACTGGTCACGCAGCGACACCGCACGCGTCGATCGCGGCGGGTCGCTGGTGACGGCCTTCGACCTGGAACACGCCAGCACCGAGATCACCGAGTACGGCGACCGCTTCACGCACGACGACCTGTGGAAGAACATGACCTACTTCCTCCGGGCCGTCGTCCCCGAAGCCGAGAGGCACGGCGTGCTGCTGGCGCTCCATCCCGACGACCCGCCCGTCGAGCGGCTCCGCGGCATCCCGCGCATCATCACCTCGGTGGACGCGCTGAAGCGCGCGACGCAGATCTACCCGAGCCGGCACAACGGCGTGACGTTCTGCCAGGGCAGCATCGCCAGCCAGGGCCCCGACGTCGACATCCCGGCCGCCATCCGCTGGTTCGGCGAGCGCGGGCTGATCCACTTCGTGCATTTCAGGGACGTGCGCGGCACGCCCGCCAGCTTCGTCGAGGCCTGGCACGACGACGGGCAGAACGACATGTACGCCGCGATGAAGGCGTACTACGACGTGGGATTCCGGGGGCCGATCCGGCCGGATCACGTGGCGACGGTGACCGGCTTCGAGGAGAACCGGTTCCCCGGCTACAACGACCTCGGTGCCCTGTTCGCCTTCGGCTACATCAAGGGTCTGATGGAAGCCGTGATGAAGGCCTGACGCGTCAGGGCTCGTGGTGCAACGGGGCCGGCGCGGCTTTCGGCGCCGACGAAGAGTGCGGCGTTGCTGGCTGCAAGGTGCAGCACCTCGCGGTCGGCACCGTCATGCAACCGCCGACGTGGGCATCGCCCTGTGTCCCGTCGAGTAGCACCGTGGCGCTGGCAGCTCCGTCCTGAACATCTACCGCGCCGTCGAATACCTCGCAGCCTCGATGTGCCCGTTGTGCCAGTGACTCGAACTGTCCAACGCTCATGCCGGACGTGCCGAACGGCGCTGTGACACACCTCGCCCTTGAGACGCCTCCCGCGCTCCAGCTACATTCGTCGCCAGCATCCTGAGTGGCGGCCGTGCCTCACGGCTGCCCGGCAACCTGGGACGGACAACCCAAGGTGCCTTCTTCCCGGGCCCGTGACCGCGGTACCGGGGAAGATGTGGTGAATGGCCGGCCAGGCCGCCACAACGAAGTGTCCGCGCGCGATGGCCTCGCGTGCTCAGGGTGTTCGCCGGCCCCCGGCCGGAAGGAGCGCCCGATGTCGTCACCTTCCTCTTACCGTTTGATCCTCGAACTCGACGTGCCCGACGCCGTCGCCCCGCTGCGCGTGGCGAGGCTCGTGCGCGAGGCGGCCGTTCCAGGCACGGCTGTCGTCTGCCGCGTGGACGGTCATGTCCCGTCGGTACGGTGCGAGACGCCAGCGTCCCTGCGCCTCGGCATGCCGGCGGAGCGTGCGCAATGATGCGATGGCTTGACGTCGTCCACGACTACGTGGTCCGGGCGAAGATGTGCATCGTCCTCGCCGCTACGCTCTGGGGAGTCCCATTCGCAATCAGCGACGGACGCCCGGCCCTCACCCTGTTTTTCGCCTCCGTCGCGAGCGTCCTGCTCGCGGAGTACCTGGGGGCCGTCGGCAGGCTGACGGCGGAGGCTCGGACGATGGTCTGGCTGCTCGGCACGTGTAGACTGCTGGCCGTCGCCAGCCTTGCCGCGATGTTCATCTGGGAGCAGGACCTCCCTCCCCTGAAGGCGGGCAGCACCTCGTTCTGGGTCATGTTCGCGACCGCCGCCGCCACGTACGGCGGCTGGCTGTGGCACACACATCGGCCGTGGCTGGAAGCAGTACTGGTCCACCCTGACGGCGAGAGCTGATCGGCTGGTCGGCCTGCCAGCTTGTCGGCTTGTCGGATCGTCGGCCTGCCAGCCTGCCGGCGTGCCGGCTCGCCGATGCGCTGACCTGCCGACATGCTGATCCGCTGTCTTGCTGACCCGCTGAACTGCCGACTTTCCGACCCGCTGACCTACTTCCCCGTGACCTCCGCCACCGCCACCGGCTGTCCCGTGTCGGCGGATCGCTGCGCGGCCTCGAGGATCGCCATGACGTCGGCGTGAAACGCCGCGCTGACGAACTCGTCGACGTGGCCTCGCCGCACCGCGTGCGCGAAGTACGTCGCGGGGTCCGACCAGTGCGCCTCGGGTGTGACGAGCGGCACGTCCTGGCGCTCACGGGCCACCCAGTGCTCGAACCGCACGAGCTGGCTGCCGGAGTTCGAGACGAGGTCGACGCTCCCCTTGTCGCCGAAGACCTCCAGTTGCTGGATGTTCCGCGGCAGGTCCCATGACGCCTCGATGATCCCGACGCGGTGGTCCGGGTACGTCGCCAGGATCGTCGTCGTCGTCGGCACGTGGTAGGTGTCGGGCCGCGTGCGGCCCTGTGAGGCGAAGACAGCGGTGGGCATCCCGAGGTAGCGGCGGATCCACGCGGCGCCGTACGGGCCGAAGTCGAGCAGGACGCCGCCGCCGCGCTCGACGCTGTTCAACATCGACCAGAACGCGCGGCTCCCGGCGGTGCGGCCCGTCACGTTCGCCGTCAACGCCGCGGACGACGAGGCCGGCGCGCCGCCGGGGCCGCCATGCCCGCTCACCGTGTGCACGCGCCACACGGTGCCGAGCGCGCCCTGGCGCACCAGGGCCTCAGCGGTGTGGTTGGCGGGCCACCAGGGTGGCTGCGAGTTGATCACCACCTGGATGCCCGCGTCACGCGCGATGTCGCGGATCGCGACCGCGTCGGCATGGCTCGTGGCCATCGGCTTCTCGAACATCACCGACAGCTTCCGGGCCGCGCAGATGCGTGTCATCTCGACGTGCCGGTGGTTGTCCACGAAGGCCCACACGCCGTCGGGCTTCACGGCGTCCAGCATCGCTTCGTGATCGTCGAAGAGCGGGACGTCGGGCCAGACGGTTGCCGCCTGTGCGCGCAACTCCGGATCGGGCTCGGAGATGCCGACGACTTGCACCGCCGCGTTGCTGGTCAGCGTACGGAAGAGGATGAACGAGTGGCCGTGCGTGAGGCCGGCTATCGCGAGGCGGAAGCGCGGCGCCGACGTCTGTGCCGCCGCGCCTGTCGCCAGGCCCAGCGTGGCAGCGAGCGCCAACGGAGCGATAAGCCGCCACCGCGGCCACCTCGGCCGAGGGGCCGACGACATCATCGACGTGAGCATGCGAAGCAGTATGCCCCCGCAGCGACAACAAGGCGACGGACGGCCGCGACAAGGGCGAGGGACAGCCCGGGGACTATTCCGCCAGCGTGAGGGATATCCCCCGCGAAACACGGCTCCAACGAGATGCCCGCGACGCGGCGTCCGTCGCTTCGTGCCCGCCCGGCCTGCCTTTCCCGGTCGAATGGCGTGCGCTCCGGACGGGCACTCATCTTGCTCCCCCGGTCCGCGTCGGCACCCGGCAGCAGGCGGCCCGCGTCACGCCCCCGCAGGTCGTCTGCGGCGTGCCCGTACGTTGTTCCCCGGGGCAGAGGAACCACTCCATGTCAACGACATACGCGGTCTCGTACCTCGATCCCCTGCTGGAGGCCATCAGGGCCGATTACCGCGAGATGCCGGGCATGCGCCTGTCCCCCGCGCAGTTCCGGCGGCTGTGGAACCTGGACGAACGGCTCTACCGGCAGGTCACGGGCATCCTCGTGGCCGAGGGCTTCTTGCGTATGGATCACCGTCGCCGGTTCTACTGGACGGCACCCGCCCGCCCGTAGCCGCGGCCCCCGCCGCCACGCGGATCTCCCCGTCCGGGGCGGCTTCGAATCCACGGCCCGCAGGTGTAGGGTGAAGGCAGGACTGGAGGATCCCATGGCGCTGTCATCCACGCCGCAGGCGGGCAACACCCGGGCCCTGGCCCGGGGCTCGACGCTGCCGCCGCACATGCGCGTGATCACCCTTGACGGATCGCCGTTCGACTACGCCGGCACGTGGCAGCGGCGCAACCTGCTGCTCGTCGCGCTGCCGCCCGCGGGCGCCCGCGACAGCGACGAGGCCGCCTGGCTCGCGGCCCTCGACACCTCACGACAGGCCCTCGAGACCTACGACGCTGCCGTCGTCGTCACGCGCGACGCGGTGCCCGGTCTGGACGCGCCAGGCGTTCTCGTGGCGGACCGGTGGGGCGAAGTGGCGTTCGTGCAGACGGCCCGCCGCATCGCGGACCTGCCGCCGCCGGCAGCGCTCGACGACTGGCTGAAGTTCGTCGACCACGCTTGCCCGGAGTGCGAAGGCGAGGCGCGCTGAGCGACGCGCGCGTCGCCAGGGCGGCACGTCTGGATGCGACTCAGGGCACGCGCAGCGTCGCTGCCTCCACGCGCGGCGGTTCCGTGCCGCTGACCCAGACCGCGAAGACGCCGGCGTCGGTGACCGCGAGCGCGGGAGTGCGCGCGGGCGCCGATGACGGCATCGTCAGCAGGTCGCCGAACGTCACGCTGCCGTCCGGTCCGGGCGTGACCTTCCGGGCCGCCGCGACGGACCGGCCGTCGACCACCTCGTCCCACGCGACGACCAGCGCGCCATCGGCCAGGGCCACCACCTGCGGGTGCGATGGCTTCGGCGTGCCGAACGTCGGCACGCGCTGGCGCGCCGTGAAGCGCTCCCCGTCGCGCGACGCCGCGTAGAAGAGCGCGCCCTCGGGCTCGGCGCCGGCCTCCTGGGTGACCGTCTGCCACACGACGTGCAGCGTCCCGTTCGCGTCGACGGCGAGCGACGGGCCGTCGTCGGGGCACCCGTTGATCATCCAGCGGTCCTCGCTGACGCGCGTGGGGCCGGTGAACGAGCGGCCACCGTCGCGGGAGACGGCAACGGCGATGTCGCGCAGGTTGCCGGGATACACGTGACGCCATGCCGCATACAGCGCGCCGTCGGGACCGACGGCAAGCGCGGTCTTGCAGCAGTAGCAGACGCCACTGGTGATTGCCGACTCCGCGGGCGACGACGCCTCGGCGCCAAACGACGCGTACATCAGCGCCGACGCCTGCGCCATGGCGGCACCGTCCATGCTGCCGTGACTGGCGTGGGCATGCCCCGCCCCGTTCGCCTGTGCGGCACGGCGCGCGGCCAGCCCGCGATGGTCGAGCCACACGGCGTGCGCGCGGCCGCCGGCATCGAGCGCCAGCGACGGCCATCCGCGATCGCCCTCGGCGCCCGTTACCTGCAGCGTCACGGGCGCGTCGAAGCGCCTCCCGCTGTCACGTGACCGCGCGGCCTTGATCTCGGTGGCCTCGCCGCGTGCCGTCCACAGCACGGCCACCTCTGGCGGCGCGCCGTCGCGCGACGCGCGGAGGGCGACACGCGGCGGCAGCTCGCCGCCGAGCCGTGCCTCGCCGGGCACGTCGTTGACGCGCACGGGATCGCCGAACGTCCTGCCGGCGTCGTCGCTGACGGCGACGTACACGTCGGCGGCGCCCTTCTCCGAAGCCCCCCAGGCGACGGCGACCAACCGGCCTGCCGCTGCCACCGAGGGCGTCGAGTCGGCACGGTCTGGCACGTCGAAGGCCACAACCGGCGGCGCATCGACGGCAGCGACCGCGGCGTCGCCAGGCTGGCCGCCGCCACAGGCGGCCAGCGCCAGCGCCGACGCCACGGCGCCCGCGCGAAGGAGGATGCAAGCGCAATCGCGTGACATGGGCATCCCCTCAGAAGCGGAGCCGCACGGCGAGCTGCGCGCTGCGCGGCTGGCCGACGGCGGTGGCCCGCCCGAAGGTCGGCAGCGGGTCGTCCGGATAGGCCCCCGTGCCGAAGTTCGTGTTGAACACCGTCTCGTTGACGGCATTGGTGAGGTTGAACACCTCGACGATTGCCTCGAGCTGCGCGCCGTGGCCCAGCGCGAACGAGCGGCTCACCCGCACGTTCACGTTGAAGAAGCTGTCGCCGACGCCGGCATTCCTCGGGATGAACGAGCCGTTCACGATCGGCCGTCCCGCCGTGCCCTGAAGCGTCGTGACGCCGGAGGTGATGTTGAAGGGCGCGGCCGAGTACGCCTGCACCATCGCGCTCAGCTGGTACCCGTGCGTCAGGGCCTGCCAGGCCGTCCGCGGACGGTCCATCGGGGTGTTGACGCCGCCCGAGAAGACGAACAGGTGGCGCCTGTCGTTGTCGGCGCGCGACCAGTCCTTCGAGAGGTCGAAGGGGTCGATCGGGCTGCTGAAGAAGAACTCGCCGACGTTGCTCATCGCCTTCGCCAGCGTGTAGCTGGCACGGTAGTAGCCCCACCGCGACGGACGCTGCGTGAAGGCAACGACCAGCCCGTGGTACGACGACCGCCCCGCCGACGAGTAGCGCAGGTCGTTGGCGTACTCGGCGATGGGACGGCAGCCGTTGTTGGTGCCCGTGGGCACGCACGAGGGCACGTTCTGGTTGATGGCCATCAGCAACCCGCGGCCGGCGACGTAGTTGTAGCCGACGCTCAGCGTGGCACTCCCGCCGACGCGCTGCTCGACCTCGAGGCTCGCCTGCCGCGCATATGCGTTCTCGAGGTCGCGCTGCATGGTCGACAGGTTGTGGAGCGTCACCGACGGCACCGGGGCGGCGAGCACGGCCGGGAACGTCGGCGCCCCCGCCTGTGACGGCGACAGGCTCAGGTTCGTCTGCCGCAGCGCGCCGAGGTCGGTCGTGTTGCCTGCCGACAGCAGCGCGTTGGCAAGCGCGCGCATCGGCACGCGGTCCACGAACGTCCCCGCGTTGCCCCTGACGACGAGCGCGCGCGAGGCGAACGGCGTCCACGCGAAGCCGACGCGCGGCGAGACGTTGTCGGTGTCGGTCTCGATCGTCTCGAGGAACTGGAGGTCGTAGCGCACGCCGAGGTTCAGCGTCAGCGTCGGCGACACGCTCCAGGCGTCCTGGAGGTAGATGCCCAGGCTGGTGGACTGCTGCGTGACGTCGGTGGCGCCGAAGGTCTGCGTGAACCCGGCGTTGTTGTAGACGCCGGCGAGGAAGTTCGCCAGCGACGAGAACTGGTACGCGCCGCGGAACGCGCGCGGAAAGACGATGCGGTCGTCGTTGTGCACGACGTCGACGCCGGCGCGAAGCGAGTGGGCGCCGCGCTGGTGCGACAGGTTGTTCACCACGTGCACCATCCGGTTGAACCGCCCCTGCGGGCTCGACGAGAACGTGCCGAACGTCGCCACGCCGGCGATGCTGACGGCGGGCCCGACGAGGTCCGACGACAGCGCCTCGAGATCGCTGTGCGTGTACTGCGCGCGCGTCTCGTTCACCGTGCGGCTGCCCAGCGTCAGGGTGTTCGAGAGGGCGATCGCGTGATCGCGGTTGTCCAGGCCTGTCGACGCCGAGGGCGCCGAGAGCCCGCCCGCGCCACGCGCGTTGTCCGCCGCGACGTCGTACAGGCTGTAGCGCACGCTGAGGAACCCGCGGTTGCCCACGGCGTGGTCGACCTTGCCGAGCAGGTTCAGCGTCTCGACCGGCGCGTCGTACTGCCCCGTCGTGACGCCGGCACCCGGATACCCGACGGCCGCGAGGTGCGCGTTGATGATGGCGGCATCCTCCGGCCTGATGGTCGTGACGCCGGTCTGGTGCAGGTCGCGCCGCTCGGCGCTCGCGAAGTAGAAGGTCCGCCCCTGGACGACGGGACCGCCAAGGCTCGCGCCGTACTGCTGCTGGGACATCGGCAGCTTCGTGCCCGTCAGCGCGTTGCGGGCGTCAAGGCGATCGTCACGGAAGTAGCCGTAGGCCGTGCCGTGCACCTGGTTGGTGCCGCTGCGCGTGACGACGTTGACGACGCCGCCGAGTGCCCGCCCGTACTCGGCCTGCCCGCCGGAGGTGACCACCTGGAACTGCTCGATCGCGTCGATGGCATACGGCATCCCGCTGA
>CAYSHC010000132.1:0-9047 GCA_964430855.1 uncultured Vicinamibacteraceae bacterium
GAGGTGACCACCTGGAACTGCTCGATCGCGTCGATGGCATACGGCATCCCGCTGAGCCCCGAGGCGTCGTCGCTCGCCGACAGCCCGTCGACGACGAAGCTGTTCGACAGGTTGCGCTGCCCGCCGATGGACAGCCCGACGCCGGGCACGGCCGACGTCTCGGCAAACAGCTGGGTGTTGTTGATGTTCGGGTGCGCCACGCTCGGCGCCAGCAGCGCGATATCGAGGAAGTTGCGCCCGTTGAGCGGCAGGTTCCTCAGCTCCGCCTCCGGCACCGTCGCGGCGATCTGGCTGCGCGCCGTCTCGAGAAGCGGGGCCGCGGTGGTCACGGTCACGTCGCTCGTGAGGCTCTCGAGCTCGAGCACCACGGGAATGTCGAACGCGCTGCCGGCATCCAGCGTCAGCAGCCGCCTGGACGTCGCGAACCCGGGGAAGCGCACCTCCAGCTCCGACGGCCCGATGCGCAGGTAGGCAAAGTGAAAACGGCCGTCCTCGTCGGTGACGGCCTGCTGCGTGACCGCGGTCGGCACGTGCCGTACCGACACCTCCGCGCCGGGCAGGACCGCCCCGGACGGATCGGTCACCCTGCCGCGGACACTCGCGTCTCCCACGGTCTGCTGCGCAACGGCAGGACACGCCGCCGCCAGCACCATGCCTGCACACAGGCATGCCTTGCGAAACATCATCCTGGACCTCTCTCGTCAGCCCGCGAACGCGCGCGGCAGCCCGACACGGTCGGGCGCCACGCGGGCCGGCGGGCAGCCCACATGCGGAAGGCACACGGGTGCCTTCAGGGTGTGCGTGCGGAGACGGTCAGACGCGGGGAGGGGGTGGATCAGGCGTGTGGGGCCGGGCCACCGACTGCGCGTCCGCCGCGACGACCTCGGGCAGGTCGTCGACGTGCGGGAAGACGGCCACGACTGTCGGCAGCACGCCGGCGTGCGAGAACAGCGTGAACAGGGGCGGCCCGTCGCAGGTGCCGCGGATGACGCACCGCTCGGCCGCCGACCCGCGCGGCGCATTGCGGTGGCCGCTGGCGTGGTCGTCGTGGACCGCCGCCGGCTGCTGGTGAGCATGGTGCGCGGCTGACGCCTCGTGGGCGTCGCCGTGCCCGCCCGTGGGCGACGGCTCCGCGGCGTCGTGGCACGACGGCCGCGTCGGCCGCGACTCGTGGGCCGCACAGCAATCCGCAGGCATCAGGGCCGACAGGGACGCCGTCTGGAGCACGAACCAGGCGAGCGCGCACGGCCTGAGATATCTGCGGATGAGGGTCATTCGACTCCGGCGCCTTCCCCAGCCATTGTACGTACCCACGCGACGATACGTTCATCGGGCATGAGGCCCTGCGGCGCCATGGTGTAGGGCAACCCGTCGAGGCGCGCGCGGATCCCCTGCTCGATGCCGCCAAACGACAGCAGCAGCGGCACGATCAGCACCCGCCGTCCCCGGGCGGTGTGCCGCTCCACGAGTCCCCGCAGCTCCGCGGCTGCCGCGTCACGCACCGGCCCGGGCGCGTCGTCACGGACCGTGAGGTAGTCCACCGCCGCGTACGGGGCACTGGCGGCGACGCGACCGGCGGTGACGGCCATGTCCGCAAGCCACCGCGCGTTGTCCTCGTCGGAGACCGGCCCGTGGGCCACGAGGATGACGGCCTCGTCTGCCGGCGTCCTGCTGATGGACCGGGCACGGTCGGCAGCGATCTCGCCGACGACCGGATGGGCGTTGAGCGCCGGCGTCATGCTGATGGGCACGGGGCTCTCCACCGGCGCGGTGCCGAGGTCGTCAACGGACGGCGCGGCGTGATGCCCGCTGTGTCCGGGCCCTTGCGCCGCTGCGTGGCCGGCATGGTCGCTGGATTGGGTGGCCGCGTGCTTGCTGCCCGCCCCGTGGGCGCCGGCCTGGCCGCCGGCCGGAGCGCCGTGGCCGTGCGGGCCATGGCTCATGCGCGCGAAGATCGCCAGCTCCTTCGGAGCCTCCGCCCGCAGGCCGAGCAGGTACTCGGTGGAGGTCACCACCGAGCTGTGCGACGAGACGAAGAGCGGTACCGCGACGATGCGCGAGACGCCGCGCGCCACGAGGGCGTCGACGGCTGCCTGGATATTGGCCCGCGTGGCCATCCCGAACGCCACGGCGGTGGGCTGCCAGGCGTCGACCTTGCGCGCGAGCGCCTCGACGTGGGCGTTCCACTCGGGCTTGCCGCCATGCGCCAGCAGCAGGATGCCGGTTGACGGCTCGGCCGCCGCCGGGGCCGCGATGATGAGCGTCAGCGCCGCGGCGGCGAGCGTGAGGAGGAGGCGGCGTCCCGTCGGCGCAATCCTGAGAAGAAGTCGCACGATTGACGAGTCTAAAGTCCGACCGATTGGGTCGTCAATGACTTTCCTCGTCAGCGGCCGTACGGGGCGTCGCCGCCGTCAGCGACGTCGATGACGAGCGTGCTCCCCGCCCGGAGCGTCACAGGCAGGCCCTGCACGAGTTCGGCGCCCAGACGCTCCTGTTCGTCGTCGCCCGTCCGGACAACGTACCGCCTGTCGTGCTCCACCGTGAACCACTCGGGCCACTCGTTGAGGCGGGGGTAGTTGATCGGCAGGTGCAGGTGGTCACGATGCCGCGGGTAGTCGAAGTGGACCGTGCCGCTCCAGTCGGTCTCCGCCTCGATGCCCAGCCTGACGCCCGCGTCGCTGCGGACCGCGCCCAGATGGACGCGCGGGTTCCAGGGTTCGAGCCGTGCGCCCTGCGTCTTCCACATCACGTACATGAGCGCGGTGCGGATGGTGTTCCCGTCGCCGTGCCAGTCCTCGACGATGCCGTCGGGCCGCACGACGTCGAGCATGCTGGTGACGGCCGCGTCGATCCGGTCTGGAAGCCCGGGGGTCGGCAGCCGGTTGTGCAGGACGAGGGCCGACTCGATGGCGTCCGAGTACGAGTTGGCGCGCCACCAGGCGACCGGCGGCTGCGTCGAGAACAGGTAGCTGGGCTTGTCGGTGACGGTCCTGAGCGCACGCTCCACGGCAGCCTTGAACCGCGGCTCCCCCGTCGCCATGTAGGCCGTGTAGACGGCGTTGAACATGTAGCCCCAGCAGTGCGCGTGGCGTTCGGCTATCGGCGCGCCGGTCACGATGTCGATGTCGTGGTGCCACACGCCGTCGGCGTTGCGGCCCACCTCGAGGAGCCTGTCGATCATGCGGACGAAGGCGGGCCTGTACGCCTCCGCCTTCTCGGGTCGCGCGTGCATGGCGAGCACGAACGCCTCCGACAGGCCGCCGACGATCTCGTTGCCGTGGTCCGACAGGACGAAGCGCGTCGTGATCGGCTTCTGCGTCTCGACGTCCCACCTGTCGGCGGGCAGGTACCCCGTCGTCGGGAGCATGTCGAGGAAGTAGAAGTCGGCGATGGCCAGCACCTGGTCGAGGTACGCCTGATTGCCGGTCTTGAAATAGAGCCGGCTGAGCACCTGCAGCATGTTGCCGTTGATCTCGGTGGTCTCCGCCGGCAGCTTGCCGCGCCGCGTCTGGTACGGGGCATGCTCGATGATGTCGGCGGCAATTCCCTCCATCCGGTGGTACCAGGGCGTGTCGCCCCACAGTTCGGTGAGCGGGATCAGGCCGTCCTTCATGTACTCGCTGGACCCGAAGATGATGCGGTCCATGTCGATGTCGGCGTACCTGAAGCCCCGGCCGCCGGCCTCGACGTCGTCGGACAGGCGTCCGACACGCGTGGTCAGCAGCGTCTCCTGCCGCAGGATGGCGAGCATCGCGCCGTGGTAGGTTGCCGGGTCGGTGACGCGCGCGGCCATCACCATGAAGGGATACAGGTCGGCGGCGGTGTTGGCGACCACCCAGCCGCCATCCGGCGTGCTGCCGTTGAAGACGCCGCGGTGCGGCAGGAGCCCCGTCACGGCGTCCCGCCGCGCCAGCCAGGCGTCCATGATCCGCCGGCTGCTCTCGAGGGCCCTCGTGGCCTGCCGGCCGTTGCGGAGGAGCGGCGACTCCGGATCGGCCGGCGTCGCCCGGAGCCCCCCGTTGACGCTCCAGAGCGCGACGAGCACGACGCCCACGATGCCGGCCGTGCTGGCGAGCGCCGCTGCACGCGGCCGCCACGCACGGGGGATCCCCGCTTGCTGATGTGGCATGGGGGACACTATAGCCGCGAACCCGAACCGCATGCCGCCTGGCGTCCGGCGGACCGACCGATCTGAGCTACCATCCGTGCATACGCCATGGTCGACATCTCTGTCTCCGACGACGCGCTGGAGATCGACGTGCGCGGCATGCACAAGCTGTCGGCGTTGAAGTCGTCCCTCCGCGTGCCGCTCGACGACGTCGTCGACATTCGCCACGACCCCGAGCGGGCGGCGCGGAGCTTCCCCGGGTTGCGGTTTCCCGGCACGCATGTGCCGGCCCTCTACAGGGCCGGAACGTACTACCAGGCCGACTTCCGCCCGGACTTCTGGACGGTACGCCACCCCGATCAGGCCGTGGTCATCCAGTGCCGCGACTGCGCGGCCTACGACGAGATCATCGTCGAGGTCGAGGACCCGGGCGCGACGGTGGCGCGGGTGCGGGCCGCCCTGGCGGCCCGACGGCGCTGACCGATGCGCCCTCGCGCGATCTCACCGGCCCCGTCGCACCGATTCCGTCCGTCGCCCAGGCCCGCTTGCCCATGATCGATCCGAGAGACGTGATTGCCGGCGCCTCGATTGCCGAGCACTGCCGGCGCGCCGAGGCCTACTTCCAGCTCGTCGAGGAGCCCGAACGGCTGCTCGAAAAGCCGTTCGTCTCGCTCAACGAGACGCCGCTGCTCCTCTACCGGCTCGGGCTCCTGCTGGCCGGCCTCGAAATCGGCCCGACGATGCGTGTGCTCGACTTCGGGGCGGGCACGTGCTGGGTGGCGCACATCCTCGCGTGCCTGCACTGCCATGTGACGTGCGTCGACGCGTCGGCCACCGCACTCGCCCTCGGGCGGCGGATGTTCGACGAGCGTCCGGCCCCGGCCGGTGTCGATGCGCCACGCTTCCTGACGTTCGATGGCGAGACGCTGCCTGTCGCGTCCGGATCCTTCGACCGCATCATCTGCTTCGACGCGCTGCACCACGTGCCCAACCCCGGGCGCATCCTCGCCGAGTTCCACCGCGTCCTGAAGGACGGCGGCCGCGCCGGCTTCTCGGAGCCGGGACGCCTGCACTCGCGCAGCCCGGTCTCGCAGTACGAGATGCAGCACTACGGCGTCATCGAGAACGACATCCGACTCGAGGACATCAAGGCGCTGGCCGACGAGGCCGGCTTCACCGGGATGCTCGCGGCGGCCGAGTCCGGCTTCGAGACGTGGCTCACGTTCGAGGAAGCGCGGATGACGTGGGAGTCGCACGTGCTGCCGGAGCGGTGGGTGACCGCCAATGTGCACAGCTTCCACGGCCGCAGCACGTTCGTCCTCCAGAAGGGCGTCTACCGCCGGGACAGCAGGCTCGCGACGGGCCTCGCCGGCACGCTGCGCGTGGCGCAGGACGTGTTCGAGGTCCGGGCGGGCGAGGCGCTGGTCGTCGACGTCGAGGCGCACAACACGGGCAGCGCCGTCTGGCTGGCGGCCAACACGCCCGACATCGGCGTCGTGAAGGTGGGCGCGAAGCTGCGTCCCGCGGCGGAACCCGACGCGGCGCCGGTCGTGCACCGTACCCCCCTTCCCGGCGACCTCGAGCCAGGCGCCGCAGTCACGGTGCCCGTCTCGATCGTCTTCGACGAGCCCGGCGAGTACGAGGTCACGCTCGACCTGCTCGACGAGCGCATCGTCTGGTTCGAGACGCTGGGTCTCGTCCCGCCCCGGCTGCACGTGACGGTGCTCCCGCGACCCGCGGGGACCGTCTCCGCCAATTCGTTGGCCTTGCCTTACGAGTGCCGTTTCGCGCGGCTCTCGCCGAGCCGCATCGCGGGCTTTGGCGATCCCGAGCCGTTCGGGCGCTGGACGATCGCGGAACAGGCGTTCGTGGAGTTGCCGGCGCCGGTATCGGGGCCGATTGTCGTCGTGCTTGCGTGCCAGGCGTTCGGCCCCAACGTGGGGCGGGAACTCGTGGTGCGCGCGGGCGGCGAGGCACGAACCGTGCCCCTCACCGCCGCGCACGAGCAGCAGTACACCGTGTCGTTCGACGGCGTGGACGGGGCGACGCGCCTCGAGCTGGTCGTGCCTGCACCGGCCAGCCCGCGCGAGCTGGGCGTCGGCGACGACGACCGCCGGCTCGGCATCGCGCTCTCGACGGTGTCGATACGACAGCAGGACGCCCGGTAGGGACGCCCCGGTAGGGACGGCTCTCCGAGCCGTCCTCACACCGCCGCCCTCACACCGCCGTCCTCACATCTGAAGGACGGTCCGGAGGACCGTCCCTACCAGGTCCCCACCAGGTCCCTACCAGGTCGGCCTCTGAGGGGCGTCCCGTGTATCACGTCAGAACGTGACGTTCAGCGAGACCCAGAACCGCCGCGGCTCCTGAAGGTTGTTGTAAGGGCTCGCATACATGACCTGGCCGTTCATGACGTAGGGTTCGTACGCCAGGAAGTCGGTGTCGAGCAGGTTGTAGACCGTCGCGTTGAGCGTCACCTGCCGCGTCAGCGCGTAGCCCGCGCCGAGGTGCACGAGGTTGTACGGCTTGTAGTCGCCAAGCGCCTGCGTTGCGGCAATCGCCGACGCGCTCGTGCCACGGGTGCGGCTGCCGCGGGCCTCGACGCGAAGCCACGTGCTGAGGGCGTCGGTCGCCGCGAACCGCACGCTGACGTTGGCCATGTGACGCGGCGTGTTCACGAGCGGCTGGCCCGCCTGCTCGCCGCTGCGCTGCTCGCTGTCGGTGTAGGTGTAGTTGGCAGACGCCTGCCACCGCGTGAGGAACCCGACGCGCACGCTGCCCTCGACGCCGCGCGTGACCGCCTCGTCCACGTTGATCGACTGGCCGAAGAGATCCACGTTCGGCCAGCTGCCGAAGTCCACGCAGCCGGGGCGGTTCGGCGCGAGGGCGAAGCTGCAGTTCTCGAGCCCCGGGCCGCGGGCGATCTTGTCCTGGAAGGTGTTGTTGAAGGCCGTCACGCCGGCGCCGAACCGGCCGCGGGCATAGTGGACGCCACCGTCGACGCTGGTGCTCGTCTCGGGCTTGAGACCCGGGCTGCCAATCAGCGGAATCGTTCCCTGGCCGCCAAAGCCGGTGATGCCCTCGGCGAGCTGGTCGAGGCGCGGGGTCTTGAAGCCGCGGCTCACGCCGCCCTTGACCGTCCACGTCGGGGAGGGCGTCACCACGAGGTACGCGCGCGGGCTGGTGTTGCCGCCGAACGTGCTGTGGTGGTCGTACCTGATGCCGAGCGTCAGCGACGCCCACGAGCGCAGCCGCCATTCGTCCTCCATGAAGAGCGCCGTCTGCGTGTGGTCGTACGGATTGGGCGCCACCGCGTCGACCATGTGCGCATCCCACCACTGCCCGCCGACCGACAGCGTGTGCGCGGCCAGCGGCGCGATCAGCTTGGAGTCGACGAGCGTGTTGGTCGCGCGGAGCGTGCGCGGGTCGCCGGCGACGCGGCCCGGCGTGCCTGGCGGGATCGTACGGCCGATGGTTTCGGTGGTGTTGCGTGTCAGGCTCGAGTCGAGCACCGTCCGGCCCAGCCTGGCGTTGTGCGAGACGAAGGCCTGGTGGCGCTGGAACTTCAGGCGATCCTGGTAGCCGCCCTGGACGCCGACCGTGCCGAGCTGGCGATTGTCGTTCAGATACGTCTGCCAGGCGCCGTCGACGTCCACCGAGATGTCGTGGTTGCGATGCGCCACGACGTTGAGGCGCGCGCCGCCGGTGCGGATGTCGGCTTCCGTCGGGCTGAGGCCGAAGCCGGTGATCGGCACGGGACGGCCGTCGGTGTCCTGGTACTCGAGCGAGGCGGCCTGCCGGTGCAGGGCGTTGCCGCGGATGGCAAGCCCGACACGCTCCGGCACGACGGGCCCCGACACGTAGGCGCCTCCCTGGGCCGTGTCGCCGTAGTCGCGCTGGCCCTGCAGCGTGCCGTCGGCCGAGAGGCTGGCTCCCCAGCGCTGGCTGACCGGCCGCGTGACGACGTTGATGACGCCGCCCATGGCGTCCGAGCCGTACAGCGTCGACATCGGGCCGCGCACGACCTCGATCCGCTCGATCGCCCCGATGGGCGGCATGAAGCTGGTCTGCGTCTCCGTGAAGCCGTTCGGCGTGACGTTGCCGGCGGGGTTCTGGCGGCGGCCGTCGATGAGCATCAGCGTGTAGTCGCTGGGCATGCCGCGCAGGCTGATCGTGGGGCCACCCGTCTTGCCGACGTCCTGGCCGGTATCCACGCCCTCGACCTCGGCGAGCGCCTCGGCGAGATTGCTGACGCGGCGGGTCTGGAGCTCCTCCCCGTCGATGACCGTGACGCTCGCTGGCGCCCGTCGGACGAGCTGCTCGAACCCGCCGGCCGTGACGGTGACGGCCTCGGCAAGCGCCGCCACGTCGAGGCTGTGGTCCTGTCGCACGCCCGGTGCGGCGACGACGACCGGGACCGTCGCGATCTCGAAACCGGTGCGCTCGACGAGGACATCGTACGTTCCTGGCCGCACGAGCACCCGGTAGTGCCCCTGGGCGTCGGTGTGCGTCGTGGCGACGGGCGCGCCGCATGCCGTGACCGACACGCGGGCCGCCGGAACGGCCCCGCCCGACGTGTCGCGGACGCTGCCCTCGAGGGGCACGGGATCACCGTTGGCGGGCTGGCAGGCCTCCTCGGCTCGACCAGCGGGGCGGGGTGACTGGGCGCAGAGCGGGGCGGGGATGGCGAGCGGGAGGGTCGCGGCGCAGACAGCGCTCAGGAAGACGGCACGAACGGGCACGAAGGCTCCTCGGGAATGACCGGTGGGGCGAAAGTGAGATGTGTTCTCAAAGTCGCCTCGGGCATCCTAGGGGAGCATGTACGACCGGTCAAGTCGTAGTTCGGATCTGGCGTGTAAGAGTTGTGTAAGCGCAGCCGTTCTGTCCCGCCTGCTGGCGAGACCTGACCCCGGCCGTGCCTCTTGCGAGACCTGACCCC
>CAYSHC010000133.1:0-8967 GCA_964430855.1 uncultured Vicinamibacteraceae bacterium
GGTTGCCGCTCGAGAAGACGTACGTGCCGTTCCAGGGGTTGCCCATCGAGTCGAACGGCAGCGACGTCTGGCCCCCGGCGATGAAGTGGTAGTGATTGCGTGCATCCGTCGCATCGTCAAGCGGCGTCTTCGACGGGTCGCTGCCCCTCGTCGTGGAACCCGTCAGCAGCATGTTGATCGTGTGGCTGACGAGCTCGATGTGGCCGTACTCTTCCGCCGCGATGTTCGCGATCAGATCGTAGAAGGGCTTCAGCTTGTCCCGGCCCCTGAAGTTGAACGACTGGAACGTGTAGTTCATCAACGTCGACATCTCGCCGAACTTCCCGCCGAGCAGTTCCTGCACGGCTGACGCGGAGTTGGGCGACGGATTGTTCGGCGCCGGCAGTTCGATGAGCAGTCGGTCGATACGCAGGATCATCGGAAGTCCCCCCTCGAGATGTGTGTTCGGGCGCTGACGTGTTTGCAATGACGGGACCACGGAACACACGCGGAAAGACGCCGTGATCTGGAGGCGTCGGCGCGAACACGCGGGGCCGGGAGGAACTTCGTTCCACACCTGGGGCAGCCGGCGCCGTTGACCCCGGCTCATCCGTCGTCCAGAATCGCGGACCATGCCGATGAGCCGGCCGGTTGCGCTGGCGGCCGCCACCCTGCTTGGCGCCGCCCTCCTCGCCGGGGCGTGCGGAGGGAGCGGGTCCACGCCGGTCTCGCCCACCCCGCCGTCCACACCCGCGCCGCCCGCGCCGTCGCCCACACCAGCGCCGCCGACGCACACGTTCACGCTCGCCGGTCGCGTCGTCTCGAGCGTGGATGGCGCCCCGGTCCCTGGCGCCTCGCTTGCGCTCGACGTGTTCGAGCCGATCGCGAGCACGGCCGACGGCTCCTTCCACTTCGCCAGCGCCACCAACCCCGAGTCCACGCCGTACAGCGTGAGCGCGACGGCGCCCGGCTACGTTGACCGCGTGCTGTGGCTCAACTGGGCGAGCGAGCGCAGGGACGTGCAGATCGACCTGTTGCCGCTCGCGCCGCCGTTCTCGCTCGATTTCTACAGGCAGCTCGTACGCAACGCCTACGAGGACCCCGGCACGCTGCGGGCGCTGACCCGCTGGACACGGTCGCCGTCGGTCTACATCCGCACGGTTGACTCGAACGGCCGTGACGTCGACCCGGCGACGATTGCCGCGGTCGCGTCCACGCTGCAGAAGGCCGTCCCGGCGCTGTCGGGCAATACGCTCCACGTGGTCGCCGTCGAGACAGGCCCCGAGGATCCGCGGCGCTCGGGCTGGATCACGGTCGACTTTCTCGAGGACCCGATGAGCAACGTCTGCGGGCGGGCATGGGTCGGGGCCGACCCCGGGCGCATCGAGCTGAACCTGAATCGCTGCGGTGGGTGCCCGGGGACCCGCATCCGGCCCGCCACGGTGGCGCACGAGGTCGGCCACGTGCTCGGGTTTTGGCACGTCGATGGCCGCGAGCACCTCATGGATCCATACGAAGACCGGCCCTGCACACAGGACGGGCCGAGCGCTCTCGAGCAGTTGCACGCCGCCATCGCCTACAGGCGCGCCCCCGGCAACATGGACCCGGATACCGACCCACAGAGCGGCGCGGCGCTGGCGGCGCCCGGGGCGGCCCCGGTGATGATCAGCTGTATAGGCAAGACCGAGTAGGTCTCGTCCACGCGACGTCCCGCGCCAGGTGTGGGCCGCCGAACGCGCCGGCTTGGCCATAATGGTCGGGATGACCGACGCGCCCGACAGCGAGCCGCAACCGCCCACACCTCGAACGCTCGCCGCCGTGACCGCGTCGATCGCGCGACGGCCGGGCGTGTGGGTCGGCCTGGCCGTGCTGCTCGTCGTCGGGCTGCTGGCCGCGCACGAACTCCGCGGCCCGCGCGTCGAGGTGGTCGAGGTCGGTCGCGCCGACATCGAGCAGCGCCTCGTCGCCATCGGGCGTGTCAGGGTCGTCACGCGGGTGAGCCTGCTCGCGCAGGCGTCAGGACGCGTCGTCCGTGTGGCCGTCGAGGACGGGGCGCGCGTCCGCGCGGGTGATCTCCTTGTGCAGCTCGAGGATGGCGAGGCCCGCGCGGCAGTGGCCGAGGCCCGCGCGGCCGTCGCCCAGGCGCGCGGCCGCGTGGAGCAGCTGCGCGAGGTGAACGCCATCGTCGCCAGCGAGCAGCTTCGCGAGGCCGAGGCCAATGTCGTGCGCGCGGAAGCCGACTACGCCCGCGTGACGGCCCTCGCCAGCGCCGGCGCCGCTGCCGCGCGGGACGTCGAGGAAGCCGGACGCCAGCTCGAGGTGGCGCGCGCCGCACGCGTGGCCGCCCGCGCACGCCAGGACGCGGCCAACCCGCGGGGCGCCGACGCGCGCATCGCGGAGAACGCCTTGCGAGAGAGCGAGGCGCGACTGGCCGCCGCCGAGGTCCGGCTCGATCAAACGCGTGTCGTCGCCACGCAGGATGGCGTCGTCCTCCTCCGCCACGTCGATCCCGGAGACATCGTCCGGGCCGGCGACACCCTGATCGACATGGCCGGCGAGGCCGCCACGCAGATCGTGATCGAGCCTGACGAGCGGAACCTGGCGTGGCTCCGGGTCGGCCAGCCGGCCCTGGCCTCTGCCGATGCGTACCCGGACCGGGTGTTCGACGCCCGCATCGCCTTCATCGCCCCTGCCGTCGATCGACAGCGCGGCAGCATCGAGGTCCGCCTCGACGTCCCCGATCCGCCGGACGAGCTGCGCCCCGACATGACCGTGTCGGTGGACCTCACCGTGGCGTCGCGGCAGGCCGTGCTTACCGTTCCCACCGAGGCCATCCGCGACGCCGCCAGCGCGACGCCGTGGGTGCTGGTCGTCGAGCGCGGCGTCGCGCAGCGCAGGGACGTGACGCTCGGCATCACGGGCGAGGGGCAATCGGAGATCCGCTCGGGCCTGGCGGAAGGCGCGCTCGTGGCGCTGAGGCCGGCAGCGCTCCAGCCTGGGCAGCGCGTCCGGGCCGGGAAGGTGCGCTGATGCCGTTCCAGTGGTTCGTCGCGATCCGCTACCTGCTCGATGCCCGCGGACAGTCGGCGCTGATGCTGGCGGCGGTATCGGTTGGCGTCAGCGTCATCGTGTTCCTGTCGGCGCTCATCAACGGCCTCCAGGCCTCGCTCATCGAGTCGACGCTGGGCTCGCAGCCGCATGTCATCCTGCGCGTGCCGCGCGAGGAACCGCGTCCGCTCGTCGAGGCGCGTGACGGCCTCGCCGTGGCGCGGATACGCCAGCCGGCGAGCCAGCGCCTGCGGTCGCTCGACCAGTGGCCGGCGGTCATGCAGTCGGTCGCACGCGTGGGCGGCGTGACGGCGGCGTCCGCCACCGTGAGCGGCTCCGGCACCGCGACGCGTGCCGACGCACGCGTGCCCATCGTGATCCGCGGCGTGGACGCCGATACGTTCCCCGCCATCATCGACCTCCGGTCGCGCATCGTCGAGGGCACCTTCGACATCTCGAGCGGGCGCGTCGCCATCGGGACGGCGCTTGCCGAGGACCTCGGCGTCAGCGTAGGGGATCGCCTCCGGCTGACCTCCACCGAGGGCATCGAGGACGTCGCCACGATCACAGGCATCTTCAGCCTCGGCAACGACGCTGTCGACGGCACGTGGGTCGTGACGTCACTGACGCACGCCCAGTCGCTCTTCGCGCTCCCGGGGGGCGCCACGACCATCGAGCTCAAGGTGCGCGACGTCTTTGCCGCCGACAGCATTGCCGACGACATCCGCGGCCGCACCGGTCTGACGGTGGAAAGCTGGATGATGCTCAACGCCGAGCTGCTTGCCGGCCTGTCCGCCCAGAGCAGTTCGAAGACGATGATTCAGTTCTTCGTCGTGGTGTCGGTGGCGCTCGGCATCGCGAGCATCCTGATCGTCTCGGTCGTCCAGAAGTCGCGCGAAATCGGCATCCTCCGCGCGGTGGGCACGCCGGCGTGGCGCGTGCTGGCCATCTTTCTCATCCAGGGTGGGCTGCTGGGGATGATCGGCTCGCTCATCGGGTGCGCGCTCGGCGTCGCGTTCGCGACGCTCTTCGAGGTGATGACGGCCGACGCGTCTGGCACGCCGCGCTTCGAAGTGCAGGTCGACGTGCCGCTGCTGCTCGGCACCGCGCTGCTGGCCACGGCCGTCGGCGTGACGGCGGCGGTTGTTCCCGCGAGGCGCGCCGCCGGCCTGGATCCGGCGGCCGCGATCCACGGTGGCTGACCCGCTGCTCTCCGTCCAGGGCGTCGTCCGCGAGTACGGGGAGCGTGTGCGCACGCGCGCCCTGCGTGGCGTGGACCTCGACCTGCACGCCGGCGAGCTGACAGCCATCATCGGGCCCTCGGGCTCGGGCAAGAGCACGCTGCTCAACATCATCGGGCTGCTCGACCGCCCCACCGCCGGCCGCGTGCTGGTGGCGGGCACCGACACGACCGACCTCGACGACCGCGCGCTGACGACCTTGCGTGCGCGGACGCTCGGCTTCGTGTTCCAGTTCCACCACCTGCTGCCGGCGTTCACCGCCACGGAGAACGTGATGCTGCCGGAGTGGGGCGCGGAGGGCATGCCGACCCCCGAGATGCGCCGTCGCGCCGAGGAGATGCTCGCCGCCGTCGGCCTGGCCGATCGGGCGCGCTGCAAGGCGCGCGACCTGTCGGGGGGGCAGCAGCAGCGTGTGGCCATCGCCCGGGCGATGGTCCGGCGGCCGCCCATCGTCCTGGCGGACGAGCCGACGGGCAACCTCGACACGGCATCGGCCGACGAGATCTTCGAACTGATGCGCCGCTTCAACGACGAGTACCGCACCACGTTCGTCGTCGTCACGCACGACCCGCGAATCGCGGCGCGCTGCCGGCGTGTGGTGGAGATCGTCGACGGACGCATCACGTCCGACCGCGTGCAGCACGCCGGGTAGCCTTCGCCGCGCGGGACGCCCGTCCCGTCAGCACCTCGTATCCCGACACGATGTCGAGCAGCTCGGTGGTGATGACCGTCTGGCGCTCGCGGTGGAACTGGCCGCGCAGGTCATGCAGGCGGTCCTCGATGTTGCGCTCCGCGGCGTGCATGGCGGCCAGGCGGCTGGCGTTCTCGCCGGCCTGCGACTGCGCGATGGCGCCGTGCAGCGTGACGAACAGGTGCTGCTGGACCGTCGCCGCGAACACGGCCTCCCAGTCACCCGCGATCGTCGGCAGCGCCCGCGGACGCCACGGCGCCGCCGCCAGCCGCCGCAGCCAGTCGTCGTCGAGCGGAAGGAGCAGCGCCTCGCGCGGCGCGTAGCCCGACCGGCTGTGAGGGGCGTTGTAGTACAGACGGACCTCGTCGACGCGCCCGGCGTCGCGCCAGGCCGCGATGCGGGCCAGGAGTTCCAGGACGAGCCCCGCGATACGGTCGGCCGACATCGGCTGCGCGAATACGCCGTCCGGACGAACGCCGCGGTCCTCCAGCGTGCCGACGACGCGCATGCCGACGGCAAGCAGCGGCCCGTGTGCACCATGGCGCGCGGCCGCCCGATGCGCCAGATAGAACTCGGTGACACGCTCGTTGAACGCGCCGCACAGGCCGTGGTCGGTGCCCAGCACGATTGCGCCGCGCCGCGGCAGCTCCGCCCGCGTCGCCGGCTGTCGCGGCAACCTGTCGGGCCGCACCTTGAAGAGCGCCTGGAACGCGAGCGCAACGGCGTCGGCATAGTCGGCGAGCGACGCGACCGCCTCCTCGTACTGGCGGATGTTCGCGGCGGCCAGCGCCTTCATCGTCCTGACGATGGAGCGCAGATCCTCGGCCGTGCCGATGCGGCGCGAGACCGCGTCAGTCGCCGCCATCGGCAGACCTCGCAGCCAGGGGCGCCAGGCGTGCCCGCATCACGGCGACCAGCGCGTCGCGGTCGGCGTCACCGAGGCGCTCGCCGCGGGCGATGGCGTGGCGGACGTCGGGCAGCTCCACGCGGACGGCCTCGCTGACGATCGCCTCCGCCTCGGCGATGTCGTCGAGGCCGATGTCGTCGAACAGCCCCGCGACGAGCGCGAGCAGGATGACGATCTGGTCCGGCGCCGCGAGCGTCGCGTGCGCCGCCTGCTTCAGCACCTCGCGGATGCGACGGCCGCGGTCCAGTGTCCGGCGCGTGTCCTCGTCGAGGCGCGTGCCGAACCGCGCGAACGACTCGAGCTCCTCGAACTGCGCGTACGCCAGGCGCAGGTCCGACGCAATCGCCCGGTACGCCGGCAGCTGCGTGCGGCCGCCGACGCGCGATACCGACAGCCCCGCGTGCACGGCGGGCAGCACGCCCTTCCTGAACAGGTCGGGCGCCAGGTAGATCTGGCCGTCGGTGATGGAGATGAGGTTCGTCGGGATGTAGGCGGCCAGGTTCTGCGCCTCGGTCTCGACGATGGGCAAGGCCGTCAGCGACCCGCCGCCAAGTTCGGGGCGCAGCTGCGTCGCGCGCTCGAGCAGCCGCGAGTGAGTATAGAAGATGTCGCCGGGGAAGGCCTCGCGCCCGGGCGGGCGCCGCAGCAGCAGCGACAGCTCGCGGTACGTCCGCGCGTGTCTCGTCAGGTCGTCGTAGACCACGAGCACGTCGCGTCCTTCGCGCATGAAGTACTCGGCGATGCTCGTCGCGGCGTACGGCGCGGTGAACTGGAGCCCCGGCGCCTCTTCGCCGGATGCGACGACGACGACCGTGTAGTGGAGCGCGCCGCGGCGCTGGAGCTCGGCGTAGACATGGGCGACGGAGGCCACACGCTGGCCGATGGCGCAGTACACGCAGATCACGTCCTGGTCGTGCTGGTGCAGGATCGTGTCGAGTGCAACCGTCGTCTTGCCGGTCTGCCTGTCGCCGAGGATCAGCTCGCGCTGTCCGCGGCCGATGGGCACCAGCGCATCGACCACCTTGATGCCGGTCTGGAGCGGACGGCTCACCGGCGCGCGGTCGAGAATCGCCGGCGCCTCGCGCTCGATGGGCCACCGGTCCGACATCTGGAGGGGGCCGCGGTCGTCGAGCGGCCGACCCGTGGGATCGATCACGCGGCCGAGCAGGCCGTGGCCCACGGGCACGTCGATGACCCGTCCGGTCCGCTGCACCTCGGCACCCGCCACGAGGTCACGGCTGTCGCCAAGCAGGATCACGCCGACCTGATCCTCCTCGAGGTTGAAGGCGAGGCCGAGGCCACCGCCTGGAAACTCGACGAGCTCGTCGGCGCGCACGCCGGGCAGGCCCGAGACGACGGCGACGCCATGGCCGACGGACAGGATCGTACCGACCTCGCGGATGGCGAGCGCGGGCACATGGTCGCGTGACGCGCGCCCGAGGCGATCGAGGGCATCGTCCAGTGCGGACGAGATGGGGCGTTCAGGCGTCTGCACGTCGGGCCTCATGCTTCCCGAAGGGTCGCCAGGAAGCGGTCCTCGAGCGACTCGAGGTACGCGTCCAGCGACCAGGCCACCTTCAGTCCTCCGGCCCGGAGCTCCACGCCGACGGTGGCCGCGTCCGCCGGCTCGACGACGACGTCGAGGTCGGCGCCAAGGGCCTCGGTCACGGAGGCTCGCAGCCGCCCGAGGTCGGCCTCGCCGAGTCCCGGCGGCGTCCGCAGGTACACCCGATGGCCGTCGGCCGCGGCGGCCTCCCGCAGCCGCTCGCGCTCGTCGGCGCTCAGCGCGCGGAGCTCCGCGAGGAAGCGCGCGGTGAGCCGCGCCGCAAGGTCAGTGTCGGCGAGATCGCGCAGCACGCGGCCGGCGAGCGCCACGACCTCCACGCCGATGCGGCGACGCAGCTCGGCAGCGATGGCCCGCTGCTCCTGCTCGAGGGCCTCCTGCCAGCGCACCCGGAGGGCGTCCATCTCCGCCCGCGCGGCTTCCATCTGGCTGCGCCGCCATTCCTCGAGCTCCGCACGGACTTCCGCGAGCCGTGCCTCGCGCTCGGCCTCGAACGCGGCGGCCTGTTCTTCCAGCGCGGCGCGTGCGACGCGCGCCTCCTCCTGCTGGCGACGGGCCGCCTCGACGTCGCGGCGGATGCGCGCGTCGCGCTCGTCCATCGCACGCGTGACCGGGCCATACAGCACGCGGCGCAGCAGCCAGACCAGGATCAGGAAGTTGGCAAGCTGCGCGACGGCGGTGAACGGGTCGAAGAGCATGCGTCACCCGCCGGCGCGTGTCAGCACGGCGTTCCAGATCGGGTTCGCAAACAGGAGGATGATCGCGACGACGAAGCAGTAGATGCCCGACGTCTCGATGATGGCCAGCCCGATGAAGAGCGTCCGGCTGATGCCGTTGGCCTCGTCGGGCTGCTGCGCAATCGAGGCGAGCGCCTGGGCCACCGATCGTCCCTCCGCAAGCGCCGGTCCGATCGAGCCGATGGCCACGGCGATGCCGGCCATCACGATCGAAGCCAGGCCAATCCAGCCAACCTCAGTCATGTCACCCCCTGTTGGTCACGTCGATGCGTCCGGTCGTGCGTACTGGTCGCTGCCGCCAGGTACACCGTCGCGAGGACGGCGAAGATGTACGCCTGGATGCTGCCAATCACCAGGCCGAACACCTGCAGCAGGACGGGGAAGAACAGCGGCGCCAGGCTGACCGCTATCGCCACCATCACGCCGCCGCTCATCATGTTCCCGAAGAGCCGCAAGGCCAGCGCCACGGTGCGTGACAGCTCGCCGATCACGTTGAGCGGCAGCATGAACGCCGACGGCTCGGCGAAGTGGCGCAGGTAACCCGCAAGGCCCAGCGACCTGATGCCGAGCACCGGCACGGCGATGAACACCGCCGTCGCCAGTGCGGTCGTCGTGGACAGCGATGCCGTCGGCGTGTGCGCACCCGGCAGGACGCTGATCACGTTCGACGTGAAGATGAACAGGAACAGCGTGCCCACGAAGGCGAGGAACGGACGCGGCGACTGGCCACTGACGTCGCGGATCTGCCCGCTGATGAGCTCGACGACGGCCTCGAGCACACGCTGGCCGCGCGAGGGTGT
>CAYSHC010000134.1:0-5511 GCA_964430855.1 uncultured Vicinamibacteraceae bacterium
CGACCTCCGCGTTGCGAACGCGGCGCTCTCCCAGCTGAGCTAGCCGCCCACTCCAGGCGCCCGGGGCGGCCCTGACGAGCGTCAGCGCCCCGATCCGAACGAACACTATAGCACAGCGGGCCGTTCGCCCGGCATCCCGTCGAGCGGCACGGCTCAGCATGACGCCCGCCGTCCGCGGCGATACAGTCGCCCGCATGACGACGCATGACCTCTCGCGCAGCCTGCCGACCTTGTTCCGCGAGCTGGTGTACGGCGCCGGCGACACCGGGTTCATGCTGAACCCGCACGACCCCGGGATGCTCGCGTCACTCGCGCGGCTGTCTGCCGAGGACGCCGGCGCGTCCACCCAGGGCGGGGCGACCATCGCCGCGCACGTCGAGCACGTGCGCTTCGGCCTGTCCCTGATGAACCGGTGGGCCGGCGGGGACGCCGACCCGTTCACGGGCGCCGACTGGGGCGCCGCGTGGCGGACGGCCCGGGTCACACCCGCCGAGTGGGAACGTCTAAAGGCCGGCCTGCGCGAGCAGGCGGACCGCTGGCTGGACGCCCTCGCGCAGCCCCGGGACGTCGAGGGCATCGAGCTCGACGCCCTCATCGCCAGCGTCGCGCACCTCGCCTATCATCTGGGCGCAATCCGTCAGATCCAGGCCGCCACGCGCGGACCGCGCGACGGCACGGGCGCGTAAGCGGACCATTACGGCTCTTGGCGCTGGCACAGCCCCGTGCTAAGTCTTGCGTGCTACGGTCCAGCTTCGAGCACGCGCGGTGCGCACAGATCACGGGCCGCGCCGCAAGGGCCGGGGAGGGGTGCACCGTGTTGCTGCGACGTCTCGCCGCTGTCCTCGTCATGACCAGTGTGTGCGCGGAGCCCGCGTCGGCTCAGGCGGGCGCGCACGCGCTCGTCGAATCGTCCTCGCCGCTGGCCGCGGCCCTGTCGGCCAACGGGCGCTTCGTCGCCTGGGCGGACGGGACCAGCATCGCCGTCGCCGACCTGCAACAGGGCGGTGCGCAGGCCGCGTATCCCCTGGCCGCGCTCGTCCCGCCGTCCGTCTACGGGTCGCTGGTCGCCCGGATCTTCGGCGTGAGCGACGACGGGCGGTATCTCACCTACGGCGTCGATTTCAGCCACACCTACGGGTCGTCGTTCGCGGTGGTGCGCTTCGACACCGCCACGCAGGGGCACCTGGTGATCTTCGTGACGCGCGGTCCCCTCGGACCGCCGCATCCCTACCCGGTGAGCGCGGCTGTCGCCCAGGCGGTCAGCGTGAGCCGTGACGGGCAACTGTTTGCCTGGGCCGAGCCGATCGACAGCGGGGATGGCGCGCGGGCGCGCGTGATGCTGCGCCGCGCGGCCGAGCCCGACGCCGTGGCCATCGGCACCACGTGCGCATCGCCATGGCCGGCCGACCCGTGCCGCACGGTTCCGTCGATAGCCGCCGACGGTTCGACGGTGGCCTACGTCGCCGGCGACGTGTCGCCTGGCGGCCTCGCGTTCTACGACGCCGCCAGCGGTGTCAAGTCGTACGCGCCGCAGCTGGCCGGCGCGTCGGCGCTCACCGCGCCGCCGGCTCTCCGCCTCTCGGGCAGCGGGGTGTTCGCCGTCGCGCCAGACAGCGACGGCGCGCCTGTCGTGCTCGATCGACGCACGCAGGCCGTGACGCCCCTGCCAGGCGTCCCCCCGGGGGCCAGCGTCGTCGGCGTCAGCGCCGACGGCGCGCTCGTGCTCCTGGCCTCGCCGGAGGGCGCGCCGGGCGGGGTCCTCGTGCATCGCCCGTCAGGGCTGACGGCGCCGTTCGAGGCCAACGTGACGCCGCTGGCGCTCTCGGCCGACGGCGCGTCGATGCTCGTGCGCCGCGACGAGCCGGGCAGCCCGCAGCGGTACGTCCTCGAGATCCGCCCGACCGACGCCGATGCGGACGGCATGCTCGACGTGTGGGAGACGGCCTTCGGCCTCGACCCGACGTCGGGGGCCGACGCGCATGCCGACACCAACGGCGACGGCTGGACCAACCTCGACGCGTTCACCGGGCAGCGCCATCCCAGGGCCGTCGCCGCGTACGCGCGTTACTTCGCCGAGGGGGCGGCCGGGCCGTTCTTCGACACCGTCGTCAGCCTGTTCAACCCGGGGCCCGCGACGGCGACGGTGGTGACCCGCCTGGACGGCCCGGGCACCAAGGAGCGCGCGGCCACCATCAGCGTGCTCGCGCCCGGCACGCGCGCGGACATCGCGTCGTGCTGCCTCCCGACGCCAGCGCCGGCCGAGTTTGCCGTCTCGGTCGAATCCGACGCGCCCGTGGTGGCGGAGCGGCGGATGACGTGGGACCGCGCGTCGGGGTACGGCAGCCACGCGAGCACGGGAGCCGAGGGGCCCTCGAGGACGTGGTACTTCGCCGAGGGCGCCACGATCGGCGGCCTCCAGACGTTCCTGCTCCTTCAGAACCCGAACACGACGTTCGAGTCGGCCCTCGTCGAGTACCTGCTGCCCGAGGGCGGCGTCGTGCACCGCTGGTACAGACTCCCGCCCGTGAGCCGCTACACCGTGTGGGTGAACCAGGAGGGCGCCCCGCTGACGCAGGCCGAGTTCGCCATGCGCGTGACGGCCTCGGGGCCCATCGTCGCCGAGCGCGCCACGTATCGCGACGTCGGCGCGCAGCCGTACGGCGCGGGCAGCAACTCGCTGGGTGTGACGGCCCCCGCGACCTCGTGGTCGTTTGCCGAGGGCGCGACGGGCGACTTCTTCGACACGTTCCTCCTCGTCGCGAACACGTCGCCCACCGCCGGAACCGTCACGGCGACCTACACCGTCGAGGCCGAGGGCGGCCCCGTCGTCGTCACGCGGACGTACGCGCTGGCGGGTGACAGCCGGCTCACCATCCACGTCGACCAGGCGGATCCGGCCCTCGCCAGCGGCGCGGTGAGCACCGTGCTGACCTCCGACGTGCCCAGCGTCGCCGAGCGGGCGATGTGGTGGCCGGGCTCGCCCGAGACGTGGGCCGAGACGCACTCGGAGTTCGGCGCCACGACACGCGGCACGGCGTGGGCGATCGCCGACGCGGAACTGGACGCCGCGACGGGGACCGACACGTTCGTCCTCGTGGACGCCGACACGGGGGGGGGGCCGGCCTCGGTAGAGGTGACCGCCTGGCCGACGCACGGGAGCGCGGTGACGCGTCAGGTATCGCTTACGCAGGGGCGCAACACGCTCTGGCTGGCGCACCTGTTCCCGGAGCTCGACGGGCAGCGCTTCTCGCTCGTGGTCACGTCGCAGGACCGACCGGGAGGGGCGGCGTCGCTGACGGTGGAGAAGGCCATCTACAGCCAGGGGTACGCGGCCGGCGCGGCGGCGCAGGCGACCCGCCTCCAGTAGCGCGTCCTCTCCAGACGGCGGTAGGGCCGTTGGGCTGAGCCTCATTGTGGACAGTTCCGGCGTGCTGGCGCTGGCACGGTCCTTGGACCGGTTCAGGGCAACAGCGGGATGCGGTTCATCCCGGGGAGGTTGTCATGACTCGGACCATGTCAGGCCGCAGCTGGAAGCCCGCCATCGCCGCCGGCCTCACGCTGGCCGTGCTCGCGACGACTGCCTGCCGCCCGGCCCAGGGGCCGGCCGTGCCAAGGGCGCAGGCGGGTCCTGGCGGGCAGCCGATGCTCATCGCGTGTGGTGCCGGCGAGCAGCCGCTCATCCGGCAGGTGGCGGTCAACGGCGCCTGGGTGCCACAGGTCGAATGCGTCGCCTCGCCGGCGCAGGCCGAGCAGGCGGCATCCGTCGCACCGGCGCCGATGTTCGCGCCTGCCGCGCCGGTCTCGCAGCCCGCGGCGGCGCCTGGGACGGTCGCCGTCGCCCAGGCCCCGCAGGCATCTGGCCCGTACGCCGGGTATCAGACCGCGGCGGTCGAGGCGCCGATGGTCGTCGATCGAACGCCAACCCGCCACGCGCCGGCCCGGCGCGTCGTGAACGTCGTGCAGGACGGCGACCACGTCGAGCTCGCGCCGCAGAAGAAGAATCGGTCGTGGCAGAAGAGCGCCATCATCATCGGCTCGTCGGCCGGGGTGGGGGCGGGCGTCGGCGCCGCGGCGGGCGGCAAGAAGGGCGCCCTCATCGGCGCGGCGATCGGCGGCGGCGCGGCGACGATCTGGGACCAGGCGACGCGTCGCTAGCAAACGTGACCTGGTGGTGAGCGGGCGGGGGACGTGCCGGCCGGTGCGCCCCCGCTTTCTCGTGCGTTCGGACCGCGTTTCGCGGCTGCAGGGAAGGCGGCCGTTGATTTATACTGTCCCATCCTCCGCGACGCACTGTCCGGTCAGGGCCAGCAGGGTCCACGCAGGAGGAAGCCAGACCGGACAGCTCACTATTTCAGATATCAGATTCCCTTATGAGCAAGGTTCGGCGGATTGGTGTTCTCACCGGGGGCGGCGACGCGCCCGGCCTCAACGCGGTCATCAGGGCGGTCGTGAAGGCTTCCCACACCCACGGGATCGAGTGTCTCGGCCTCGAGGACAGCTTCGACGGGCTGATCGAGCCCGACCGTCACCGCGTGCTCACGCCGCGCGACGTCACGGGCATCCTCCGGCAGGGCGGGACCATCCTCGGCACCACCAACCGCGGCAACCCCTTCATCTACCCGGTGCAGACCTCCGACGGCAGCCGCGACTACTCGCAGCGCTGCGTCGACATGTACCACAAGCTCGAACTCGACGGCCTCGTCGTCATCGGCGGTGACGGCACGCTGGCCATCGCGCACGAGTTCGCCAAGCGTGGCATCCCGATCGTCGGCGTCCCGAAGACGATCGACAACGACATCGTCGGCACCACCAACTGCTTCGGCTTCGACACGGCGGTGGCCTTCGCAACCGACGCGATCGACAGGCTCCACACGACCGCGGCGGCGCACCACCGCGTGATGGTCGTCGAGGTGATGGGCCGCTACGCCGGCTGGATCGCGCTCTACTCGGGCGTCGCGGGTGGCGCGGACGTGATCCTCATCCCGGAGATCCCGTACGACATCAACCGTGTGGCGCAGCGGATCAAGGACCGGGAGGAGTGGGGTGCCCGCTTCAGCATCGTCGTGGTCGCCGAGGGCGCCGTGCCGCAGGGCGGCAAGGTCTCGCTCGTGAGGGAGGCGCACGGCGGCTACGTCGAGCGGCTCGGCGGCATCGGGCATCGCGTGGCCACCGAGCTCGAGCAGCTGACGGGTAAGGAAACGCGTACGGTGGTGCTCGGGCACCTCCAGCGCGGCGGCTCGCCCACGAGCTTCGACCGCATGCTCGCGACGCGCTTCGGCGCGATGGCCGTGGAGCTCCTGCGGCGCGGCGAGCACGACCGGATGGTGGCCTTCCATCCGCCGGACATCGGGTCGGTGCCGCTCTCCGAGATCGTCGGGCAGCAGCGCCTGGTGCCCGCCGACGGCGACGTCGTCCGGACGGCAAAGGCCCTCGGCATCGGCTTCGGCGACGAGTAGGACGGCAGGGACGCCTGGCAGGGACGGCTGGCAGGGACGGCTGGTAGGGACGGCT
>CAYSHC010000134.1:5611-7756 GCA_964430855.1 uncultured Vicinamibacteraceae bacterium
GACGGCAGGGACGCCTGGCAGGGACGGCTGGCAGGGACGGCTGGTAGGGACGGCTCTCCGAGCCGTCCTTCCATTTTCGGACGGCCCGGAGGGCCGTCCCTACCTCTAGGACATCGGGTCGTCGAAGATGGCGCGCAGGCGCTCCGGGTCGCGCGTGTGGCCCAGCGCCAGCATCAGCTTGATGCGCGCCTTCACGCCGCTCAGGCGGCCCCCGAAGATCAGGCCAAGCGCCCGCAGCTCCTGGCCGCCTCCCTCGTAGCCGTAGCGCTCCCGCACGCTGCCGGCGCCGCAGCGCGACGTCAGGACGACCGGCAGCCCCGCGCGGACGGCGCCCTCAAGGTCCGCGAGCATCGCCGGCGGCACGTTGCCGCGGCCGAACGCCTCGAGCACGAGGCCGCGCGCGCCGCTCGCGACGCTGCAGCGGACGAAGCGGCCGTCGGCGCCCGCCGTCACCTTGATCAGGTCCACGTCCGGCTCGAACCGACGGACCCGCAGCAACCCGTCGGCTTCGGCATCGCCCCAGGCCGACTCGCGCGGCAGCGTCCGCAGGTAGCGGACGATGCCGGCGTCGACGACGCCGATCGGGCCGAACTCGCGCGACTGGAACGACGCGGCCGACTCGGTGTGGACCTTCTCGACCTCGCGTGCCGAGAGGATCTGCTCGTTCATCGCCACGACGACGCCGCGGCCACGCGACTGCGGCGCGGCCGCGACCTTGACGGCGTGGACGAGGTTGGCGGGCCCGTCCCAGCTGGGCTCGGTGATGGTGCGGATGGCGCCCACCAGCACGACGGGCTTGTCGCCGGTGATGGCGATGTCGAGGAAGTAGGCGGTCTCTTCGAGGGTGTCGGTGCCGTGGGTCACCACGACGCCGTCGACGTCGGGGCGCTCGAGCCAGGCGGCCACGCGGCGCGCGAGGCGCCACATGTGCTCCGGCGTGACGTGCGGCCCGGGCAGGCGCGACACGTCCTCGAGTTCGACGTCGGCGACGTCGGCAAGCTGCGGCACGTGCGCGAGGATGTCCTGGCCGCTCAGGGCCGGCACCGCCGACCCTGACGCCTGGTCCACCCGCATGGCGATCGTGCCGCCGGTGAAGAGGATGGCGATCACACCGTCATGAGTTCCTTGTCCTTGCGCGCCTGCAGCTCGTCGATCTGCGCGATGAACTCGTCGGTGACCTTCTGCACGAGGTCCAGGCCGCGCCGCTCGTCGTCCTCCGACAGCTGCGAGTCCTTCAGCAGCTTCTTCAGGCGGTCGTTGGCGTCGCGGCGGATCTGGCGCACGCCGTTGCGGCTCTCCTCGGCGAGCTTGTGCACCACGCGCGTGAGCTCCTTGCGGCGCTCCTCGGTGAGGGAGGGCAGCGGGATGCGGATCACCTTGCCGTCGTTGGAAGGGTTCAGGCCGAGGTTCGACGACCTGATGGCGCGCTCGATGGCGCCCATGAGCGAGGGGTCGAACGGCTGCGCGACGATCATCGTCGGCTCGGGCACCGACAGCTGCGCCACCTGGTTGATGGGCACCATCGTCCCGTAGGCCTCCACCTGGACCGGCTCGAGCAGGCCCGTCGACGCCCGCCCGGTGCGGACGCCGGCCAGCTCGCGGCGCAGGTGTTCGACGACGCCGCTCATGCGCGTGCGGCATTCCTGCTGGATCGTCTGGATGTCGGTGGCTTCCATGGTCATGTTCCTCGGGGCGGTGCCCGGCGGGCGCTGCCCGTGGCGGCCGGCGCGCCTAGCCGCGGACGACGGTGCCGACGGTCTCGCCCTGGATGGCGCGCCGCATGTTGCCCGGCGTGTTCAGGTCGAGCACGATGATCGGCATCTTGTTGTCCATGCAGAGCGAGATGGCTGCGGCGTCCATCACCTTCAGCCCCTGCTCGAGCACCTGCAGATACGTAATCTCATCGTAACGCGTCGCGGTGGGGTCCTTGACGGGGTCGGCGGTGTAGATGCCGTCGACCTTCGTCGCCTTCAGGATCACGTCGGCGCGGATCTCCATCGCGCGCAGCGCGGCAGCCGTGTCGGTGGTGAAGTAGGGGTTGCCGGTGCCGGCCGCGAAGACGACCACGCGGCCCTTCTCCCTGTGGCGGATGGCGCGCCGCCGGATGAAGGGTTCGGCCACGGCCCGCATCTCGATGGCCGTCAG
>CAYSHC010000134.1:7766-8839 GCA_964430855.1 uncultured Vicinamibacteraceae bacterium
CCGTCAGCACCCGGCTCGGGACGCCGTGCTGCTCGAGCCCGTCCTGCAGCGCCAGGCCGTTCATGACCGTCGCGAGCATGCCCATGTAGTCGGCCGTGGCGCGATCCATGCCGCGCGCGCTCGCGGCGACGCCGCGGAAGATGTTGCCGCCGCCGATGACGATGGCGGTCTGGACGCCGAGCTGCTGGATCTCCGCGACTTCAGTCGCGATCTGGGTGACCACGGCGGGGTCGATGCCGTAGCCGTGATCGCCCATGAGGGCTTCGCCGGAGAGCTTGAGGAGGACGCGCTGATAGGCTGGAGCTGACATGCCGCCCGGCATTATACAGGCCGCCGGTCGTGCGACCGGCGGCCGATCGACACCGGTCGCGGCGTCAGCCCTGCGCCTCGCCGACCTTGAAGCGTGCGAAGCCCGCGATGGTCACCGGCTGGCCGATGGCCCTGGAGACGGCCTCGACGGTCTGCGACACCTTGACCTTCGGGTCGCGGATCGTCGGCTGGTCGAGCAGGACGATCTGCTCGTAGAAGGCGCCGAGCTTGCCCTCGATGATCTTGTCGATCACCTGGGCCGGCTTGCCCGACGAGGCCAGCTGGGCGCGGTAGATGTCCTTCTCCTTCTCGACGGCGTCGGCGGGCACCTCGTCGCGCGTCGTGTACTGCGGGTTGGCCGCGGCCACGTGCATGGCGAGCTCGTTGACAAACGTCGTGAACGCCTCGTTGCTGCGCGCGTCGCCCGTAACGCCCTGGATCTGCACCAGCACGCCGATCTTGCCGCCGAGGTGGCTGTAGCTGCCGATGTAGTCGCCCGAGAGGCGCGCCGAGCGCGGCACGGTCATGTTCTCGCCGACCTTGGCGATGGCGGCGGTGAGGCGCTGGCCGACCGGGCCGTCGGGGGCGACCAGCGTCTCGTGCGTCGCGTCGCTGGCGGCGACGATGGCGGTCACCTCGTCGACGAGCGCCTTGAACTCGTCGGTGCGCGCGACGAAGTCGGTCTCGCAGCCGACCTCGACCATCGTCCCGGCGGTGCGGTCCTCGTTCATGAGGATGCCGACGAGGCCTTCGTTGGTGCTGCG
>CAYSHC010000135.1:0-8699 GCA_964430855.1 uncultured Vicinamibacteraceae bacterium
GATGGACACGACGACCGGCGTGCCGCTGCCTGCCCCGGCGCCGTCGCCGACGACGGCAAACAGCGTCGCGCGGCTGAAGTCGATGTCGGGCGCCGCCTGGCGCGTCGGCAGATGACGCCAGAAGGCCTGCCATTCCGCTCCGGTGCGAATGACGAACGTGCCGGGCTCATGATGGCGTGACGCGGGGCCATAGGCCACGACCAGGTGGCGCAGCTCGGTCGCGGTCCCCGTCGCCGACGGCGGCGCGGCAGGATCCAGCGACGCGGGAGCATCCAGCTGCAACGGGATGGCGTGACGCGTCGGGGTGGCGTTCGATGCGGCGGCCTCGACGGTGAGGAGGTAGCGTCCGGGCGCCAGGCCGTCCGTCGCGAGCACGCCCGTGGCCCGCTGCCGATCCGGCGCATCGCCAGGGTCCAGCGTCGCGCCACTGGTCCTGACGATCCGGCCGGAGGCGTCCGCGAGCGTCACCTGCACCGAGACCCCGCCGTTGCGCACCGGCCGCCCGCCGATCTCGGCCTGCACGCCGACAGGCGTCCCGACCTCGAAGCGGCGTGACGCCGTCGGCGCGACGGTGTCGCGTACCTGCTGCAGCACGACGGGCGGTGTCATGACCAGGTCGCGTCCCGGCTCGACGACCTCGACGGGCGTAATGACCAGGCCGGTCTTCGTCCCGTCAGCGGTGGCGGCCGCGACCCGCAACTGGTGACGGCCTCGCGCCAGCGGGAGCTCCGTCGTGAACTCCAGCGGCCGCCCCGCCTGCGGCTCGAGGCGCACCTGGTGCTGGTTCGTCGCCCGTCCGTCATCGTCGAACGTCACCAGCAGCACGTCGACGGCGGAGGACAGATCGCCCGCTCGATCCTGCGCCACGACTGACACGGACACCGTCCCCGCCTTGCCTCTCGCGAAGCGTGGCGCCGCATGCACGACGAGGTGCAGCTGTCCCTGGGGCGCGCTGCCGAGGAGCGTCTGGCGGAGGAGTTCGTTGCTGCCGGAGGGGTCGCTGGATTCGCCCTCTTCCGATGGTGCCTCGACGATGTAGCCTCGGCGGGCGGAGACGCGGGCCCCGGGCCGTGCCACACGGACGTCGATGCGGTGCCGGCCGGGCGTCGTCGACACAGGCGATTCATAGGCGAGCAGGTAGGACGTGGCGTTCTGCGTGATGATGCGCCCCATCAGGTCGCCGAGGTTGTTGGCCATCGTGATGTAGCGGCCCCCCGTCTCGCGCGTGATCTGCGTTAGTGGCACCGCGACCATGTCGTCGACATCGAGTGCCATCGTCATCCCACCACTGCCACCAAACACGGTGTCAGCTGTGCCTGCTCGAAGCCGACCACCCGAGCGCCTCGAGTCCGGGGACTCATCGCCTTGGTTGCCGTCGAAGGGATTCGCTCCGTTGTTCTCCCGAGGGTCCAGCACGAAGACAGCCACGTCGTTGTTCAACGCAGCCGTCAGCGCACGCCTCTGAGCTTGCCGGCTGCCCTGCGGGTCGAGAGTCGAGACGCCCATCGTTTGAGTCACCCACAGCAGCACCTTGCGGCGGGACCCAGCACGTCCGAGGATCTCCGCAGCTGCGGCAACCGCATCTGCTCGACGCGCCGCCCGCGTCGGGTCCGCACAATCCAGCGAATCGACGACGGCAGAGCCAACGCCACACGGCGCGTTGATCGAACTGGGTGTCGTGTTGGGCAGGCGAGGATTGATGGCGTGACGCAGCAGCAACTGGCCGCGAAAGTTGCGCACTCGGTCGACGTGGGTGGGGCCGGGAGGCTCCAGCGTCAGCAGCGAACCGCCCAAGCCGCTCGTGGTGAGCACGGCCACGAGCGCCGAACCCGGAATCGCGGTGAGCGCCCGCTCGCCGGCGCGAATCACGCGATGCGCGTCGCGGGGGCTCGTGTCGAGGTCGTCGAGCAGCAGCACGAACGCCGGCGCGTCAGCGGACGCCGTACTCGTCGGAAGCCGCTCGACATGGCCTGACGCACCGGCCGCGATCTCGTCTACCACCCCCGCCTCGGAGGTGCCTGACGTGAGTGTCCGCACCGAGAGGAGCTCGCGGCGCTCGCCATCCTCCAGCACTTCGACATCCGATGCGGTCAGGTCGCCGAGACTCTCGCCGGCTTCGTCCGTCACGACAGCCACGACTTCGACGATGTTCACCTCGGCGCGGAATGTCGGCTCCGGCGGAGGCGTCGGATCCTGGGCTCGCGCCGTGGCAGAGGCCGCGACGCAGAGAAGGGTCGCGCAGGCCGTTTGCTGCCACTTCGACCGCTGCCTCATCTCGAAGGTCTCATTGGTCGGCTCGCGAGGGAGGAGGCCGAACTCCTCGGGTCCTGGTTGCCGGCAACGTAGCGAGTTCTGCAGTACGGGTCAAGCATTCCCGCCACGCGCGCGTCCGGCTCCCACAGGAACGGCGAGGGCATCATTTCCTTCTCAGAGGTGTCGCGTCTCCGTCACTTTCGCAGCCATGTGCCCGTGAGCCGCAGTCACTGCGTGCCCCGCTAAAGCAGCTCATCTATTGGGTTTCCGTCATCTGGTACCACGCATCACAGTGGTGTAGCCTTTCGGGCGCACAGTCCTGTCAGTGACGGATGACCGTCAGGCTCAGCCGTGTGGGGCGAGCGGCGGTCAGCTCGCTTTGGAGGTGGGTGATGGCACGCAGGCTCGACGTCTGTCTGGCAATCGCGTGGTGCCTGCTGGCGTGGACGGCCGGCGGCGCCCTCGCGCAGGAGGCCCGCGGGACGATCCAGGGCAAGGTCGTCGACGAGAGTGGCGGCGTCGTTCCCGGCGCGTCGGTGACGGTGGTGAACGTCGCGACCGGCGTCGAGACGCCGACGACGACCAACGCCGAGGGCAACTACCGGGTGCCGTTCCTGAACCCCGGCAGGTATCGGGTGGACGTGACGCTCGACGGCTTCGCCCCGTACCGCAGCCAGGAGCTCACGCTGCACGTCGCCGACGTGCTGACGGTGGACGCGACGCTGGCCGCCGGGCAGATCACCGACGAGGTCACCGTGAGCGCCGCGCCGGCGGTCATCGACCGCTCGTCGGCGAGCCTCGGGCAGGTCGTGGACGCCCGCCGCATCGCCGAGCTGCCCATCCGCGAGGGCAGTGCCGTCGAGCTCGTGATCCTCGCGCCAGGCGTCACCAACACGACGAACCTGCGATCGCGCAAGGCCGCGTTCAACAACGGCCTGTCGCAGTTCTCGAGCGACGGCGCCGGCGAGAAGCGCAACGACTTCACCATCGACGGCGTGGCCAACGTCGCGGCGGACCGGGTGGCCTACAGCCCGCCGTCGGCGGCGGTGGAGGAGTTCAAGATCCAGACGTCCACCTACGACGCCGCCGTGGGGAACGCGATGGGCGCCTCGGTGAACGTCGTCACCAAGAGCGGCACGAACCGGCTGACCGGCCAGGTGTACGAGTGGTTCCGCGGGTCGGCGCTCGACGCGCAGGACTACTTCGACAGGCAGGCCGGGCGGCCCAAGCGCGACTACAAGGACAACCGCTTCGGCGGCGCGATCGGCGGACCGATCGTCCGCAACCGCACGTTCTACTTCGCCAACGTCGAGGTGAACCCGTTCGAGGTGCCGACGCCGACGGTGCTGACGGTGCCCACCGAGCGCATGCGCAACGGCGACTTCTCGGAGCTGCTCGCGCTCGGCCCGCAGTACCAGATCTACGACCCGGCGACCACGCGCCCGCACCCCACCCAGCCCGGGCGCTACATCCGCGACCCGTTCCCGAACAACGTCATCCCGGCCGACAGGATCAGCCCGGTCGCCCGTCGCATCCTCGAGTACTACCCGCTGCCCAACCAGCCGGGCACGTCCGACTTCGGCAACAACTACGTCAACCCGACGTCGGTGGCCGACGAGATGTACTACACGGTCACGAGCCGCGTGGACCACAGCATCTCGCCGCGGCACCGCGTGTACGGCCGGTACAGCTGGGACTTCTGGGAGGAGTCGAAGAACAACCTGTTCGACAACGAGGCGAGCGGCATCGTGCTCAACCGCAAGAACCGCGTGCTTGCCGTCGACGACGCCTACACGTGGCGTGACAACGTGCTGACCAACGTGCGCGCCGGCTTCACGCGGCAGCTGTTCCCCGAGCGGCGGCAGAGCCAGGGCTTCGACCTCGCGTCGCTCGGCTTCTCCGACAGCCTGACGTCGCTCATCGATCCGTCGCTGGCCGCGTTCCCGAACATCGGCATCGGCGGGTTCACCTCGCTCAGCACGTGGGAGTCCGGCGACGGCTTCTTCACCACCGACGTCTACAACGTCGCGGCCAGCCTGATGTGGCTGCATGGCGACCACAACATGAAGTTCGGCACCGAGTACCGCCAGTACATCGAGCACGGCAGCCGCTATCCGACGGCGGTGTCGCCGACCATCACGTTCACCAACCAGTGGACGCGTGGTCCCGTCGACAACTCGCCGGCCGCGCCGCGCGGCCAGGAGCTGGCGGCCTTCCTGCTCGGCCTGCCCGGCGGCGGGTCGATGAGCCGCGTGACCGACTACACCGAGCGCAGCGGCGTCATCGCGTTCTACGCGCACGACGACTGGCGCGTCGCGCGGAACCTCACGGTGAACCTCGGCGTGCGCTACGAGTACGAGAGCCCGCTCACCGAGGAGCGCGACAGGATGATCAGCGGCTTCGACCCGAACGCGGTCCTGGCCATCAGCGAGGCCGTCGAGGCCGCCTATGCCGCCAACCCCATCGACGCCGTGCCGCCGGAGGCCTTCCGCGTGCGCGGCGGCGTGCTGTACCCCGACACGGGCGGGCTCCGGACGGCGTGGCCGGCCGACCGCAACAACGTGATGCCGCGTGTCGGGTTCTCGTGGCAGCCGCACGAGCGTACCGCCGTCCGCGGCGGTTACGGGCTGTACTACGACTCGCTCGGGCCGAACCGCATGACCGTCAACCAGACGGGCTACTCGCGCGTGACCCCGCTCGTCGCGTCGCTCGACAACGGCCAGTCGTTCATCGCGACGCTCGAGAACCCGTTCCCGTCGGGCCTGCTCGAGCCCGAGGGCAGCGGCCTCGGGCCCATGACCAACGTGGGACAGAGCGTGAGCTTCCCGTACGTGGGCGAGATCCGCACGCCCCTGACGCACCGCTGGTCGATCGGCGTGCAGCAGGAACTGCCCTGGCACATGCTCGGCGAGGTCACCTACGTGGCGGGCCACTCGCGCAACCTGACGGTGTCGCGCGAGCTGAACGCCGTGCCGGGCGAGTACTTCTCGACGTCGCCCGTGCGCGACAACGCCACCAACAACTATCTGACGCAGCAGGTGCCCAATCCGATGGCCGGCCTGCTGCCCGGCAGCGGCCTGAACGGTGCGACGGTCTCCCGCTCGCAGCTCCTGCGTCCCTATCCGCAGTTCACGGGCGTCAGCGCACTCGAGACCACGGGGTCGTCGGACTACAAGGCCGTGCAGGCGCGGCTCGAGCGGCGCATGGCGAGCGGCGTCACCGTGCAGGTGGGCTACACCTGGTCGCGCACGATGACCGAGACGGAGTACCTCAACGCGTTCGACACCGAACTCCACCGCGCGATCGGCGCGTTCGACCGCACGCACATGTTCGTGACGAGCGGGATCGTCGAGCTGCCGTTCGGCCGCGAGCGGCGCTGGGGGAGCCAGTGGGGGACGTTCACCGACTCGATCCTCGGCGGCTGGCAGGTGTCGTTCCTGCTGAAGCAGCAGAGCGGCCCGCCGCTCGGCTTCGGCAACTTCCTGCTCAAGCCCGGGATGACGATCGACGACATCCCCCTGCCGCGCGGCGAGCGCACGAAGGAGCGCTGGTTCAACGTGGACGCGTTCGACCGCGTGCCGGCCAACCAGCTGGTCTCGAACGTCAGGACGACGCCCATCCGCCTGGCGGACGTGCGCGGCCCGGGCTACGTGGTGCTCGACCTCGGCATCATGAAGAACGTCGCGCTCGGCGACCGCATGCGCCTCCAGCTGCGGGTCGAGGCGTACAACGCGCTCAACACGACGAACCTCAACAACCCGAACACGACGCCAACCAACTCGGCCTTCGGCACCATCACGTCGCAGAACCCGTTCCCGCGGCAGTTCCAGCTGGCCGCGCGACTGAGCTTCTAGGGCTGCAGGAGGGGGTGGCTGCTCGCGGACGAGTTGTCGTCGGGCGAGGGACGGGCGGCGCGCAGGGCTCCGATCATCCGCATGTTGGACGTCCGTCCGCTGACGACGCGCTGCACCATGTCGATCGCCGAGTAGAGGCACAGGGCCGGGACCGATCGCTCCGACATCAGGTCCTGTGCCCACCGTCCCGCCCGCGTCCGGGCGCGCAGCATGTTCTGGACGGTGTGGGCCCAGATGAAGGGGCTCAGCAGATACTCGGACCGCACGACCGAGAAGCCCTCCGACTCGAAGAGCGCGGCGAGCGATGGCTTGTCGTAGAGCACCCAGTGCCGCGGGCAGTGCCACCCGCCCCACTCGTCGGCGCCGGCGATCCGCTGGTCCCACGCGCCTGTCGAGGGCGTCTCGATCCAGAGGAGCCCACCCGGCCGCAGCAGTTCCGCCGCCCGTCGCACCACCTGCCTCGGACTGGCGACGTGCTCGATCACCTGGTTCAGGATCAGGACGTCCACGGTGTGGACGGGCCAGTCGAGGTGCTCGACCAGCGAGCAGTGCATCTCGATCCCGAAGGCGGCCAGCGCCCGGCACGCGGTCTCGTTGATGTCGACGCCGACAACCCGCCAGCTGCGCGGCACGCGTTCGCGGATGGCCCTGATCAGCTGTCCCTCGCCGCAGCCCACCTCCATCACGGTGGCCGGGCCGGCCACCAGCTTCCGGAGCAGCGCCACCCGCTGCCGCTGGACCAGGCTCCTCAGGAAGTGGGTGACCGGGCCGAGAAACTCCGCATACCGGTAGTAGCTCTCCGGGTAGATGACGGGGAGCGCGGCTTCCGTGGGGCGGTTGCGAAGGTACGTCACGCCACACTGGCGGCATCGCGCGAACCGGCAGACGTTGTCACACGTGCCGAACTCGACGTCCGTCGCGCTGGCGATCTCGTCGGCCGCCGTCGAGCCGCAGTTGGCGCATGCCACATCGACGGTGTCAATCAGCATGCGTGCGTTCCGGCGTCCGGTCGTGCGCGCGCGGCGGCGGCGTGGCCGCTGTTCCCCTGGCGGAGGTGAGCGTGGAGTAGACGGTCTTCAGGATCGACGAGGAGACCATGCGCTCGTCCCTGAAGAACCCGGCACGCACCAGTTCCTCGTGCACCGTGGGCAGGTTGCAGGACGGCACCTGCGGGAACAGGTGGTGCTCGACGTGGTAGTTCATGTTGAGCGTGTAGAAGAAGAGGCTGTCGAACCAGTTCGGCCTGTGGGTGCGCACGAAGCACAGGCCCTCCTCGCGGCCGTGCACGACGTGCTCGGCGAAGGCCCTGACGCGGCTCAGGAACAGCCCGACCGTCGCGCCGGCGACGGGGTAGACCGCGCCGAGAATCCACAGGCGGCCCGCGGACGTCGCCAGTGCGAAGACGACGGCCTGCACGGCGACGATCGCCGCGAGGTCGATGAGCAGCGAAGCCATCCGCGACCGATCGCCGTGACGTGACGCCGCCGGGCGCGGTGTGTCCGGCGCCGACGCATTGGCCCTGAAGCTGCCGAGCACGCCCGCGAGGAACGTGTAGCCGGTCAGCGGCATGAGCAGGTGGGCGATGATGCGCGCCGGCCCGGCGCCGTCGAGAAACAGGTAGTCGTTGTCGCCGGTGTCCTGTTCCGTGCCGCAGTGCTTGTGGTGGCCGAGGTGCGCGGTCCGGTAGGCGGTCAGCCGCGACCCGAGGAACCCCGCGGCGATCGTGCCCGCCACGTCGTTGTGCGCCCGCTTCGAGAACATCGTCCAGTGCGAGCAGTCGTGCAGGACGATGGTGAGCTTGTAGGCCTGGACGCCGAGGACGACAAACGGCACCAGGAGCAGCGCGGGCGCCCGCGCGTACAGCCAGGGCAGCGACGCCGCCGCGAGCAGGAGCAGGGCCACGATCCGCACGAGGGCGAGCAGGGCACGCGCGTCGCTGCGCACGTACAGCTCGACTGCCGGAGCGTATCGACGAGGTCGCAGCAGTCCGCCCCTCTTCACGAGCTCCACCGCACCTGGCGTGCCAGGGGGCGTGGCGGGCTCGGCGGCGGATCCTGCGGCGTGACTCATCCTCGTTCTCTCTCCCTCGGCTCCCATGGCATGCGTCGCCTGCCCGAAGGGAGCGCGGCGCGCCGGTGCGTCCCTGCCGGGCGCTGTACGGCGTGCACGGGAAATTGTACGTCTCGATGACCAGCAATGCGGCCGGGCGGCAGTCAGCGCCCTCGAACGGCGCCACGGGGCCGCTCCACCGATGGAGGCCCGGGACTAGCCACGTCGCGGCCGAGGCGGATACAGTAGCGACCGGACTCGAGAAGGCACAGCTTGCATCACCCCGTCGAACCACCGATCCGTCCGACGTCTGCCTCCACCCCCCTGACCGGGATCACGATGACGCGACTGACCACGTATCTCTCGCGGACGGTGCTCGCCTGCTTCCTGCTGGCCGGCATCGTCCCGTCGACCCTCCTTGCGCAGGACGCCTCGCCCACGCCCGCCGTGGCAGAGGCCGGGGCCCAGGCGCCGGCGCAAGCCGACGCTCCCGTCCCCGACGGGGGAGACGCTGGCGGGTTCATGGACACGGCCGACAGGTAC